>NZ_CP085154.1:908961-1211949 GCF_022788695.1 Pseudosulfitobacter sp. DSM 107133
CACGATCTTGTGACCCAGCCGCACCGCTTCGGCCAGATTGTGGGTGACATAGACGGATGTGAACGGCTGGCGCATCCATAGCGCCACCAGATCGTCCATCAGCAGCTCGCGGGTCTGGCTGTCGAGCGCGGACAGCGGTTCGTCCATCAGCATCACCGCAGGGTTCACCGCCAGCGCACGTGCAATGGCGACGCGTTGTTTCATGCCCCCCGACAGCTGGCGGGGCAGGGCGCGGGCGAAATCGGTCAGCTTGGTGCGGGCCAGAACGTCACCGATGATCGCATCGGCGGCTTTGCCGCGTATCCCGTGATCCTCGAGCACCAGCGAGATGTTCCCATGCACGCTGCGCCAGGGCAGCAGGGCAAAGTCCTGAAAGACGTAAGTCAGCGGGTTCAGGCTGTCGGCAGGGGGCGTGCCCAGTTGCAACACGCGGCCGGCGTCTGCGCGTTCCAGCCCGCCGATCAGACGCAGCAACGTGGATTTGCCACAGCCCGAGGGACCAACCAGACAGACGATGCGCCCTGCCGGAATGTCCAGGCTGATGTCGCGCAACACTTCGGTGTCGCCATAGCTGTGGCTGATCGCGTCGAGGCGGATGTCCATGAGGCTGTCCTTGGGTAATGGAATGCGGCGGGCTGGTACGCCCGCCGCATCGGGCGGTTAGGCCTCGTAGGTTTCGACGTAGGATGTGTCGACAAATGTGTCGAGTGTGATCGACGCATCGACCAGACCTTCGGACTGGAACCACTCAAGCTGGTCACGCAGTGAAGCCACGTTCATCTTGGCCCCCTCGTTCAGCCGCATCGTGCCGTTGATGATCGACTTGGACGCCTTTTCGATGGGCTGGTCGGCGTAGACATATTTGTGGATCAGTTCGACCATCTCGTTTACGCCTTCTTCGCCGCCGGTTTTTTCGATCATTGCAGCGTTATAGTCGGCCACCCCTTTCGAGAAACCGTTCAGGAACGCCTGCGTCTGGTCACGCTGGTTGTCGGCGTTGTCGGTCGAAGTAAAGACTGTCGTCACCTGATAGTTCGGCAGATAATCCGAGATGTTGCCGATGATGTGCACAGCACCCGAACCGGCCAGCGGCTTGGCGATGTGGGGCACGATCGACCATGCGTCAATCTGGCCCGACTTCAGCGCGCCGATGATCGCGCCGACCTTTTGCAGGGGCGTGAACGACATCTCGATGCCTTCGGCCTGCGCCACTTTGGACCCCATGTAGTGAAAGGACGATCCGGCGGTGGAAATGCCGAACTTCTTGCCCGCAAGACCCGCAGGCGTGGTCAGACCGGCCTGAAACGCCGCATCCGAGGCCAGGATTTTCTGCCCGTCAATGCCCGGCTCTTCGCTCAGGCCGCCGCCGATCACCTTGATCGCGCCCTTGTCCGCCAGCGAGATCAGGCCGCCCGATACAGCCGTGACCGCATAGTCCACATCGCCCGACGCAATGGCCACGGCCATGGGCTGCGCGGCCTGGAAGAACCGCAGTTCGACGTCCAGTCCGGCCTCGGCGAAATAGCCCCGTTCGACCGCGACGAAGCTGGCGGAATGCGAGGTGAAGCGCAGCGCGCCCACGACGATTTTCTTGTTCTGCGCGATGGCGGGGGCGGCAAGTCCGGTGGCGGCTGCGGCCCCGATCAGACCCAGTGTCTGGCGGCGGTTGAAGTTGATCATCGTATCCTCCCTGATGTGCATGATCTGATGGCTTGCTGTTTCAGTGCGGCAATGGGGCGGAGTTTTCAAGGGTTGGGGCCGAATTTGACCGTCGCGTCATCACCTGCGCGTGCCCTGACAAGGCAAGTTGCGCCCGCCATCAGCGCGGCTGCCAGCAGGAATGTCATCTGCATTCCGTCCACGATTGCGGAAGGTGCAGCGCTTTCCAGCACATCGGTGCCTGCGCCAAAGGCAAACACCGCCCCAAGACCCGACGCGCCCGCCACCAGCCCCAGATTGCGAAACAGCCCCAGCAACCCCGACACCACGCCGCGCTCTGCCTGTGCGACATCGGCCATAATGGCCGTATTGTTGGCGGCCTGAAACAGCTGGTATCCCGGTGTCAGGATGGCGATGGCCACCAGATAGCCCCACAGGCCCCAAACCATCGGCAACAGCACAAGCGCCACCGCGCCGCTGACCAGCGCCCCCAGTCCCGCCAGTATCACCCGCGGAGCCCCCCATGCGTCGACCAACCGGCCAGAGGGGACGCCGCTGGCAATGGAAATCACCGGCCCGACCGTCATGACAATGCCGGTCGCCGCCGTGCCCAGCCCCAGCGCAAACCCGAGGTAGAACGGCCCGACCACCAGCGTTGCCATCATGGTGGCGGCCACGCACAGATTTGCAACCAGCCGTGGCAGCAGGCCGGGGCGCAGCAGGGCACTCATGCGCAACGCCGCCGGTGCGGGCGCGCGGCCGCTGTCGGGCAAGACCCGATAGACCAGCGCGAAACACAGCGCGCTGAACGGGACCAGTGCCAGAAATATCCCCTGCCAGCCGGTCACCGAAATCAGGACGCCGCCCAGCGACGGGCCAAGCGCGGTGCCAAGCGCCGACATGGTACCCAGCAGCCCCATTGCCCGCCCGATCCGGTTTTCGGGCGCAGCCTCGTGCACCAGCGCAATTGCCAGCGTCATCAGAAACGCCGCCCCCACGCCCTGTAATGCGCGCGCCGCGACCAGCGCCCGCAACGACGGGGCCAGCCCGCATAGACACGAGGCCAGCGCGAACAGCCCCAGCCCGAACAGCAACATCTTTTTCAGGCCAAACCGGTCCCCCAGCCGCCCGACCACGACAACCGACAGGGTCAGCGCCACCAGATAGGCGGTGACGACCCATTGGACCCTGTAAAAGGGGATGGCGAGGTCTGACGAAAGCGTTGGCAGCGCAATATTCGCGATGCTGGTGCCAAGCGACGCCAACACCATCGACAGCGCCAGTGCGGCGACAGCCAGCGGGGTTTTGGCGCAGTGGTCTCGTGTTGCAGAGTGGTTCATTTTCTATGCGACCCTTGTCAAATTCGAAGCAGGGAGTCACTTTGCCACTTGAAGTCGACTTGAGGTCAAGCATGAAGTTACTGGACATTGGCGAGGTCTGCGACCGCACCGGATTGCGCCCCTCGGCGCTGCGGTATTACGAAGAAATCGGGCTGATCGTGGCCCTTGGGCGCAATGGTCTGCGGCGGCAGTATGACCCCTATGTGGTGACGCAACTGGCGCTGATCGCGATGGGCAAATCGGCTGGTTTCACGCTCGAGGAAATCGCATCCATGTTCGGCGAGAACGGGCAGCCCGATCTGCCTCGCGATGTCTTGCATCACAAGGCGGATACGCTGGAACGTCAGATTGTCGAGCTTGAGACGATGCGCGATATCCTGCGCCATGTTGCCGACTGTCCGGCCCCCACGCACAGCGAATGCCCCACATTTCGCCGTCTTGTGGCGCTGGCGGCGCGTCGGGGACAAGGCGGGAAGGGGCGGCGGGGGCAAGGCAGGTGAACATCTGCACCCTCTCGGCTAAGCTTGGAACAAGGTTCGACGGGCGGGCGCTTTCTCACTGTAGCGCGATGCATCAGCCACAGGCCAAAGACGATAGATAAACGGGCCTCCACAAATGTTGCGATGCCCACCGCGGTCGGGAGTTGCCCTTTGGGGACATGTTGAGACGATTAATGCAATCACTTGCGCAGTACCAAATATAGGAATTTCAACCAAAAGTAGCACAACATCCGCCGTCGTGCCCGACTTTCCCTCCTGTCACAGAAGTTTCGCAAATCTGAAACATTTCTGAATCCTGCGCACCGTAGGTCGCCCTCAACAAGCCTTGGGGGCATAGATGCTGGAAATCACCAACCTGACAAAAACCTTCGGCGCGAACACCGCCGTGGACAACGCCACGCTGTCGGTCAAGCGCTCGTGCATGATCGGGATCATCGGACGGTCAGGTGCCGGCAAGTCGACCCTTCTGCGGATGCTGAACCGGCTGACCGACAGCTCGTCCGGCAGCTTTACCGTCGAGGGTCACGACATGACCCACCTGCGCGGCGCGGCCCGCCGCCGCTGGCAGTCGCAATGCGCGATGATCTTTCAACAGTTCAATCTGGTGCCGCGCATGGACGTGGTGTCGAACGTGCTGCACGGCACGTTGAACCGCCGCTCGACCATGGCGACCATGTTCAACATGTATCCCACCGCTGACGTGCACCGCGCCATCGACATCCTTGACCGGCTGGGCATCGTCCAGCACGCCCAGAAACGCGCCGAGGCGCTGTCGGGCGGCCAGCAACAGCGTGTCGCCATCGCCCGTGCCCTGATGCAGGACCCCAAGATCATTCTCGCGGACGAGCCTATTGCCTCGCTCGACCCGATGAACGCCCAGGTCGTGATGGAGGCCCTGCGCCGCATCCACGAAGAAGACGGCCGCATGGTCATCGCCAACCTGCACACGCTGGACACCGCACGCCGCTATTGTGACCGCGTGATCGGCATGCGCGACGGGCGTATCGTTTTTGACGGCACGCCCGAGCAACTGACCGTGGGTGCCGCCCGCGACATCTATGGCGCGGACGCCTCGTTCTCCGAAGCGGCCACATCGACCGCCATCGAGACCCTCGAACAGGTACCCGCCTGACAGATCACCGCCCCGGCCGCACTCAACGGTCGGGGCTTTTCGTTTCACACCAGGAAAGAAGACATCTCATGAAACGCATCCTCGCGGCCGCACTGGCCACAACTGCTCTCGTCACACCCGTGCTGGCCGACGAAACCCCCATCACCGAATTCCGCATCGGCATCCTGGGTGGCGAAAACGCCCAGGACCGCATGAACAGCTTTCAGTGTCTGGCCGATTACACCACCGAAGAGCTGGGCGTTCCCACCAAACTGTTTGCCCCCGCCGACTACAACGGTGTGATCCAGGGCCTGCTGGGCGGCACGCTGGACATGGCATGGCTGGGCGCGTCGGGTTATGCCGCCGTCTACCTGCAAGACCCCGATGCGGTCGAGCCTGTGCTGATCAAGATCAACCTCGACGGCTCTTACGGCTACCACTCGATCGGTTTCGCCCGCGCCGACAGCGGCATCACGTCGCTGGCCGACCTGAAGGGCAAGACATTTGGCTTTGGTGACCCGAACTCGACATCCGGCTACCTGATCCCTTCGATCGAGATCCCGCAAGCGGGCGACGGCATCACCATGGAAAGCGGCGAATATTTCGGTGAGGTCAAATTCACCGGCGGCCACGAACAGACCATCGTTGCAGTAAACAACGGTGACATCGACGCAGGCGTGACCTGGGCCGACGGTCAGGGCAACTGGGAAGACGGTTACAACTCGGGCGCGCTGCGCAAGGCTGTGGATGCCGGTCTGGTCGACATGAACGATCTGGTCGAAATCTGGCGCTCCAAGCCGATCCCCGAAGGCCCCGTCGTCCTGCGCAAGGCGCTGCCCGCCGAGGTCAAGGCCAAGATGACCGCACTGGTTGACGGTCTGTATGACGTTGATCCCGATTGCGCCTATGGCGTGGCCTCGGGCGACACGCTGGGTTTTGATCCGATCACCCACGAGGCTTACGAATCCATCGTCGAAGCGCGCAAAGCGAAATCGAACTAAGCCTTTGGCTCTCATGATCTTTTGCAGGCCCTGACATCCCGTCGGGGCCTGCACCACATGAAGGACACCCCATGACATCCGCCGCTGACACAGACCCCAGCCCCGCAGACATCCGCACCGACTATCTCGCGCAGATGCGTCAGAAGCGGATGCTGAACATGATCCTGCTGCTGATCTTCGCCGCCCTGATGGTGGCCGGTTTCTACACCGCCGACCAGCGCAACGCCGGCGGGTTCTGGAACGGCTGGCGGCACATTCTGGACTTTCCCGCGGACGTGGTTGGCGAAGCTTATGAGCGTGCCAACCTGCTGCCGGGGTATTTCGTGAAATACCTGCCCTCGCTGCTGGAAACCATCAACATTGCGGGCGCTGCCACCCTGATCGGGGCGATGCTCGCGCTGGTGGCGTCGATGCTGGCCACCCGGGGTCTGGCCCCTGCGGGCTGGCTGATTGCCCCTGTGCGCCGCCTGCTGGATATCCTGCGCGCGGTGCCGGAAATCGTCATTGCGCTGGTGCTGATCTTCCTGCTGGGCGGCGGCCCGGTGCCTGCCATGATCGCCATCGCCCTGCACACGGTCGGCGCATTGGGCAAGCTGTTCTCGGAAGTGAACGAAAATGCCTCGCTGAAACCTGTCGAGGGCCTAGCCTCGACCGGCGGGTCGTGGATGCAGCAGATGATGCTGGGCGTTGTGCCGCAAGTGGCCCCGAACTACCTCAGCTACGCCTTGCTGCGCTTTGAAATCAACATCCGCGCCTCGGCCATCCTTGGGTTCGTGGGGGCGGGCGGCATCGGCTATGACCTGCGCAACACGATGTCCTGGGGACAGGGCAAATTCGACGAAGCCGCCGCGATCTTCCTGCTGCTGTTCGCCGCCATCGTCGTCGTCGACCAGCTTTCCAGCACTTTCCGCAACCGCCTGACCCATGGGAAGGCGTACAAAGACAAAGGGGCCGTGCTGTGAGTGACGCTGCCATCTATGCCACCGCCACCCGTTCGCTGACCCGCAAACGCCTGATCGCGCTGGCAGCACCCGCGGTGATCCTTGCCTATCTCGCTTATGTCTTTGTCGCTTTCGACGTTGCCGGACTGGCCGACCGGATCAGCCTGCGCAACATGCAGACGCTGGTGTCCGACACCTACAGCTACAAGGTGCACGTCACCCGCGACAACCGCGACGGGGACACAACCGTTGCCATCGAGGGCGAGCGCAAGGGTGAATACCCCGCAGGCACCGGCCCCGACTGGGTCGACCTGTCGGACGCCACCCGCGTCACGCTGGGCGACGGGTCGGTTGTGACCATGGGCGAGACTGTCACCTATGACGTGCCCGGCTATGGCACCATCACCGCAACCCCCGGCAAAAGCGGCGTCAACGCGACCTTTCCGGCGGGCGAGATGCCCGACTGGATCAACGCTTCGAAAAACCGTGTGGCCATCACCACCGATGCGGGCCGTCTGACCATCACCCGCAACAACACCGAAGTGTTCCGCTATTTCTACGGTTGGGAGCTGTTTTTCTTCACACTCGACAGTCCGTTCCACGGCAAAAGCGTGACCGAACTGCTCGGCTCGGGCCAGTACGGCGCGATCTGGTCCGATTTCTGGAGCAACAAGATGTGGCGCCATGCCGACGTGGCCTGGGCGCTGTTCGAAACCGTGCTGATGGCCTTCCTTGGCACATTCGGCGCGGCGATGATTGCCTTGCCGCTGGGCTTTCTCGCGGCCAGGAACTTTACCCCTCTGGGCAGCCTGCGCTTTGCCGCGCGGCGCGTGTTCGACTTTTTGCGCGGGGTCGACGGGCTGATCTGGACGATTGTGCTCAGCCGTGCATTCGGCCCCGGCCCGCTGACCGGCTCGCTGGCGATCATGCTGACCGACACCGGCACCTTCGGCAAGATCTTCTCGGAGGCGCTGGAAAACGTCGACGACAAACAGATCGAAGGCATCGCCTCGACCGGGGCCAAGCCGATGCAACGCTACCGTTTCGGCGTCATCCCGCAGATCACGCCGGTGCTGCTGAGCCAGATATTATACTATCTGGAAAGCAACACCCGCAGCGCCACCATCATCGGTGCCATCACCGGCGGCGGCATCGGGTTGCTGCTGACACAGGCGATCATCACCCAGAAGGACTGGGAAGAGGTGTCCTATTACATCATCCTGATCATCCTGATGGTCATGGCGATGGACAGCTTCTCGGGCTGGCTGCGCCGCCGTCTGATCCAGGGCACCGGCGAAGGCACGCACTGATGGCCCGCCTGAACGCCGACGCGCCGTTTATCCACCCCGACTGCGAGATCACGGATGCGCAATTCGGGGCCTATGTCGAGATCGGCCGCGCCAGTCGCGTGGCGCACAGTGTGATCGGGGATTATTCCTATTGCGACCGGATGGCCGACATCGCCAATGCCGAAGTGGGCAAGTTCAGCAATATCGCCAGCTGCGTGCGGATCGGGGCCACCGATCATCCGATGGACAAGGCCAGCCTGCACCATTTTCACTACCGCTCGGCCGACTACTTTGACGACGCCGAACCGGATGCCGCATGGTTCGACCACCGCCGCAGCCGCCGTGCACGCATTGGCAACGACACATGGCTGGGCCACGGCGCACAGGTCCGCCCCGAGGTCAGCATCGGCCACGGCGCGGTTGTGGCAGGCGGTGCCATCGTCACCCGCGACGTGCCGCCCTATATGATCGTGGCGGGCATTCCGGCGGTGCCTTTGCGCGCGCGCCATACCCGCAAGATAGCCGACCGGATGATGGCGCTGGCATGGTGGGATTGGCCCCACGCCCGCCTGCGCGAAACGCTGGACGATTTCCGAAGCCTCTCTGCCGAGGCGTTTCTGGAAAAATACGAATAGGTCGGCGTAGGGTCCTAAGGGCGACCTTTCCCCACAGAGTACGCCGCAGATGCGGGCGGGGCGGCCTATCCAGCGATCACATTGAACGCCTTGTCCTCTGACTTCTGGGGCCGCGCAGGTGTGGCCACTTGACTCGCAGCCATCAATAGATCATCTCATCATACCAGTTGGAATTTGGCATATGAGGATCGACAAATGGCACCTAAACTGGCGTTGATGGGCGCGGGCGGCAAGATGGGCGTGCGCAGTGCCACGAACCTGTTGCAATCAGACTTTGACGTGGCCCACGTCGAGATTTCCGAGGCAGGCCGCGCGCGGCTGAAGGATGCCATCGGCGTCGACTGCGTTCCTGTCGAAGAGGCGCTGAAAGGTGCCGATGTGGTGCTGCTGGCGGTGCCGGATACGGCCATCCGCGCGGTGGCGGCGTCGATCATCGACATGGTGCCAGCGGGCGCGATGGTGGTCTGTCTGGACGCGGCGGGCCCCTTTGCAGGGCATCTGCCCAAGCGGGACGACGTGACCTATTTCGTGACGCACCCGTGCCATCCGCCGATCTACAACGATGAACAGACCGAGGCAGGCCGCAAGGATTATTTTGGCGGGATTGCCGCGCAGCAGGGCATCGTGAACGCGCTGATGCAGGGGCCGGAAGAACACTATGCCTTGGGCGAAAAAGTGGGCCGTGCGATCTATGCACCCGTCGCGCGCAGTCACCGTGTGACGGTCGAACAGATGGCGCTGCTGGAGCCGGGCCTGTCCGAAACCGTTTGTGCATCGCTGCTGGACGTGATGCGCGAGGCGATGGACGAGGTCGTGCGGCGCGGCGTGCCGAAAGAGGCCGCACGCGATTTCCTGCTGGGACACATGAATATCCTGGGTGCCGTGATCTTTGACGAGATCGACGGCGTGTTCTCGGATGCCTGCAACAAGGCGATCACATTCGGCAAGCCGATGCTGATGCGCGACGACTGGAAGCGGGTGTTCGAGCCTGACGAGATTGCCGCCAGTATCCAGCGCATCACCTGAATGTCAGTCGCGCGGTTGCAATCCGGCAGAGCGGTCAAGGTGGGTGGCCATATGGGCCACCGCCGCGTCGGCGTCACGGGCTGCGATGGCAGCGACGATCTGGCGGTGTTCGGAAAGGGTGGTGTCCTCGTGACCCGACCAGCGCAGCAGGGTGCCGTGGTTGTGGAAAATCCATTTCAGCATGGCATCGGCCAGCGCGGTGATCACCGGATTGCCCGCAATGGCGATGATGCGCGCGTGAAAGGCGATGTCGGCGGCGACGAAGTCGTCTGGCTGGTCACGGGCGGCGGCCTGCATGGCGATCAGGTGGTGCAGGGCGGTCAGGTCGTCCTCGGTCCGTTGCAGGGCGGCGACGCGGACAAGGCCCAGTTCGAACATGCGCCTTGCGTCCTTGAGGTGGCCGAGGTTCTCGGGCGCGATGGACAGCAGCGTTTGCGCCATGCCGTCCAGCTGCGCCAGCGCGCTTTGCGGGGTGATCGCGTTGACGCGGCTGCGTTCGCCGTGGCTGACGGTGATCAGGCCCATGGTGTTCAGGGTCTGCAAGGCCTCGCGCACCACGGGACGACCAACGCCGAACCGGTCCATCAGCGCGCGTTCGGACGGCATCGGATCGCCCGGGGCAACGGCCCCTTCGACGATCATGGCGTGCAGGCGGTCAAAGACCTCGTCCGAAAGCTTGCGGCGCGGGATCGGGTCGGTGGGTGTGGACATGGCGGCTCCGGTGTTCTGGGTGCTGCAACTGGTATGATGAGATAAGCGATGATTGGTCAAGACTTGGATACACCTGTGCTGGCGTGGCTGGGCGATGATTTCACCGGCGCTGCGGCGGTGATGGAGGTTCTGGCCTTTGCCGGATTGCCGACCACGCTGTTCTTGCAGGTGCCGGATGCGGCGCGGCTGGCACAGTTTCCGGGGCTGCGGGGGATCGGCATTGCCAGCATGGCGCGAACACGGTCGCCTGCGTGGATGGACGCGGAATTGCCTGCGTTATTCGACGCGCTGGACGCCACGGGGGTGGCGCTGGTGCAGTACAAGGTCTGCTCAACACTGGATTCCGCGCCGCATGTGGGCAGCATCGGGCGGGCGATGGACATCGGGCAGGCCCGCTTTGGCGGCGCGGTTCCGGTGGTGGTCGCAGCGCCGCAGATGCGCCGGTATCAGGCGTTTGGGCAGTTGTTTGCGGGCACGGATGCGGGCGTGTTCCGGCTGGACCGGCATCCGGTGATGGCGCGCCATCCTGTGACGCCAATGGACGAGGCCGACGTGGCGCGGCATCTGGCGGCGCAGACCGATATGCCGTTGCGCTGTCTGGATCTGGAAGGGTTGCACGATGCGGGCCGTGCCGATGCGGCGCTGGTTGCGGGGCATGGTGTGACCGTGGACATGATGGGACCCGCGGACGAGGTCGCCGTGGGGCGGCTGTTGTGGGAAAACCGCGCGGCCAACCGGTTTGTGGTGGGCTCGCAAGGGACGGCCTATGCGCTGGTGGCCTATTTCCGCACGCAGGGATGGTTGCCCGAGGCGACGCCAGTTGCCGGGTTGGGGCGGGTCGAACGGATGGCGGTGGTCAGCGGATCGGTTTCGCCCACCACGGCAGACCAGATTGCGTGGGCTTGCGGGAACGGATTTGCAGGCGTGGCCTTTGACGTGCTGGCGGCCTGTGGCGACGGGTTGCCCGCTGCCGAAGCGGCGGCGGTGGCGGCTGGGCTGGCCGCGCTGGACGCAGGGCAGGTGCCGTTGATCTATACCGCGCGCGGGCCGGATGATCCGGCGGTGGCGGCTTTGCGGACAGCGGCGGGGGCGGACCTGCCTGCAGTCAACGACCGCATTGGTGCTGCGCTGGGTCGGGTGTTGCGGGCGTTGATCGAACGGGGCGGGCTGACCCGCGCCGTGGTGTCGGGCGGCGACACCTCGGGGCATGTGTGCCACGCTTTGGGCATCGACGCGCTGACGGCGGTGGCACCGACGATTGCGGGCGCCGCGATATGCCGTGCCCATGCGACGGGGGCGATGGACGGGCTGCATCTGGCGCTGAAGGGCGGGCAGATGGGCAGCCGCGATTATTTTGGATGGGTGCGGGACGGAGGCGGCGCGCGATGACACGGTTGCAAGCAACATATGAAATTGAAAGCCCGGTGGGCGTGGCCCGCGCAGCAGAGGTGATCGCGGGGGAGCAGTCGACGGGGACGTTCATCCGGCTGGCCTCGGAGACGGATGATTTGCGCGCACGTTCGGCAGCGCGGGTTGAAATGGTCGAGATTACGGGAGCTTCGGACCAACCGGCGTTGCCGTGTCGGCTCAAGGCCGACCGATACGAGCAGGGGCGTATTACATTAAGCTGGCCGGTGGACACGTTCGGGCCGTCGTTGCCGAACATTCTGGCGACGGTGGCGGGGAACCTGTTCGAACTGGCCGAAGTCTCGGCCATCCGGTTGCTGTCGCTGGAGATCCCCGACAGCATCGCCGCCGCCTGTCCGGGGCCGCAGTTCGGGGTGGCGGGCACGCGGGCGCTGATGGGGGTGGAAACGGGGCCGATGATCGGCACCATCGTCAAGCCCAGCGTGGGGCTGAGTGCGGCGGAGACCGCAGCACTGGCCGGTGATCTCGCGCGGGCGGGGATTGATTTCATCAAGGACGACGAATTGCAGGGCAACGGGCCTGCGTGCCCCTTGGACGCGCGCGCGCGGCTGGTGATGCAGGCGCTGGATGAAGCGGCGCAGGTGACGGGCCGCAAGGCGATGTATGCGTTCAACATCACGGATGAAATCACCGATATGTGGCGGCATCTTGAAATGCTGGAAGGGCTGGGAGCGACCTGTGCAATGGTGTCGCTGAACTCGGTCGGGCTGGCGGGGCTGCGCGCGGTGCGCGACCGTTCGTCCCTGCCGATCCATGCGCATCGCAACGGTTGGGGGCTGCTGTCGCGCTCGCCGCACATCGGGATTGCGTACCCCGCGATGCAAAAGCTGTGGCGGCTGGCGGGGGCGGATCATCTGCATGTGAACGGGCTGGCCAGCAAGTTCACCGAACCGGATGCGGTTGTGATCGAAGCCGCGCGGGCGGTGCAGGCGCCGGTCTCGGACGGCCACGATCACGGGGCGCTGCCGGTGTTCTCCTCGGGGCAGACAGCCTGGCAGGTGGGGCCAAGTGCCGATGCGCTGGGCAATGATGATTTCCTGATCTGCGCGGGCGGCGGGATCATGAGCCACCCCGCAGGTCCGGCGGCGGGCATCACCAGTTTCCGGCAGGCAGCCGCAGCGCAGGCGGCAGGCGTGGACGTGCGGACCTATGCGGCGGATCACCCCGAACTGGCGGCGGCACTGGATGCGTTCAAAGGGGCGGTGACGCGTGGTTGACATGGGCGGGAAATGTCGCGACACGTTGGTATACCATTTTTCAGGAGTTGCCCCACATGTCTGCCACCCTTGCCATCGGCCCCTACACCGACGTCGAACGCGAAGCCTTTGCCGCCGAATTGAAGCCGACCTTCATCGGCACACGCGCCGAACTGGACGCGCTGGACGATGCGGCCTGTGCTGCGGTCAAGGCGATTGCCTACAAGGGGCACCGGCCCTTTGGCGGGGTCGAGATGGACCGGTTTGCAAACCTCGGGGTGATTGCGAATTATGGCGTGGGCTATGACGCGATTGACGTGGATGCGGCCGGCGCGCGCGGGATCAAGGTGACGAATACGCCGGATGTGCTGAACGATGATGTGGCCGATATGGCGATTGCCATGTGGCTGATGCAGGGCCGCGACATGCGTCAGGGCGACGCGTGGGTGCGCGACGGGTCGTGGGCGGAAAAGGGCGGTTTGCCGTTGAACCGCAAGCTTAGCGGCGGCTCGGTCGGGATCATGGGGATGGGACGCATTGGCCGTGACATTGCCGACCGTCTGGCGGCGTTCAGATGTGATGTTCACTATCACGCGCGCTCGGAAAAAGAGACACCGGGCTGGACATATCACGCCGACCCGGTCGATCTGGCCAAGGCTGTCGATTTCCTGTTTGTCGCGCTGGTGGGTGGCCCTGCAACAGAAAAATACGTCTCGAAAGAGGTGATTGCGGCGCTGGGCGCGCGCGGCGTCATCATCAACATTTCGCGCGGCACGACGATTGACGAAGAGGCGATGCTGGACGCGCTGGAAAGCGGCGCTTTGGCCGGTGCCGGTCTGGATGTGTTCGTGGGAGAGCCCAAGGTGAACCCGCGTTTTCTGACGCTGGACAACGTGGTGCTGCAACCGCATCAGGGCTCGGCCACCCACGAAACCCGCGCCGCGATGGCCAGGCTGCAACGCGACAACGTGGCGGCGTTTCTGGCGGGGGATGATCTGCTGACGCCGGTGAACTGAGCGGGGTAGGCCCGCTATCGGGACTTTACTGCCATGCGCATTGGCGCGCTTGGCCGCGCATTGACGGGCCGTGCCTTGGGGCGGTCCGTCATGTTGCAGACAGGCCTCTGGCATGATGCACGGCGGATTGCGGCCCTGGCTCCGCGCGGGGCGCAAGCGGAAAGGGAGCGCAAAAGCCCGGACGGGCGGGCACTGCCCTTCGTGGCCCCGTTACCCCCGCCCTTTCTTCGCTTCTTCTTCCATATCCATCCCGTTCAGCGCCGCCACATGGTCGGTGATTTTGGGCACATAATCCTGCCCGTTCCCGCTGGCCTCGACATGAGCGAAATACTGTTTGGCCGCCGCCGCCATCACCGTCATGATCCCCGCGCTGTCCGCCATTGCATTGACATAGCGCAGGTCTTTGGCGGCATTGGAAATGGTGAACTTGTGCACCTCTTCGCGGTCGACCGCATAGGTCATGAAGGTCTCGAAAAACCCGTTGGTCAGACGTGACGATCCGATCACCTCGCGCACCTTGGTGGGCGGAATGCCCACACTGGCCCCCAGCACCGTCGCCTCGGCATAAAGCGACGCATAGCCCATCGAGATAAAGTTCATCAGCAGCTTCATCTTGTGCCCCGCGCCGGTGCTGCCGACATGGGTGATATTGCCCGCCCAGCAGTCCAGCACCGGCTTGATCTTGTCAAAGGTGGCATTGTCACAGCCCACCATCGCGTCCAGCGTGCCGGCCTCGGCCTCTTTGGGCGTGCGCCCCAGCGGGGCATCCACCAGCGTGCCGCCCGTCTGTGCCAGCTCTGCGGCCAGCACGGCGGTCGAGGTCGGGTCAGCCGTGGTGGTGTCGATCACGATCAACCCCGCCCGCGCGCCTGCCAGAATTCCGTCAGGACCGCGAAACGTCGCCTCCACCTGTTCGGAATTCGACAAACACAGATGGATGATATCGCAATTCTGCGCCAGCTCGCGCGCCGTCGCGGCCTCTTGCGCGCCCATGCCCACCAGATTGTCCACCGGCGTGCGGTTGCGGTTGCCCTTGACCCACAACGGATAGCCCTTTTGCAGCAGGTTCTTGGCCATGCCATGCCCCATGAACCCGACGCCGATGAAACCGATTATGCTCTTGCTCATGTGATGCTCCTCCAAAAGCTCTGTTCAAAGACTGGCGGTGATCCCGCCGTCGACGAAAATGGTTTGTCCGTTTACGAAACTTGACGCCTTGGACGACAGGAATATCGCCGCCCCCACCAGTTCCTCGACCCGCCCCCAACGGCCTGCGGGGGTGCGTTTTTCCAGCCATTCGGTGAATGCGGGATCCGCCACCAGCGCCGCATTCAGCGGTGTCTCGAAATAGCCCGGTGCGATGGCGTTGCAGTTCAGCCCGTGCCGCGCCCAGTCGGTCGCCATACCCTTGGTCAGGTTGGCAATCGCCCCCTTGGACGCGGTGTAGGGCGCGATGCCCGGGCGCGCCAAAGCGGTCTGCACGGAAGCGATGTTGATGATCCGCCCGTGGCCTTGCGCAATCATGTGCCGCGCCGTGGCCTGACCCACATAAAAGGCCGAATTCACATTGGTCCGCATCAGCCGGTCAAAGGCTTCGACCTCGAAATCCTCCAGCGGCCCGCGATGCTGCATCCCTGCGTTGTTGATCAGGATGTCGATGGGCCGCGTCTGCACATAGCCGTCAACCGCCGCGCGCACCGCATCGGCATCGGTCACGTCAAAGGCCAGCGTGTCCACATCATGGCCCGCATCCCGCAGCCCCTGCGCCGCTTCTTCCAGCCGCGCGGCATTGCGTGCATTCAGCACCACCCGCGCGCCCGCTTCGGCCAAACCACGCGCCAGCGCCGCGCCAATGCCCATTGACGCGCCCGTAACCAGCGCCGTGCGCCCGCCCAGATCGAACAGTTCCATATATCCCCTCTCAAAGGCACACCGGTGCCATTGACACCCCGCCTGAATCCGCATTTGATGAAATGGTATACCATTCCACCCCAGTTGCAAGAACCCACCGAAAGGCCCGCCATGCCCCACGCCCTGTTCGCCCATGCCGCCCGCGATCTGCGGCTGGCCGAGGTGCCCGTTGAAACACCCGGCACGGGTCAGGTGCGCATTGCCATGCAGCGCGGGGGCATCTGCGGATCGGATCTGCATTATTACAATCACGGCGGTTTTGGCGCGGTACGCCTGCGCGAACCGATGATTTTGGGCCACGAGGTTTCGGGCGTGGTCGATGCGCTTGGCGATGGTGTTGACGGGCTGGCTGTGGGCGATCTGGTGGCGGTGTCACCGTCGCGCCCCTGTGGAGCTTGCACACAATGCCTGCGCGGCCTGCCCAACCAATGCCTGAACATGCGGTTTTACGGCTCGGCCATGCCCTTTCCCCACATTCAGGGCGCGTTTCGCGACACGCTGGTGGCCGACGCCAGCCAATGCGTGCCCGCCCATGGTCTGAGTGCGGCGCAGGCCGCCATGGCCGAGCCGCTGGCCGTCGCGCTGCACGCCGTGGGCCGTGCGGGCGAGATGCTGGGCAAACGGGTGCTGGTCACCGGCTGCGGCCCTATCGGCATTCTTGTGATCCTGGCCGCACGCCGCGCCGGTGCCGCCGAAATCATCGCCACCGACATCGCCGCCCCCGTGCTGGACATCGCCCGCCGCGCCGGCGCCGACATCACCCTGAACACCGCCACGCACCCCGAGGCGCTGCTGCCCTACACGCTGGACAAAGGCTGCCTTGACGTGCTGTTCGAATGTTCTGGCGCACAGGCAGCGCTGGTCGCGGGCATCGGCGCGCTGCGTCCGCGCGGTCAGGTGATCCAGCTGGGTCTGTCGGGCGACATGTCCCTGCCGATGATGCAGATCACCGCCAAAGAGCTGTCGATAAACGGCTCGTTTCGCTTTCACGCGGCCTTTCCCCTTGCGGTGCAGATGATGCAACAGGGGCTGATCGACGTGACCCCGCTGCTGACCCACAGTTATCCGCTGGCAGAATTTGCCGCCGCATTTGCCATGGCCGGTGACCGCGCGCAGGCGATGAAGGTCCAGTTGGTGTTCGGCGCATGATCACCTTTGCCCTGGCGGTTTTCTTCCTGCTGATCACCCCCGGCCCCGGCGTGTTGTCCACGGCGGGCATCGGCGCGGGGCACGGGTTTCGCGCCGGGCTGCGCTATCTGACGGGGTTGTTCATCGGCACCAATATCGTGGCCTTCGGCGTGATCTCGGGGCTGGCGGCGGTGATACTGGCGGTGCCGGTGGTGCGCTGGGTGCTGATGGGGGCGTCGATCCTCTACCTTCTGTATCTGGCCGCCCGCATCGCCTTTGCCGGCAGCAAGGTGGCCTTTATTGCTGCCGCCACCGCGCCGGGCATCGGTGCGGGCATCCTGTTGCAGGCGATCAACCCCAAGGCCTATGCCGTCAACACCACCCTGTTCGCAGGCTTTCCCTATGCGCCTGACAGCCTGATCTTTGAAACCGTGACCAAGCTGCTGATCGTCAACGCCTTTTGGATACCAATCCATCTGGGCTGGCTCTGGGCGGGGGCCAGCCTGCACCGCCTGAACCTGTCCGACACCGCCCAGCGCCGCATCAATTATGCGATGGCCGCCGCCATGCTGGGTGTCGTCGCCCTTGCCCTGATTGCCGGAGTCTCCCGATGAGCGATACCCTGACGGCACATGCCACCGCCATCACCGCCCTGCGCGACCTGCTGGGCGACCGGCTCGTCACGTCCGACGCCGACCGCGCCCAACATGGCCGCAACGAAACCTATTACCCCGACGCCCCGCCCGACGCTGTGGCCTATCCCGAAACCACCGAAGAGGTGGCGCAGATCATCCGCATCTGCGGTCAGCACAAATGCCCCGTGGTCGCGGTGGGCGCTGCCACCTCGCTTGAAGGGCAGCATCTGGCGACCCGGGGCGGCATCAGTCTGGACATGAACCGGATGAACCGCGTGCTACAGATCCGTCCCGAAGACCTGAACGTGACCGTGCAACCGGGTCTGACCCGCATGGGGCTGAACGCGCAGTTGCGCGACACCGGCCTGTTCTTTCCCATCGACCCCGGTGCCGACGCATCGCTGGGCGGCATGACCGCCACCCGCGCCAGCGGCACCACCGCCGTGCGCTATGGCACCATGCGCGAAAACGTGCTGGCGCTGGAGGCCGTGATGGCCGACGGCAGCATCATCCGCACCGGCACACAGGCGCGCAAATCGTCATCGGGCTATGACCTGACGCACCTGCTGGTCGGCTCGGAAGGCACGCTTGGCATCATCACCGAACTGACCCTGCGCCTGCATGGCCTGCCCGAAAGCACGCTGGCCGCAACCTGCCGGTTCGACAGTGTCGCCGACGCGGTCAACTGTGTGATCCTGACGATCCAGTCGGGCCTGCCGATGGCGCGGATCGAGCTGCTGGATCACATGATGGTGCGCGGGTTCAACCAATATGCCGACGCGGGCCTGCCTGAAAAACCGCACCTGTTTCTGGAATTCCACGGCACCCCCGCAGGCACCGCCGAACAGGCGGACAGCTTTCGTGACATCGCGGACGAATTTGGCGCGACCGGCTGGAAACAGGCCACCACCACCGAGGAACGCAGTGCCCTGTGGGCCATGCGGCACAAGGCGCATTATGCCTCGGCGGCCTTGGGCAAGGGCAAGCACATCTGGCCCACGGACGTCTGCGTGCCAATCTCGCAACTGGCGACGGCCGTGGTGCAGGCGCAGGACGATGCCGTGGCCCTTGGGCTGACCAGCACGATTGTCGGCCATGTGGGCGATGGCAACTTTCACGCGGGCATCAGCGTTGATCCCAACGACCCCGACGAAATGGCGCGCGGTGCCCGGTTCACACGCGCGCTGGCCGAAACCGCCCTGCGTCTGGGCGGCACCGTCAGCGGCGAACACGGCATCGGCATCGGCAAGCAGAAATACATGGCCGCCGAACACGGCCCCGCGCTGGACTGGATGCGCCGCATCAAGACGTCGTTTGATCCGCACAACATATTGAACCCCGGCAAAATGCTGCCGCAGGACGACTGATCGAGAAAAGGGAGAGAGATGAATATTCTGATTATAGGCGGCGGCGGTGTCGTCGGGCAGAAACTGGCCAAAGCACTGGCGGCCAAAGGCGCTTTGCGCGGCAAACCCATCAGCCGCCTTGTGCTGGCCGACGTGGTCGATCCGGCCCCTGTTGATGCCCCGTTCACGGTCGACACAACGCGCTGCGACATCGCTGATGCGGCCTCGGTGGCACAGGTCGTGACCGCAGACACCGACGTGATCTACCTGCTGGCCGCCATCGTGTCGGCCCACGCCGAAGAGGACTTTGACGCCGGGATGCAGATCAACCTGTTCGGCACCTACAACGTGCTGGAACGCTGCCGCAGATTGGGCAACACGCCGGTCGTGGTCTTCACCTCTTCCATCGCCGTCTATGGCGGCGAGGCGCAGAACCCGCTGGGTGATCACAGCTATCCCAACCCGCAAACCTCTTATGGCGGGCAAAAGGCGATGGGCGAGATCCTGATCAACGACTATTCGCGCAAGGGCTTTATCGACGGGCGGGCCTTCCGGCTGCCCACGATCTCGGTCCGGCCCGGCAAACCCAACCGCGCGGCTTCGTCGTTCATGTCGTCGATCCTGCGCGAACCGCTGAACGGGCAACCGGCGGTGTGCCCCGTCGACGGTGATTTCCTGCACTACTACCTCAGCCCCCGCAAATGCGCCGAGAACCTTGTGAAAGCCGCCGAGCTGGACGCCGCCGCCATCGGCGAAAACCGCGCCATGCAGATGCCGGGCAAGGTCTGGTCGATAGATCAGGTGATTGCCGCCATGACCGCCGTGGCCGGCCCCGAACCCGCCAAACTGATCCGTTGGGAGGCCCAGCCCGACGTGCAGGCGATTGTCTCGGGCTGGCGCTGGGACATCCACGCCGACAAGGCCGAGGCGCTTGGGCTGGAGGCCGATGCGTCGTTCGAAGACAATATCCGCTATTATCTGGAGGATGATAAGCCTGCGGGGTGAGGGGGGCCTGCGCGCCCTTCCCTCATCAGGGCAGCGTCCGCCCCTCCTGGCAGGTGTCCGCTTTGTGCGCACCCAGAGGCCGACGCTGCTGTGCACCTTGGTTTCCGGGCTTTGTTCCCATCGCCCCGCCGGACTGCGCTGCAAGGGCAGGAGCCTCCGGCGGGGATTTTTTGAACCAGAGAAGGGGCGGGGTCAGTCGACCATAACGGCTGTACCGTCGGCCAGCATCTCTTCGATTGCGGGCATATCCGCGCCGCCGGCCTTTACATTGGCCTCAAGGGTTTCTTCGGCGTCTTTGACCGCTGCAAGCGCTGCGATAACCGTGTCGATCTGTGCAAAGGGGACAACCACGACGCCGTTGCTGTCACCCACCAGAATGTCGCCACTGTTGACCATCTGGCCGCCGACCACAGCGCCGAAGCCGACATAGCCCGGACCGTTCGAGAAAGGCGAGTTCGGGTTTAGGCCAACGCACCACGCGGGCAATCCGACCTCTTCGATGCCTTCAAGGTCGCGCATGGCGCCGTCGGTGACAAAGCCTGCGGCCCCTTTGTTGTTCAGCATCCCCATGAACTGGTCGCCTGCCGCCGAACATTGGGTGAAACCGCGCACCGCCGAGACGATGAAGTCGCCCGGCTGCATCACATGCAGCGCGCCCATCGTGGCGAGGATTTCTTCGGGGCCGTTGTCGGCCACCAGAGCGACACCCACCGCATGACCGGGCAACCTGGCGCTGAGCGGGGCAATTTCGGTGGCCAGTGCGCCGCGCCCCTGCATGGCGTCACAGACAAAGCCAGTGGGCACATCGCGAAAGGCGTCGATTTGCGCGGGTGTCGGACGGGCAAAGCCGGTGCGGATGGTCAGGCGGGGTGGTTCGTGGATCATTGAGAAGCCTCTTTGGCAGGGTAGGTGCGCACAAACAGGCGCACATAGGTCAGGGCGGTGGCGCGGGCCAGACAGCGTTCCTTTTGCAGGGCGATTTGCGGGCCATCAAGATCGGAGGCGGCCTTGGCCAGTGCCTCGATCCGGTCACATTGCACCATCGCGCCGATCACGTCGTATTTGGCTTCGATGCGGGCGATGGTTGTCGCGGTGTCATCGGGCAGGATTTTCATACGCTTGCCGATGGCAGCGCCCCATTGGGCGCGGTTTTCGGCAAAACAGGCGGTGCTGACGGCGGGGGTTTCGGGGGCGTTGTCCATGCAGGCGGCGTCCGAAGCGTCCAGACACAGGGCGGGGTCGGTGCCGTTCCTGACGGCGCTGGCAAGGCAGGCTTCTGCCCCCGGCACCTGCGCCCAAAGCGGGGCGGACAGCAGACCAAGGGCTGCCGCGCAGATCATAGTTTTCATTGGTGTTGCCTTTCCTGCGCATTCCACTTGCAAATGGTATACCAAATTGCCAACGTGCGGCAAGCACTGCGGACATCGGGAGAGAGAACATGCCATCCATTATCATCACAGGCGCCGGCAGCGGCGTTGGGCGCGCCACGGCACAGGCTTTTATTGGAGCGGGCTGGGAGGTTGCACTGATCGGGCGGCGGACCGCACCGCTGGAGGAGACAGCGGGGGACAGCGGTGCGCTGGTGCTGGCCTGTGATGTGACAGATGAGGACGCAACCGAAGCGGCCTTTGCCAGGGCGGCACAGACGTGGGGGCGCATTGATGCGCTGTTCAACAACGCGGGCGTGTCGCTGGGCGGTGCGCCGCTGGACGAGCTGAAGGTGGCGGATATTCGCGCCCTGCTGGATGTGAACATCATGGGCGCGTTCATCGCCGCGCGCGCCGCCTTTGGGCAGATGCGCAAACAGGACCCGCAGGGCGGGCGCATCATCAACAACGGCTCGGTCAGCGCCTATGTGCCGCGCTGGGGCTCGGCGCCCTATACGGCGTCAAAACATGCGATCACCGGGCTGACACGCACGATTTCACTGGACGGGCGGCCGTTCAACATTGCCTGCGGGCAGATCGACATTGGCAACGCGCTGACCGACATGGCCGCGAAAATGACCAAGGGCGTGCCGCAAGCCGACGGGTCGAACGCGATCGAGCCGGTGATGGATGTGGCCAATGTGGCGTCCTCGGTGCTGCATATGGCCAGCCTGCCGCTGGATGCGAATGTGCAGTTCATGACGGTGATGGCGACGAACATGCCCTATATCGGGCGCGGCTGATGCAGATGCAGGGGCAGGCTGCGGTCATCACCGGCGGCGCGCAGGGCATTGGCTATGCGGCGGCACTGGCGTTGGCCGAAAAGGGGGTGACGGTGGTCAGCTGGGACATCGACGCGGGCAATGCCGATGCGATGGCCGCTTTGCCGGTGCCGGGTGTGGCGGTGGAATGCGACGTGTCCGATATGGCGTCGGTGTCGGCGGCCTATGCGCGCACCTGCGACAGCGCGGGCGTGCCAACCATATTGATCAACAGCGCGGGCATTACCGGCCCGAACACCACGCTGGAAGACTATGACCCGGAAGCGTGGCGGCGGGTGATTGATCTGAACCTGAACGGGACATTCTATACCAACAAGGTCTGCGTGACGGGCATGAAGACGCGCGGTTATGGCCGCATTCTGAACATCGCGTCGATTGCAGGCAAAGAGGGCAATCCGAATGCTTCGGCCTATTCCGCCTCCAAGGCAGGGGTGATCGGGCTGACCAAGTCATTGGGCAAGGAACTGGCGGGAATGGATATCGCCGTGAACTGCATCACGCCCGCGGCCGCGCGCACGCGGATTTTCGATCAGATGAGTCAGGAGCATATTGATTACATGCTGTCAAAAATTCCGCGCGGGCGGTTTCTGGAACTGACCGAGGCGGCGGCGATGATCGTCTGGGCGGTGTCGCCCGAGAACAGTTTTACCACCGGAGCGGTGTTCGATCTGTCCGGCGGGCGCGCGACCTACTGACGGTGCGCGGGCGCTGAAATCAAGGAAAGGGATGTCGGATGACACGAGGGACAGTGGCGATTTTTGGTCTGGGCGCGATGGGCGGCGGCATGGCGGGGGCCTTGCTGCGCGCCGGTCTGGTGACGCACGGCTTTGACGTGAACGCTGACGCCGTGGCGCGGTTTCGCGCGGCGGGTGGGGCGGATGGCGCTCTGGAAGAGGTGGCCGGCACGCTGGACGCGGTTGTGGTTGTGGTGGTGAACGCGGCGCAGACCGAGGATGTGTTGTTCGGGTCCAATGGCATCGCGGGCAAGCTGGCCAAGGGCACGGTTGTGGTTGCCTGTGCCACGGTGCCGCCGGAGTTTGCGCGTGACATGGCGGCGCGGTGTGCGGCGCTGGGGCTGGAATATCTGGATGCGCCGGTGTCCGGTGGCACGATCCGTGCGGCAGAGGGCACGTTGTCGATACTGGCGTCGGGGTCGCAGGCGGCCTTTGCCCGTGCGCGGCCCGCGCTGGAGGCGATGGCCGAGAAGGTGTTCGAGCTGGGCGATACGGTCGGCGCGGGGTCGTCGATGAAGGCGGTGAACCAGATGCTGGTGGGCATTCACATCGCCGCCATGGCCGAGGCGATGACATTCGGGATGACCCAAGGGGTTGAGCCGGATCAGTTTCTCGAGGTGATCTCGCAATGTGCTGGAACGTCCTGGGCGCTGGAAAGTCGCGGGCCGCATGTGCGCGACGGGGATTACACTCCGCTGAGCGCGGTGGACATCTGGCCCAAGGATCTGGGCATTGTCATGGACATTGCCAAATCGGCCAAGTTCGGCGCGCCGATCACGGCGGCGGCCTTGCAGCAATGGCTGGCGGCGTCAGGCTCGGGTCTGGGCCGCGAGGATGACGCGGCGGTGGCCAAGGTTTACGCCCGCAATGCCGGGATCACCCTGCCGGGGGACGCATGAGCACGATACTGGGCGCGATTGCCGACGATTTTACCGGAGCGACCGATCTGGCCGGATTGCTGGCGCGCAGTGGGGCGCGGGTGTCTTTGCGCATCGGGGTGCCTGAGGGGCCGGTAGAAGATGCCGCGCCGTTCGAGGTGATCGCGCTGAAAATCCGCACGGCCCCTGTGGCTGATGCCGTGGTACAGGCGCGCGCGGCGCAGGGATGGCTGGCGCAGGCAGGGGCAGGGCGGTTTTTCTGGAAGTATTGCTCGACCTTTGACAGCACGGCGCAGGGCAACATCGGCCCCGTGGCCGAGGCGTTGATGGAGGCGACAGGCGCACAGCAGACGATCTATTGCCCCGCTTTCCCCGAGAACGGGCGCACGATTTTCATGGGCAATCTGTTCGTGGGGCAGGTGCCGCTGGCCGAAAGCCCGATGAAGGACCACCCGCTGACGCCGATGCGCGACAGCAATCTGATGCGGCTGCTGGCCCCGCAGGTGACGCGGGATGTCGGGCTGATCGACCGTTTGACGGTGGCGCGCGGGGTCGACGCGCTGCGCGCGGCGCTTGCGCAGGCGGCGCCACATGTGGTGGTGGATGCGGTGGCCGACAGCGATTTATATGTGATTGCCGAGGCGTGCCGCGATGCGGTTCTGATGACCGGTGGCAGTGCGGTGGCGATGCCGCTGCCCGATCTCTACCGCGCGGCGGGGCTGTTGCAGGACGGCGATGCGGCTGCGGCATGGGCGGCTCCGGACGGTCCTGCGCTGGTGCTGTCGGGGTCATGTTCCGCGATGACGCAGGCACAGGTGGCGCGCTATGGCGCTGCCAACCCCAGCTATCAGCTGGACCCGCTGACGCTGGTGCAGGGCGGGGTGCAACCGGTGCTGGACTGGCTGGCCGCACAATCGGGCGCGCCGATGATTTACGCGACGGCCACCCCCGAGGTCGTGCGGGCGGCGCAGGACAGACTGGGCCGCGACAGGGCCGGCGCGGTGGTCGAAGAAGCCTTGGGGCAGATCGCCATTGCCGCACGCAACGCAGGCACGCGCCGGTTCGTGGTGGCGGGCGGTGAAAGCTCGGGCGCGGTGACGCAGGCGCTGGGCGTTGCGCGGCTGGACATCGGCCCCGAGATTGCCCCCGGTGTGCCGTGGTGCGCGGCGGTCAGCGGCGGGCATGACGTGGCGCTGGCGCTGAAGTCGGGGAATTTCGGGACAGAGGATTTCTTTGCCACCGCATTGGAAAGGCTGGCGCAATGAGTGCTGAAACCGACCTGCGCGAACTGATCTGCACGCTGGCCAAATCCCTGTATGATCGCGGTCTTACCGGCGGGTCGTCGGGGAATATTTCGGCCCGTACCGATGACGGCGGGCTGTTGGTGACGCCCACGGGGTCCAGCTTTGGCCGTCTGGACCCTGCGCGCCTGTCGCGGTTTGACGCGCAAGGCACCCATGTGGGCGGGGACAGGCCGACCAAGGAAATGCCCCTGCATTCGGCGTTCTACGAGACACGCAGCACGGCGGGCGCGGTGGTGCATTTGCATTCGTGCCATGCCGTTGCCCTGTCGATGCTTGAGGGCGTGGACCCAGACAATTTCCTGCCACCGCTGACGCCCTATGCGATCATGAAGCTGGGCAAGGTCAAGCTGTTGCCCGTGTTCCTGCCCGGCGATCCGGCGATGGGCGACGCGGTGCGCGGGCTGGCGGGCAAACGCTCGGCGGTGATGCTGGCCAATCACGGACCGGTGGTGGCGGGCCGCGATGTGGAAGCCGCCTGTTACGCCATCGAGGAGTTGGAAGACACCGCACGGCTGGCGCTGCTGACTCACGGGCTGCCGCGCCGCCCGCTGAGTGATGTGCAAATCAACGACATCGTCACACGTTTTGACGTGGACTGGGAGTAAGACCATGAAATCCGTCCGCCTGTCTGCCGACGACAATGTCGTCACCGCAATCGTGCCCCTGCAAGTGGGCGACGCGGGGGCGACCACGCTGATCCCGCGCGGGCACAAGATGGCGACGCAGCCGATTGCCAAGGGCGAAGCGGTGCGCAAATACGCCAACCTGATCGGCTATGCCGCCGAGGACATCGCGCAGGGTGCCCATGTGCACACGCACAATCTGGAATTTCGGGCGGTCGACACAGACTATGAATTCGCCACCAACCTGCGGCCCGTGGCCCCTGCGAAAACGCAGGACATGTTTCAGGGCTATCACCGCGCCAATGGCCGTGTGGGCACGCGCAACTATATCGCGGTGCTGACTTCGGTGAATTGTTCGGCCACCGCCGCGCGCCAGATCGCGGCGCATTTCACGCCGGACAAGCTGGCGGATTATCCCAATGTCGACGGCGTCGTGGCCTTTGTCCACGGCACCGGCTGTGCGATGGGCGGTGACGGTACGGGGTTCGAGGTGTTGCAGCGCACGCTGTGGGGCTATGCGCGCAACCCGAATGTGGGCGGGGTGCTGCTGGCGGGGCTGGGCTGCGAGATGATGCAGATCGACTGGCTGATCGAAGCCTATGGGCTGACGCCGGGGCCGCTGTTCCAGACGATGAACATTCAGGACGTGGGCGGTTTGCGCCGCTGTGTCGCGCTGGGGGTGAAGAAGATCACTGCCATGCTGCCCGAGGTGAACAAGGCCACGCGCGCGCCTGCGCCTGCGTCCGAGCTGATGGTGGCGCTGCAATGCGGCGGGTCGGATGCGTGGTCGGGGGTGACAGCGAATCCTGCCGTGGGCCACGCCTGTGATCTGCTGGTGGCGCAGGGGGGCACCGGCGTGCTGGCCGAAACGCCCGAGGTTTACGGCGCCGAACACCTGCTGACCGCGCGCGCCCATGACCGCGCCACAGGCGACAAGCTGGTGGACCTGATCCACTGGTGGGAGGATTACACCGCGCGCAACCGTGGCTCGATGGACAACAACCCCAGCCCCGGCAACAAGGCGGGCGGGCTGACCACCATCCTTGAAAAATCGCTGGGGGCCGTGGCCAAGGGGGGCACGACTCCGTTGATGGGGGTCTATAAATACGCCGAACCGGTGACGGCGCGCGGGTTCACGTTTATGGACAGCCCCGGATATGACCCCGCCTCGGTCACCGGCCAGATCGCCAGCGGCTGCACGCTGGTGTGTTTCACGACAGGGCGCGGCTCGGCCTTTGGCGCGAAGCCGTCGCCGTCGATGAAGGTGGCGACCAACACCGAAATGTACACCCGCCTGCACGAGGACATGGACGTGAACGCCGGCACCATCCTGTCCGAAGGCCGCAGCGTCGAAGAGGTGGGGCGCGAGATTTACGAAATGTGGCTGCGCATGGCCTCGGGCGAGGCCAGCAAATCCGAGGCGCAGGGTCTGGGCGATTATGAATTCGTGCCCTGGCAGATCGGGGCGGTGATGTGATGCGGTTTTCGGCAAACCTGGGGTTTCTGTGGACCGAACTGGCGCTACCCGATGCGATCCGTGCGGCGGCGGCTGCGGGGTTTCATGCGGTGGAATGTCACTGGCCTTATGATGTCCCTGCGCAGGATGTGGCGGATGCGCTGCACGAAACGGGCCTGCCGATGCTGGGCCTGAACACGCGGCGCGGGGCGGCGGGCGAAAACGGGTTGTCCGCGCTGCCCGGTCGCGGCGCAGATGCCCGCGCGGCGGTGGACGAGGCGCTGGCCTATGCTGACGCGACCGACACCGGGGCCGTGCATGTGATGGCAGGCTTTGCCGAAGGTCCGGCGGCCCATGCGGCCTTTGTCGAGACCCTGCGCTATGCCTGCGACAGGGCGGACGGGCGCACGATCCTGATCGAGCCGCTGAACCATTACGACGCGCCGGGGTACTTCCTGCGCACCACCACGCAGGCCGAGGCGATTTTGGCCGAAGTGGGGGCCGCGAACCTGAAGCTGATGTTCGATTGCTACCATGTGCAACTGATGGAAGGCGACGTAACGCACCGGCTGGAACGGTTGTTGGGGCTGATCGGCCATGTGCAGGTGGCCTCGGTCCCCGACCGCGGTGCGCCGGATCATGGGGAGCTGAATTATCCCCATGTCTGGGAGGTGCTGGCGCGGCTGGGCTGGGATACGCCCGTTGGGGCGGAGTATCGGCCCGTTGGGCCGACTGAGGCGACGTTGGGGTGGATGTGAGAGGGGCACCGGCCCATAGGTGACATCCAGCGTTTTTTCAGATCCCCTGCCTTCTTCCCAAGACCCGCCATTCGTGCTGATTATAGTTTATTGAGCTATGTAGAAGGCAGTGATTTGCTACGGGCTTCCTCATTGAAGAGCCTAAGCCAGTTTTCGAGAAAGGTGATACAGATTAATGGGTCCAGACCCTAGTTTCGCGCCCTGCGCCATCCTGCCGCTCGCGCATCCGCTTCCGTGCAGAACCACCGCTCTCCTTCAACCCAATTGATCCTGGTCCTGTGATAGTCTTCCTGTCCGGGCATATGATAAATACGTTCACCCGAATTGTAGCTGACGTTGCCCTTGATCTGGCATGTGGATAAGCCAACCGATACGGCCAGATCAGCGGCTTTGTTCTTCAGGATCAGGGCTTGATGTTTAATGGCCTGCTTTTGCTGGTCATTTAGCACGAAATTTGCAGCTATTGCAGTCAGCGCCATAGAAACCAGAACCGCCATCGCGAATGCGCTTTTTGAGTTTCCCTTGCTTTTCAATCGCGCGCCCCTTTTCGCTACAATCCAAGTCTGAAAGCTAAACTTATTGGTGTCAACGAAGCAAGGTTGCCAGCACGCGCAGACGGTTAGCCTTAGAAGCCGTAAATCTGACAAAAGACGGCAGCACCATCTCTCACCCCTCCAGAAACGCCACCTGCGCCTCGCGCATCTCGAAGATGTCCTGATCGTCCGTGATCTCCACATCATCCAGACACACGATCTGGTCGCGTTTGATCGGGCGTTTCAGCCGGATATGATGCGCCAACCCGATGGGCAGGGCGTTCAGGCGGTGGGATTGGCTGGCGGGGATCGCCTTGGCCCAGACCTTGAAGCCGCCTTCGCCGTCCAGAGTGTCACCTGCCGCGAAGTCGCCCTTGGCGGTGGCCACCGCGTCGCCGCGCCAGCGGGTGGATGACCCCGTTGCCTCGCCGCGCAGGCAGGCGTTCAGAACCGATACGGAAGTTTCCAGCCCGATCAGATGGAAGGGACGCCACATCGACCCGTACCAGCCCGTCGGATCGGTCAACAGCCCGTATTGCTGAAAGCAGGC
This sequence comes from Pseudosulfitobacter sp. DSM 107133, assembly GCF_022788695.1. Lineage (NCBI taxonomy): Bacteria > Pseudomonadati > Pseudomonadota > Alphaproteobacteria > Rhodobacterales > Roseobacteraceae > Pseudosulfitobacter > Pseudosulfitobacter sp. DSM 107133. The sequence goes on from NZ_CP085154.1 coordinate 937,885, forward strand.
GCGGGTGTATTCATCGGGGGCGCGGAAGGTGACGAACATGCCGTACTGGATGTTGTTCAGCACCACGCGCCCGTCCGGTTCACGGCTTGAGGCGATGTCGACCAGACCTGCCCGCGCCAGCCTGCCGCCTTCGCTTTCGGGGCGAAAGACCGTGGCCAGATCGTGCAGCCCGGCGGGGTGAAAGGCCAAACCATCCTCGGGGCAGTCCAGCCCTGTGGCATTGGCGACGGCGGCCATTTCGATGGCGGCCTTGGTGCCGTCTGTGAACGAATTGTACATCTTGGGATTAAAGTCGCCTGCGGCCACTTCCTCGTCGCTCCAGCCGAAGTAACCCCAGACCGTGTCGGGGGTGGAATAGCGGTAGGGCGGGGCAAAGTTCATGCCCTTGCCCGCAGCGCAAAGCTCAAACCCGCAGGCGTGGACCCAATCCACCAGCTCGCAGATCGCAGCCGGTTGGTCGCCGTAGGCCATGGAGTAAACCACGCCCTGTTGCGCGGCGCGGTTGGCCAGAACGGCACCGCACAGCACGTCGGCCTCGACATTGACCATGATGACATGTTTGCCCGCGTCGATGGCGGCCAGCGCGTGGCGTGTGCCGGCAAGGGGTTGGCCGGTGGCCTCGATGATGCATTCGATGTCGCCACAGGCCAGCAGGTCGGCCACGTCGTCGGTGATGCAAGTGGTGCCGGTCAGGACCGCCTGCGCCATGGTGGGGGCGGCGTATTGCCTGTCATCCTAGCCTGTGCGTTTGAACGATCCGCGCGCCTTGTCCACGTCCAGATCAGCGACGCCGACAATGTGGTAGCCTTTGATGAACCGCGCCTGCGCCAGGATCATCGAGCCGAACTTGCCCGCTCCGATCAGGCCGACACGCACGGGGCGGCCCGCGTCGTGGCGGGCGGCGAGAAGGGATTTGAGGTTCATGGGCGTGCGTCCTTTCGTGCTGTTTGCGCCGACGCTAGCACGGGGGGCAGGACACAACATTGAAGCTGTTCTTATGATATAGTTAAGAATATTTAATTGTTTGAGGCCCCCGCATGGTGCCATCTGATCCCGGACCAAGGGGGAGGACACAGCCATGACGACGGGCACGGCCAAACACGGATCGAACGTCAGCCTGGCGCGGCGGGCCTGGGCGATCCGGCGCAATGCGCTGCGCATGGGCGAGGTGCAGGGACAGGGGTACATCGGGCAGGCTCTGGGCGTGGCGGATGTGCTGGCGGTGTCCTATTTCCACGCGCTGACCTACCGCGCGGACGATCCCGAATGGGAGGGCCGCGACCGGTTCCTGTTGTCGATCGGACATTATGCCATCGCGCTTTATGCCGCGATGATCGAGGCAGGTATATTGCCCGAGGACGAACTGGAAACCTATGGCATGGACGACAGCCGGATGCCGATGTCGGGCATGGCCGCCTACACGCCCGGCATGGAGATCACCGGCGGTTCGCTGGGCCACGGTCTGGGCATCGCGGTGGGCATGGCGCTGGGGCTGAAACGCAAACAGAACCCCGCATTCATCTACAACATGCTGTCCGATGGCGAACTGGGCGAAGGGTCGACATGGGAGGCGGTGATGTCGGCGGTGCAGTGGAAACTGGACAACCTGATTGCCATTGTTGATTTCAACAACCAGCAGGCGGATGGGCGCACGCGCGACGCGCTGGCTCAGGTGCCCGAGGCGGCCAAATGGCAGGCTTTCGGCTGGCACGCGCAAGAGGTGGACGGCAACGATCTGGACGCGGTCGTCGCGGCCTTTGACGCCGCGCGCAGCCACGACGGCGCGCAGCCGCGTGTGATCATCTGCAACACCACCATGTGCAAGGGCATTCCGTTTCTGGAACGCCGCGAGATCACCCATTTCGTGCGGGTCGAGCCCGAAGAATGGGCCAAGGCGCTGGAGATACTGGACGGGGAGAAACCACAATGAAACCGCAAGATTTGTCCCGCCGCCAGTCGAAATACACTGCCCGCAGCGTGCCACAGGGCGAACGGGTGGCCACATCGGCGATGATCGCCTCGCTGGACGCCGAAGGGCGCGACACCATTGCGGCCCCGTTCGGGCACGCGCTGGTGGACATCGCCAAAACCCGTGAGGATATTGTCGGGCTGACGGCGGATCTGTCGAAATACACCGACCTGCATGTCTTTGCCAAAGCCTACCCCGACCGGTTCTACCAGATGGGCATGGCCGAGGCGGTGATGATCAGCGCCGCCGCCGGTCTTGCGCGCGAGGGGTTCACCCCCTTTGCCACCACTTACGCGGTGTTCGCATCACGGCGGGCCTATGATTTCATCATCATGGCGATTGCCGAGGAAAACCTGCCGGTCAAGATCGTCTGTGCGCTGCCAGGCCTGACCACGGGCTATGGCCCCAGCCATCAGGCAACCGAGGATCTGGCGATCATGCGGGGGATGCCGAACCTGACGATCATCGACCCCTGCGACGCGGTCGAGATTGATCAGGCCACGCGCGCCATCGCGGATACGCCGGGGCCGGTCTATATGCGGCTGCTGCGCGGGCAGGTGCCGAATGTGCTGGGCGAATACGGCTATCGGTTCCAACCGGGCCGCGCGCAGGTGATCCGCGACGGGCGCGATGTTTTGTTCGTGTCGTCTGGGCTGATGACCATGCGCACGCTGGACGCGGCCAAGGCACTGCAGAAAGACGGCGTGGATTGCGCGGTGCTGCACGTGCCGACGATCAAACCGCTGGATGCGGACACGATTGTTGCCGAGGCGTCCAAAGGCGGGCGGTTGGTGGTGACGGCCGAAAACCATTCGGTCACCGGTGGTCTGGGCGAGGCGGTGGCTGCCACGCTGATGCGGGCCGGTGTGCATGTGCCGTTCCGCCAGATCGGCCTGCCCGATGCGTTTCTGGACGCGGGGGCGCTGCCGACGCTGCACGATCAATACGGGATTTCGGTCAGCGCAGTCACGGCTGCGGTGAAATCATGGCTGTGAGGGGGAACGGGCGATGAAATTACTGGATGGCATGACGGCGATCATTACGGGGGCTGCCAGTCCGCGCGGTCTGGGCAAGGCCACGGCGCGGCTGTTTGCGCAGCATGGGGCGCGGGTGGCGATACTGGATCTGGACGCGGACGAGGCGGCAGAGGCGGCGGCAGACCTGCCGGGGGACGGGCACACCTCGGGCGTGTGCGACGTGACGGACAAGGCCGCCTGCGACACGGTGGTGGCGGACATCATAGCACAATGGGGGCAGGTGGATGTTCTGGTGAACAACGCGGGCATCACCCAGCCGCTGAAGCTGATGGAGATCACACCGCACAATTACGACGCGGTGCTGGATGTGAACCTGCGAGGAACGCTGTATATGTCCCAGGCCGTGATCCCGCATATGCGGTCCCGTGGGCAGGGCAGCATCGTCAACCTGTCGTCGGTGTCGGCGCAGCGGGGCGGCGGGATTTTTGGCGGGCCGCATTATTCTGCCGCAAAAGCGGGGATACTGGGGCTGACCAAGGCGATGGCGCGTGAACTGGCCCCTGCGGGCGTGCGCTCAAACGCGATCTGTCCGGGGTTCATCGCCACGGATATCACGGCGGGCAAGCTGACCGACGCGATGCGCGCGCAGGTGCTGGAAGGCATCCCGATGGGCCGCGCGGGGACGGCGGACGATGTGGCAGGCTGCGCGCTGTTTCTGGCGTCTGGGCTGTCGGCCTATGTCACGGGGTCCGAGGTTGATGTAAACGGCGGGTCGCTGATCCATTAGGGTCTGTGCCCCAGTGAACCACAAAGGGTCTAGAAAAGCATCATTTCGTTCTGCCTTTCAGCATCATACGCCAAGTCGCGCATCGCCGCGCCGTGGCGCGGCCCGTCATGTCGCAGACAGGCCGGAGGCATGATGCGCGGCGGCCTTCGGCCTTGAACACGCGCGGGGGGAGGGGGGGCAGGGCTTTAACCGGACCTTAGACGTGGCGCGGGTCAGGGTCCGCTGAGCGGACAAAGTGAGCTTTCACTGTAGTTGCGCGAAGGTCTGCAGGTTGGCTCAGCCGACGCCGCCGTCTGCCATGCCATTGCCTTTGCTGCGAGCGATTTCTTTGGCATCATAGCCGGCACCCGGAGTATGTGGCCCGTGGACTTTTGGCGGCTGATTTTTCTTGAGCTTTCGAACATGCAGAACGGTGTAGACAACGAGAATGCAGGCAACCAATGGCACAAGCAGAAAGGTTATTTGGTTAGCAGTCAAAACGATTTCCTATGCAGGATGTTGGGTCTGATCTCTTTAGCTTAGCAGACCTTCGCGCATATTGCAGTATCGGGGACTTTGAGCTCAAACCCGTCTTTCTCTGCACTCTGCGCGAAGTTCCGGTTTTCCGCTTTTTGGGTCTGCTTGTGACGCAAAGGCTACATCCCTCTGACGTTCACCATCCTGCTCCGCATGCAGAACCAGGTGACCGTTGCCAGGGGCTCGCTTGGACAGGAATCGTGCTCACAAGACCTTTGAATAAATAACGCAATCGCGGGGTTCGTCCGAAATGTTCGGATGTCGAAAGTAGCGCCGCAAGGTGCCCTCTTGGGTCATTCCTGCCTTTTCCATGACGCGCGCAGAGGCTGGATTGTCGACATCGCAAAAGGCTTCCGCTCTGAATATTTCGGGATGCGCCAAGGCATGATTTACCAACCAAATCATGATTTCCGATGCAATCCCCTGACCCCATACAGACGATTTCAAGACATAACCGTACCGCACGCAATGCCCGATCAATCGAGGGTGAAACATGCCGATCAGGTCGGTCGGTTGATCACGGCGGGATGCGACAACAGCAAAGCCTGTTCCCTTGTCCCACTCGGCAGATGCGCCCCTTAGAAACTCCGCTGTTTCATCGACGCATTGATGCGGTTTCCAGCCAAGATATCGCATGACTTCGGCATCCGTTGTATAAGCCTCGAAAAGGGCCGGTGCATCGCCTTCGACCACCCGCCGAAGGTTGAAACGGGCAGTCTGGAATGCGTTGGGTAAATGATAGGGGGCCGTCATATTTGCTCCTTGAGACAGGGCTTGGGTGAAAGACGCCGCGTCGCGGTGTCAAACCGGACGCTGTTGCCATGCGGCTTGTGGAATGATGTCTTCCACCTGCATCCCGTGTGCCGCCATCAGCACCGCCATATCCTGGGCATGGGCGGCGGCCTGCGCCTCGGCCCAGCCCAGAAACAGCTGAACCGGGCGGCGTCTGACAAAGCGGGCGGGACAGCGGACCCAGTGGGCGGCAAAGCGCAGGACGGGGAGCTGGGGGCAGACGGGGACCAGGTTGCCCGCCTGCATCTCTGCCGTCGCCAGCGCCATCGATTCCAGCACCACGCCCGCGCCGTCCAGTGCCAGCTGGATCGCCATCGACGAACGGTCCATCAGCAAGGTCTTGCGGTTGTTGGCCCCCGTCACGTCGTTGTGCCACAGCCAATAGTCCCACTGGACATGGGCGCGCGGGCTGTCGATCAGGCGGGCCTGTGACAGGGGATCACCCGCAGGCAGCCCCGCCAGATAGTCAGGATGCGCCAGCGGCAGGATGTGATCGTACACCAGCGGCTTGCACCACAGCCCCGGCCAGTCGCCGGTGCCATAGCGGATGTCCATGTCCATGATCTCGCGGTCGAAATCGGTGGGATCGGGGGCGGCGTCAACGCGCAGGTCCCAGTCGGGATAGCGGGTCAGGAAATCGGCCAGTCGCGGCCCCAGCCAGCGCACGCCAAAGCTGGGCGAAACGCGCAGGTTCAGCCGGTGCGACGTGCGGGTGCGGCCAAGGTTGGCCTGTGCGTCGCTCAGCATCCGCAAGGCGGTGCCTGCGGTCTGGGCCAGCAACTCGCCTTCCAGTGTCAGGCTCAGCACGCGCCCCGTGCGGCGGAACAGCTTGACCCCCAGTTGCTGCTCCAACAGCTTGATCTGCTGGCTGACGGCCGAAGGCGAGACCGACATTTCCTCGGCGGCGCGGGCCAGACTGCCACGCCGCGCGACGGCTTCGAAATAGGGCAGGGCGTGCAGGTTGGGGGCGCGGCTCATGGCGGCCGCGCTCAGTCTGTGCCGGTGGTCGGCGTGTTGGCTTCCAGTTCCTGACGGATCACGCCGATGATGTCCTCACCGAGATTGTCGAGGTGTACGCCAATGGCTGTGCGGATCGCGTCGGGGTCGCGTGCGCGCAAGGCAGCGACGATCTGGCAATGGTGGGTGATGACCCGTTCGCGGTTGCGCCGTTTGACCGCCGCCAGAAACCGCGAACGCCACAGACGCGCCAGAAAGGTGCGGTGGATTTCGGCCAGCGGTGCGTTGTGCGACGCCCGCGCAATGGCGGAATGAAAGCTCATGTCGATTTCGAACAGGTCCAGCGGGTCGGCGCTGTCAAAGCGTTCGGCCATGACGTCGACGATTTTGCTGATCTCGGTAATGTCCTTGTCCGTGGCGCGCTGGCAGGCCAGTTCGCCTGACAGTTTTTCGACCGCCAGCAACACCTCGACTTCGTCCGAGACCTGTTTGATCGACGGGATCGACACGATCGGGCTGCGGGCGGGGCGCAGGTCGACCAGACCTTCCTTGGCCAGTATTCGAACCGCTTCGCGCAATGGCGTGCGGCTGACCCCCATCTCGGTGGCGTTGTCGCGTTCCTTGATGCTGGCGCCGGGCGCCAGTTTGCCGCGCAGGATGTTGCGGCGCAGTTGGTTTGCGATCTGCTCGGACAGTGGGTTTTCGGTCATAAAGGGTCCATCACCTGAAGGGGTCAAAGGGCGCATAGCATGTTCTGCGCGACATGACCCTGTTGTCAATTTGGTATACCGAAATTTGTTGATTGTCGATATGCGACCCGCTAGGGTCTGCACAGATGGTATACCATCCTGACCAACTTCTGGTTGCAGAAGCTGGCATGAAAAAGAGGGCGGCCCTGATGTCGCTTAGGGAGGAAAGACTGATGAAACTTAAGACACTTTTGCTGTCGACTGCGGCTGCGGCCATGGTTGCGGGCAGCGCTTTTGCCGAAGATGTGACTCTGCGTATCCAGACCCACTATGCCACCGAGCACCCCATGGGAAAGTTGCTGGCGCAGTGGATTGACGACGTTCAGACCATGTCTGACGGCGGTATTTCGATTGAAATGTTCTATTCTTCTTCGGTGGTTGCAACCACCGAGACATTTGACGCAGCGATCAACGGTATTCTGGATTGCGACGCCACGGGCGGTGCCTATCAGACCGGCAAGAACCCAGCGTTCCAGTTTGTTGGCGACATCATGGGCGGCTATGACACGCCGTGGCAGCAATACAGCTGGCTGTACTACGGTGACGGCTATGCCGCCGCCCAAGAACTGTACAACGCCCAAGGAATGCAGCTGATTGGCTGGTCGATTTACGGTCAGGAATCACTGTCGTCGTCCAAGCCGATTGCAGGTTTTGAAGACGTCAAAGGCTGGAAATTCCGCTCGCCTCCCGGCATGGAGACGGAGATTTTCCAGGAACTGGGCGCGTCACCCATCGTCATGGACTTTACCGAGATTTTCACCGCACTTGAAACCGGTATCATTGACGGTGCCGACGCTTCGGGTCTGGCCAACAACGTGGGTCTCGGCCTGTATGACATCGTCAAACATGCCACCTATCCCGGCTTCCACTCGATGCCATCCGACCATCTGGCGTGCAATCAGGATGTCTGGGAGGGGCTGACCGAACAGCAGCGTCGCATCATCGACACCGCCTGGCAAAAGCTGTCGTTCCACGTCGCTCTGGCCAACGAAAAAGCCAACGCCGAAGCGGCCGCAGCGCTGAAGGCGCAGGGCGTGACACTGTATGACTGGTCGCCTGAAGACCGCGCCGAATTCCGTCGCGCGGCGCAAGTGGCATGGGAAGACTGGGGCACACGTTCGCCCGAGGCGGCTGCATTGCTGGCCAGCCACAAGGCATACCTCAAACAGTTGGGTTTGCTGAGCGAGTGATCGCGTTGCAGGCAGACGTCTGAAGCTGAGATCGGGGCGGGCCTGTTTGGCCCGCCTTCTTTCACCCGACAGGCAGGTTCGGGCATATTGTGTGGGGAGGCAAGTGATGCAGGAAAATTCGCTTTGGCTGGGCCGGATGCGGGCACCGATCAAGACGGCAATGATCGGCTGCGTCGGGCTGACGGTGGTGCTGTATGCGCTGCTGGTCGGGCAACGGCTGTTTTTGGAAGAGTCCTACGGGATGTACGAGATGATCCGCCCTGCCGGCAGGCCGCTGGTGCAGATGATGCTGGTCAGTCTGGTCGCGGCATTGCTGTTTGCTTCTTTGTTCCTGTCCGACAGCAAAGGCGCGATTGAAACGCCGCCTGACGGATATTTCGATCTGGTGTCTGTGGTGCTGGGGCGGCTGGCGATGATCATGACTACATTCGTGGTGCTGGTCATGTTTTACGAGGTGGTGTCGCGCTATGTCTTTGCGCGTCCGACCCTGTGGGCGAACGAGCTGTCGTTGTGGATCGCGGCATTCGTGTTCCTGCTGGCCGGGCTTTACGCCATGCAGCAACGCAGCCACATCCGTATCTATATCATCTACAACATGATGCCCCGTTGGGCGCAAAAGGCGTCGGATTCCGTTTCGGTGCTGTTGATCGTGGGCTTTGCCTTTGCGCTGGTCTGGGGCGGTTATTCGGATGCGGCCAAACGGTTCCTGCGGATGGAGACATTCGGCACCGCTTGGGATCCACCCATTCCCGGCATCATCAAACCGGCCGTTTTGCTGATCATCGTTCTGGTGGCCATTCAGGCCGTGTCGAACCTGATCGCGGACTGGCACAAAGACCCCGAAGCACACACTCCGATGGATGAGATCGACGAAACCGAGATCGAAAACATCCGCGCCACGTTGAAAGAGGACTGAAGACAATGGTCGATATCGGCACCCTGTCCCTGATCATCCTGCTGGCGATGTTTGCGCTGCTGGCGATTGGCATGCCGCTTGGCTTTGCCTCGGCCTTTCTGGCTGTTGTCACGCTGGCGTTGAAATTTCCGCCCGATCTGTTGTTCGGCACCTTCGGGCGCGGCCCCTTGTCGGTGCTGGGGCAGGCGGTGTACCGACAGATGACGAACTATGTTCTTATCTCTGTCCCGTTATTTATCTTTATGGCGGCGCTGCTGGAACGATCCGGCATTGCGCGCGACATGTATTCGTCGCTGAACGTCTGGCTGTCCCGTGTGCGCGGCGGCATCGCGATTGTCACCTCGATCATGGCGGTGATCATGGCGGCCATGTCCGGCATCATCGGCGGCGAGGTCGTGTTGCTGGGTCTGATCGCACTGCCGCAGATGTTGCGGCTGGGCTATGACCGCAACCTTGCCATTGGCACAATCTGCGCCTCGGGCTCGCTGGGGACGATGATTCCGCCGTCGATCGTTCTGATCTTTTACGGGCTGGTCACCGAAACCTCGATCAAGGCGCTGTTCACCGCGTCATTCCTGCCCGGTTTCATGCTGGCGTCGTTCTTCCTGATCTACATCGTGGTGCGCACGCAGCTGAACCCGTCGCTGGCCCCCTTGCCGGCCCCGGTTCCCGGAGAGCCGGAAGGACGCGACAAGGGGCTGATGTTCCTTGGCTTCCTGTCACGGTTCACCCTGTGGCTGGCGGGCGTTCTGATGGTGCGGGCGTTGTTTTTCACCATCACCGGAGAGAACACCATTCGCGAAGGGCTGGACCCGATCCCGCTGGGCATGGTGTCGGATATTCCGTGGATTGCGGGCACATTCGTGCTGGCGTTGATCCTGATCTTCTTCGTGGTGGGGCGCGAGCGCACCGCCAGGGGATGGGCGATGGGCAAGGGGCTGGTGGCTCCGATCATCGTCATCGGCGTTGTGCTGGGGTCGATCTATGGCGGTATCACCGGTATCACCGAAGCGGCGGGCATGGGCGTGATCGCGGTGTTCGTCATAGGGATGCTGCGCCGCGAGATGACATTCGAGATCGTCTGGGACAGCCTGATCCGCACGCTGAGGTCAACCGGCACGATTATCTGGGTGACCATCGGTGCGGCCGCACTGGCGGCGGCCTATACGCTGGTGGGCGGGCCGACCTATGTGGCCAACCTGATCGTGGGGGCAGACATGCCGACCATGGGCATCATTCTGGTGATGATGGTCGTGTTCCTGATCATGGGGATGTTCATGGACTGGGTCGGCATCGTGCTGTTGATCATGCCGGTCTTCCTGCCCATCGTGGTGCGTCTGCCCGCCGAAGAGATCGGTTTTCTCGGCAGCGTCGATGCGCGGTATATCCCGATCTGGTTCGGCGTGGTGTTCTGTATGAACATGCAGGTCAGCTTCCTGTCGCCGCCCTTTGGTCCCGCAGCGTTCTACCTGAAATCCGTGGCCCCGCCCGAGATTTCGCTGACCGACATCTTCCGCGGCTTCCTGCCATTCATCGCCCTGCAATTGCTGGCGCTGACGGTCTTGCTGGCGTGGCCACCGATCGTGACGATCTTTCTCTAGAGGACCGGGGCGTGCGCGCCCCGATCCGAGGTTTCAGATAACTTCAGGAGTTTCCGATGCGATTGACCGCAGACGACCATCGCAAGTTTGCCGATGTCGGGTTTCTGGTTCTCGACGCGGCCCGGCCGCTGGCGGTCAAGGCGGGCGGCGCGGTGAATTTCCGCCCGCTGACACCGCAAAACCTGTCCGATGCGTTCCGCTGCTCGTCGGATGCGTCTGCCTGTGCCTGAAGTGTGATGTTCGACCGTTTTTCACCAGGCGCGGCGCGCGGGCCGCATGTCCTGCACGGGCCAAGCGGGACCGTTTGCGCGCAGGCGCGGCAAAGATGTGCGCCCCTCTTCGAAAGCCGCATTGATCGGGGCCGTGCTCTGGACCTATTGGTGGCGCCGCCTTACGCATCGGTTGACTGCACCGCCGCGCAGGTCGACACCCTGGCGCCTCTGCCGGTGTCGATGCGCGCAACTCCTGTCAAGGCGATCTGAATGCCCCATAACGTTCTGCCCCGCGAAGACCGCACGGCCATGGGCCTGACCGCCATGGCTGGCGCTGTGGTCTTTTTCACCATGATCGACACATCCGCCAAGTGGCTGGTGCTTGCAGGCCTGCCTGCGCTGCAAGTGGTGTTCGTACGCTATGCGGTGCATTTCCTGTTGGCGCTTGCTGTCTTTGTCCCGCGTGAAGGCCGCGAGGCGCTGGTGTCGATGGCACCGGGCAAGCAGATACTGCGGTCCGCGTTCCTGCTGGGCAGCACGGCGCTGAATTTCAACGCGCTGTATTATCTGCCGATCACCGTGACCACGACGATCATGTTCGCCGGTCCCATCGTCGTGACGCTGTTGGCGATCCCCCTGCTGGGCGAGCGGGTGGGGATGCACCGGATCATCGCGGTCTGTGTGGGTTTTGTCGGCGTGCTGGTGGTGATGCAGCCTTGGGGGGCCGAGTTTCATCCCGCGATGTTCTTCAACCTTGGCGCGCTGGTCTGCGCGTCGCTCTATTTCCTGATGACGCGCCTGCTGGCGGGGGTGGAAAGCAACGCGACCAGCCAGACCTGGTCCTCGGGGCTGGCGACAGTGTGCATCGCACCCTTTGCGCTGTCCTCGTGGGTCTGGCCGCAAGCGCCTGCCGACTGGGTGTTTTTCGGGTTGATCGGCATTTTTGGCGGCACCGGACATATTCTGGCCACTTGGGCGCACCGCATGGCCGATGCGTCGATCCTGGCGCCTGTGGTCTATATCCAGATCGTGCTGGCCTCGATTGCGGGGATCGTGTTTTTCAACCAGTGGCCCACGCTTTGGACGCTGGCGGGCGGGCTGATCATCATCGCCGCAGGTTTCTACATCTGGCAGCGCGAGCGCATTCTGGGCAAGCGCGCCGCGGCGGACAAGGCCGCCAACATCGCACCGCATTGAATTCATCAAGGGAGAGAGAACATGGGCAGATTGGACGGGAAACGCGCATTGATCACCGCCGCAGGGCAGGGGATTGGCCGCGCCAGCGCATTGGCGATGGCCGCCGAAGGGGCGCAGGTCTTTGCCACCGACATCAGCGCCGAGGCGCTGGCCGAACTGAAGGGCGACGGGATCGAGACGATGGTCCTGGACGCCCGCGACACCGACAGCGTGAACGCAGGCGTGGCCAAGTCGCGACCCGACGTGCTGTTCAACTGCGCGGGCTTTGTGCACCACGGCACGGTGCTCGATGCCAGCGACGACGAATGGGACTTTGCCTTTGATCTGAACGTACGGGCGATGTTCCGCACCATCCGCGCGGCCTTGCCCGGCATGGTCGAGCGCGGATCGGGGTCGATCGTGAACATGTCGTCGGCCTGCTCGTCCATCATCGGCGCGCCGAACCGGTTCATCTATGGCACCACCAAGGCGGCAGTGATCGGCCTGACAAAATCGGTGGCGGTGGATTACATCAAGACCGGCGTGCGCTGCAATTGCATCTGCCCCGGCACCGTCGAAAGCCCAAGCTGGCACGACCGCGTCAAGGCATTGGGTGAAGAGATGGGCAGCTACGAGGCCGCCCTCGAAGCCTTCGTGTCGCGTCAGCCCATGGGCCGCGTGGCGAAAGCGGAAGAAATTGCCGCACTGGTCGTGTATCTGGCCAGCGACGAAAGCGGATTTACCACCGGACAGCCCCACATCATCGACGGCGGCTGGTCGGGCTAAACAGACACTAACAGGAAGAAGGACAACGATATGAAACTGCTACGTTACGGTGACGCGGGCGCCGAGAAGCCGGGGATGCTGGACGCCGATGGCACGCTGCGCGATCTGTCGGGTGTTGTGAGCGACATCGCGGGCGATGTGCTGTCTGACGAAGGTCTGGCCAAGCTGCGCGACATCGACCCCGCCAGCCTGCCCAAGGTCGACGGCAATCCCCGTCTGGGCCCCTGCGTCGGCAACATCGGCAAATTCTGCTGCATCGGTCTGAACTATTCCGACCACGCCGCCGAAACCGGCGCCGCGATCCCGGACCATCCGATCCTGTTCATGAAGGCCAGCAGCGCCGTCGTCGGCCCCAACGACATGGTGATGAAACCGCGCGGCTCGACCCACACGGATTGGGAGGTCGAGCTGGGCGTGGTCATCGGCAAGGCGGCCAAATACGTCTCGAAAGAGGACGCGCTGGATTATGTCGCGGGCTATTGCGTGATCAACGATGTGTCCGAACGGCACTATCAGACGCAGCTGACCGGCCAGTGGACCAAGGGCAAAAGCTGCGACACCTTCGGCCCCACCGGCCCGTGGCTGGTGACCCGTGACGAGGTTGCGGACCCGCAGGCGCTGGCGATGTATCTGGATGTGAACGGCAAGCGGATGCAGACCGGCAACACCAACACGATGATCTTTACCGTGGCCGAGATTATCGAACATCTCAGCGGATTGTTCACCTTGCAGCCGGGTGACGTGATCTCGACCGGCACCCCTCCGGGGGTCGGCATGGGGATCAAACCCACGCCGGTCTATCTGGAAAAAGGCGACGTGATGGAACTGGGCATCGACGGCCTGGGCGTGCAGCGCCAGGAGGTCGGGCAGGACGCCTGACCCAAAACCGGACCGAAACGGCCCTGTGTTCAACGCGCGGGGCCGTTTGCACTGCGGCTTGGGATTCTGAGCCAAGATCAGCCGACCGCACTGGATTGATCCAGCGCAAAGTCTACCTGTGTAGTGTCTGTTACTTTCCAAGACAGACAAAAGGAGACTGCAATGTATACCAATATCATGATCCCCGTAGACCTGAACCACGCCGACCGGTTGGACAAGGCGTTTGGCGTGGCGACAGATCTTGCGAAACTTTATGGTGCCCGCGCGCACGTCGTCGGTGTCGGGCAAAACCTGCCGACCGAAGTGGCGCGCACTCCGGCGCAATTTGCGGAAAAGCTGGCCGCATTCGCAGCCGAGAAATCCAAGGCGCTGGGCGTGGAATTTGTACCCCATGTTGAAGTCAGCCACGATCCGGCTGTCGATCTGGATGATGCTCTTGAACGTGCTGCCGAGGCGCTGAAGGTTGATCTGGTGGTGATGTCCAGCCATGTGCCGGGGGCCGCAGAGCACCTGTTTTCCTCGAATGCAGGCTATCTTGCCTCGCACGCGCATATGTCGGTTCTTGTCGTCCGCTGAACGCTACCGACCTGCTCAAACCGACAGGCACCACAGGGCCGCGACGGGGACCGCCCGTCGCGGCCCTTGGCAATTTTCTGCCTGACTGCCCTTGGCTCCCGCTGCACGCTCGGTTACAGGGGCGGTCCCGGTCGCAGCCTACCCGGGTAACAAAACAAGGGTACAAAATGAAAACCATCGTTATCTGCTCTGGCGGACTCGATTCTGTTTCGCTGGCGCACATGGTCGCGCAGCAACACGAACTGACCCGCCTTGTTTCATTCGACTACGGTCAGCGGCACCGCAAGGAACTGGACTATGCCGCCCTGTGCGCCACGCGTCTGGGCGTGCCGCATGACATCATTGATTTGCGTGCCATTGGGGCGGCCCTGACGGGATCGGCCCTGACCGACGACATTGATGTGCCCGACGGTCACTACGCCGAAGAATCTATGCGCGTCACCGTCGTGCCCAACCGCAATGCGATCATGCTGACCGTCGCCTTTGGCGTGGCGGCCGCGCGCGGCGACGGCGCGGTGGCGACGGCGGTCCACGGGGGGGATCACTTCATCTACCCCGATTGCCGTCCGGCGTTCACCCAAGCCTTTGAGACCATGCAGAAAATGGCGCTGGACGGTTACGCCGATGTGGCGCTGTACACACCGTTCGTACACCGGACCAAGGCGGATATCGTCACCGCAGGCCAGCGCTTTGGCACGCCCTTTGGCGAGACATGGTCGTGTTATAAGGGCGGGGAACATCATTGCGGGCGCTGCGGCACCTGCGTTGAACGCCGCGAGGCTTTTGATCTGGCGGGGGTGAGTGACCCTACCATATACGAAGACCCCGATTTTTGGGTGCAGGCCGTGGCGCAAAAGGCGGGTGCGTGATGTACCGGATCACCAAGGAATTCCATTTCTCGGCTTCGCATCAACTGTCGCATCTGCCCGAGGGGCACCAATGTGCGCGCCTGCACGGGCACAACTATGTGGTGGTTGTGGAACTGGCAGCGCAAGAATTGAACGCGGACGGGTTCGTGCGCGATTACGGCGAATTGAAACCGCTCAAGGCATACATCGACGCGCACTTTGACCACCGCCATCTGAACGACGTGATGCAAGAACCGTCGACCGGAGAGAACATGGCGCGCCATTTCTTTGACTGGTGTGCGGCCCGCTGGCCGGAAACCAGCGCGGTCAAGGTCAGCGAGACGCCCAAGACATGGGCAGAGTACCGGCCATGAGCAATTTGCGGATTGCGGAAATCTTTGGCCCGACCATTCAGGGCGAGGGCGCGCTGATCGGAGAGCCGACAGTTTTTGTGCGCACGGGGGGCTGTGATTATCGATGCAGCTGGTGCGACAGTATGCACGCGGTCGATCCGGTGCATCGCCACAGTTGGGCACGCATGACCAGTGATGACGTCTGGGCCGAAATCACCCGTCTGTCGCGGGGCAGGCCGCTGACGGTATCGCTGTCGGGGGGCAATCCGGCGATTCAGGATTTCACCGCCCTGATCGCGCGGGGGCACACCGAGGGCTACCGTTTTGCCTGCGAAACCCAAGGGTCGGTGGCAAAGCCGTGGTTTGGCGACCTTGATACGCTGGTGCTCAGTCCCAAGCCACCCTCCAGCGGTGAAACGGTGGATTGGGATGCTTTTGACGCCTGCATCGCGGCAGGGGCCGGGGCAGGGCAGAGCGTTCTGAAAATCGTGATCTTTGACGACATCGATTATGACTGGGCGCAGCAGGTGGCGGCACGTTATCCCGCGCTGCCCTTGTATCTGCAACCTGGCAACCCCGAGGTTGATCCGGCGCTGCCCGTCAATCCCCAAGACCTGTCGGACCGGCTGTTGTGGCTGGTGGACAAGGTCACCGCCGACGGCTGGTTCGCACCGCGCGTGCTGCCGCAACTTCACGTCTTGCTTTGGGGCAACAAACGCGGGGTTTGACCCGCCTGAGGAAAACTTATGGAAACGATTTACAGCGACCTGACGCAACTGGGCGGTGCGACCGAATTGCCCGCTTCACCGGAACAGGCGGTTCTGGAGCGTGTGGCAAATCCGCAGGCGGATGTGTCCTATTGCGTGCGCTTCACCGCGCCTGAATTTACCTCGCTGTGTCCGATGACGGGGCAGCCCGATTTTGCACATATTGTGATAGATTATGTACCAGATGGCTGGCTGGTCGAATCCAAATCTCTCAAGCTGTTTCTGGGCGCATTCCGCAACCACGGGGCATTCCACGAGGATTGCACCGTGTCGATTGCGCGGCGGCTGGTCGACTTTCTGGCGCCGCGCTGGCTGCGGATCGGGGGCTATTGGTATCCGCGCGGGGGCATCCCGATTGACGTGTTCTGGCAAACGGGTGCCATGCCTGCGGATGTGTGGATTCCCGATCAGGGTGTGCCGCCCTATCGCGGGCGGGGCTGAGGGTTAATCCCGCTTGAACTGCTGCGCGAAATAGTCGGTCATCTGTGACACCATCTGGTCGCCCATGCCCTGATCAACCGCGCTGTCCAGCGCTGCTTTGGTGGCGCCGGACATGACGCTGGCGGCGTTCAGATCGCGGGTCATCTGGCTGTAATAGCCCACATCCTTGGCCGCGTTCTTGATGGCAAAGGCCAGTTGGTCGGGATCACCGTCCACGGCATAGCCTTTGACGAAATCCATCATCCCCGAATGCAGCGGACCGGCAGACATCACATCATACAGCCCCTTGCGGTCGATGCCCGCAAGGTCGGCCATGGCAAAGGCCTCGGCCATGGCGCTGGCGACGGTCATGCCGAAAAAGTTGTTCATCAGCTTGATCGTATGGCCGCTGCCGACGGGTCCAAGGTGAAAAACATTCTCGCCCAGATCCGCCAGCACCGGCTTGACGCGGGCAAAAGCGGCTTCATCCCCTGCGGCCATGATGTTCAGTTGCCCCTTTTCAGCGTGCGCGGGCGTGCGGCCCAGCGGCGCGTCGAGGTATGTCGCGCCCTTGGCCGCGACCTCCTGGGCCAATGCCTTGGTCGATGCGGGCAGCGAGGTGCCAAAGTCGATCACCACCGCGTCGCGCGACAGGCCTGCAATCACCCCGTCATCGCCGCGCATCCGGCTTTCGACCGAGGCCGAGGTGTCCATGCACAGCATCACGATATCGCTGGCTTGGGCCACGGCGCGTGCGGTTTGCACTTCGCGCGCACCACGCGCAATGGCGGCATCGACGTGGGGGCGGCTGCGGTTGGCCATGACGGTCAGTTCATAACCCTGATCCAGCAAGCGCTGCACCATGGCGTTGCCCATCAGGCCCAGCCCGATAAATCCGATTCCTGGTTTGCTCATCTGTGCATCCTCCGCTTGGTGTGGTGTTCGGGTCCAGAGCCTAAACGTCGATGATCGCGCCCTTGTGGCCGATCACCCGTGCCGCCAGATCATGCCCCGCCTTCAAGGCCGCGGCCTGTCCCGCGCCGCGTGCGCGCTCGAACAGGTAGCCGGCGTTGAAACTGTCGCCGGCGGCGGTGGTGTCAACGACGCGGGTGGCGGGGGCAAAAGTTATCCCGGCTGTGCTGCGTGTCAGATCGAACGGCCCTGATGGCCCGCGTTTCAGTGCGCCGTCGGTCAGGCCCGCCGCCGCCAGCCGCGCCAGAACCGCGTCCTCGGAGGTGTCGCCGTGAATGGCCATTTCATCATCGACCGAAGGCACCGCAATGTCGGTAACGGCCCACATGGCGTTGTTCACCTCGATCGCCGTGCGCGCATCCTCCCACAGGCGGGCGCGGTGGTTGCTGTCATAGGCCACGGTACCGCCATTGCGCCGGTAGGTGGCCAGCGCATCCAGCAGGGCGGCGCGCACGGCAGGCGGCAGGATCGCCAATGTGATGCCCGACAGATAGACCAGATCAAAATCGGCCAATAGATCCAGACCCACGGCGCAGGGCGTGCTGAACAGCGTGCGCGCGGCACTTTCCGAACGCCAATAGGTAAAGCTGCGCTCGCCGGCGTCGTCGGTGTCGATGGCGTAAAGTCCGATGTTACGGTCGGCGCGCCGTTCGATGTGCTGTGTGTCGATGCCGAACCGCTGCATGTGGGCCACGGCGCGTTGCGAAAACGTGTCCTGCCCCAGAGCGGTGACATAGGACACCCGACAGTCCGTCCCCCGCGCCAGTTGCGCCAGATAGACCGCCGTGTTGTAGCTGTCGCCCGCCACGTTCAGCGCAGCATCGCCGGCCTGCTGGCCTACGATTTCGATCATGACTTCGCCGATACAGGCAATCTTGGAAAACGGCTTCATGGCACCTCGGTTTATGTGGCCGGTTCGGGCGGCGCGGATTTGGGAAATGATGGCGCTATCATAGTCGGTGCCGCGCCGCTGTGAAAGCGCAAGCCGGTGGGAAACAGGTGTAAATGGTTAAATATCCGCCATGGGGCGGATTGAGGGGCACGACATGGGGGCGCTGCCCCCGGCCTTTGGCCTCCCCCGGAGTTTATCTGGCAAGATGAAGGGGCGACACCTGTCTGTCTCAATTGGCTTGAGCGGTGACCGTGCGCGTGGTGACGGGCGTGCCGGTGGTGGCGTCGATCAACAGCGGGTCGATGGGGGCACCGGTTTCGCGTGAGACCAGCACGACAGAGGGCGGGCCGTCCAGTGGTACGGCCTCGTTTGCCCAGTCAATCAGCGCCACGAGCACCGGATAGAGCGCCTTGCCCCGCTCGGTCAGGCGGTATTCGTAGCGCACGGGGCGCTCCTGATAGGCTTCGCGGCCCAGCACGCCTGCGGTTTCGAGTGTGCGCAGTCGGTCGGCCAGCACATGGCGGGTGATGCCCAGCCGCTGTTGCATCTGGTCGAAGCGGCGGATGCCAAAGAAACATTCGCGCACGACAAGCATTGTCCAGCGGTCGCCAATGACCGAGAGGCTGCGGGCAACGGGACAGGGATCGGTTCCGAGATCATTCCATTTCATGCGCCGAACATACACCAAGTTGACAGGTTCCGAAAGAGAACTTACTAATGGGTTCTAAAATAGAACTGACTTGCTTCTGCAAAGGATTCCTTCATGACTGTTGCGACCCAGGCGAAAACGGCTGCGCGAAAGACGCGCAGCTATGACTATCCGGTCGCTGCGTTTGATGTCGCTGCGGCGATGGAGCTTTCGGGGCTGGCCTATTTGCAGGCACTGACGGCGGGGCGGATCGGGGCCGAGCCGTCCATCGGGCCGACAATGGGCATGCACATCCCGCATGAGGTGGGCGAAGGGCGGGTGGTGCTGGATGCGACACCCGGTGACTTTGTGCTGAACCCGTTGGGCGGCGTGCACGGCGGCTTTGCCGCGACGGTGCTGGATTCGGCGCTTGGGCTTGCGGTCCACAGTACCTTGTCGGCGGGCGAGGGGTTTTCGACGGCCGAGCTTAAGGTGAATTACACCCGTGCGATGGCTGCCAATGCGGGGCGGATGCGGGCGACGGGAACGGTGATTCACCGCGGACGCCAGATGGCCACCGCCGAGGCGCGCATGGTGGGGGTGGAAGATGGAAAGCTGTATGCCCATGCCTCGACCACCTGTTTCATTTTCCCGCTGCGAAAGGGCTGATCCGGTGGGCGATGTCCCCGCCACGCCCCTGCGTCCCGCGATGAACCCGCCCGACCCGACGGCGGCGGCCCGTGCTGCGCGCACGCACAGCCTGTTGCATGACCCCATCGGGCGTACGCTGGCGCGGCTGGCGGCCCCCAATGTGCTGGCGATGTTCGTGACCTCGGTCACCAGCATCGCCGAGGCGTTTTTTGCAGGGCAAATGGGGGTGAATGCACTGGCCGGTCTGGCGCTGGTGTTTCCGCTGGTGATGCTGACACAGATGCTGTCGACAGGGGCCATAGGCGGTGCGATTTCGGCGGCGGTGGCGCGATCACTGGGCGGCGGTGACACATCGCGGGCCAGCGGGCTGACCGTGGCCGCGTGGATCATCGGGATCGGCTTTGCCGCGGGATCTGCGGTGTTGATGGCCCTGTTCGGGCGCACGATCTTTGTCGCATTGGGTGGCGATGATACCGCCGTGGCGGCGGCGCTGTCCTATGCGGGCGTGTTCTTTCCGGGCTGTCTGGCGCTGTGGCTGTGCAACGGCACGCTCAGCGTGATCCGGGGCACAGGCAACATGGGCACGCCGTCGGTGTTGTTGTTCGTGGCCTCGCTGGGGTCGATCCCGCTCTCGGGCGCGTTGGCGCTGGGCTGGGGGCCTTTTCCGGCGCTGGGCATGGCGGGGCTGGCGTTGGGGTTGATCGCGGCCAACGGTGCGGCAGGACTGATTGCCATCGGATGGGTGCTGTCGGGGCGTGCCGGGTTGGATATGGGCGGCGCACTGTCGCGGCTGCGGGGCGAGATGTTCCGCGACATCCTGCGCGTGGGCATCATCGCGTCGGTAAACTCGGTCCAGTCGGTTCTGACCATTGTGTTGATGGTGGCGCTGGTCGGACGGTTTGGCACGGCGGCATTGGCCGGCTACGGCCTTGGCGCGCGGCTGGAGTTTCTGATGATCCCTGTCGTATTTGGAATTGGCACCGCCATGACGGCAATGGTGGGTGCCAGTATTGGCGCGGGCAATACGCCCCGCGCGTTGCGGGTGGCGTGGACGGGCGCATGTGCGGCCGCTGTCATTGTCGGAGGCATCGGCCTGCTGCTGGCGGTTTTTCCCGACCTGTGGCTGCGCATCTTCCTCGATGCTTCCGACACCGCGACGCTTGAGGTCGGGCGCGCCTATTTCCGCACCGTGGCGCCGTTCTATGCGTTTTTCGGCCTGGGGCTGGCGTTGTTTTTTGCCAGCCAGGGGGCGGCGCGGATGGCGTGGCCGGTGATCGCCAGCCTGTTTCGCATGGCTGTGGCTTTTGGCGTGGCACTGGTGTTGATCGGCCTGACCGATCTTGGTGTGGAGGCGGTGTTTGTCGGGGTGGCTTGCGGGACGGTGGTTTACGGCGTGGTCACTGCGGCTGCGGTCAGGATCACGCGCTGGCGGTAACGGGCGGGCAGGGGACGCGCCGTCGCGGTTGCCTTCGGCAATCAGATTGACCAACCTGCCCGCATCCCAACCCCACAGAGGTCCCATGCAGCAAGCCGAAGATTTCCGCGACGAAACCGACGCATTGGCCGCGATCCTGCAACCGCTGTCGGATGCCGAGTTTGACCAGCCGACCCTGTTCAAGAGCTGGACTATCGACGATGTCATCGGTCATTTGCACATGTTCAACGTGGCCGCCGCCAAGTCGTTGGAAAGCGACGCCGCTTTTGCAGAGTTCTTTGCCCCCATAGGGCGGGGCATGGCCAAGGGTATCTCGTTGCGCGAGTTGCAATACCCTTGGCTCGCGGGATTGCGAGGTCGCGCGTTGATGGAGGAATGGGTGCGTACCGCCCACGCCACTGCCGATGCCTTTGCCGCAGCCGATCCGAAGAAGCGCCTGAAATGGGCCGGCCCGGATATGAGCGCGCTGTCGTCAGTCACGGCACGGTTGATGGAAACATGGGCGCACGGGCAGGCGGTGTTCGACCTGCTGGGCCAGACCCGCATCGAACACGACCGGGTCCGCAGCATTGCGCATCTGGGCGTGGCGACTTTTGGCTGGACCTTTGCCAATCGCGGGCTTGAGGTGCCGACGCCTGCTCCCTTTGTCCAACTGACCGGACCCTCCGGTGCCAAATGGGAATGGGGTGATGATCAGGCCGACAACCGCGTCGAAGGCACGGCAGTAGAGTTCGCGCAAGTTGTTTGCCAGACCCGCAACGTGGCCGACACGGCGCTGCAAACCACCGGACCCGTGGCGGCCCAGTGGATGGCGATGGCGCAGTGTTTTGCGGGCCCGCCCGAAGATCCGCCCGCGCCCGGCGCGCGTCACAGGCGCCGCTAGCGCCGCCGCTTAGTGGTTGTCGCGCGGCGTCCCCTTGCTGCGCGCGATGTCCTGATAGTTGGCCGCATCGCGCAGGGTCATGCCCTTGTCGAAAGGCTCGACCAATTCGCGGAAATATTGCTGCCACGGCGACTGGCTGGCGGGGTATTTGTACCCGCCATCGGCCATCAGGGCGCCGCGTCGGGCTGACAGTTCTTCTTCCGAAAGCAGGATATCAGCGGTGTATTTATTCAAATCAATCCTCAGCCGGTCCCCGTTGCGCAGCAGGGCAAGGCCGCCGTTGTCCGCTGCCTCGGGCGCGGCGTTCAGGATCGAGGGCGAACCGGAGGTGCCCGATTGCCGACCGTCACCGATACAGGGCAGCGCCTTGATCCCCTGTTTCAACAGATAGGACGGCGCGCGCATGTTCACGACTTCGGCGCCGCCGGGATAGCCCTTTGGCCCCGCGCCGCGCATCACCAGAATGCAATTCGCGTCGATGTTCTCGGCCGGATCGTCGATGCGGTGGTGATAATCCTCGGGTCCGTCGAACACCACGACGCGGCCTTCGAACGCTTCGGGGTCGTCGGGGTTGCTGAGGTATGCCTTGCGAAAGGCCGCGTCGATCACGCTGGTTTTCATGATCGCGCTGTCGAACAGCGTGCCCTTGAGGTTGATAAAGCCCGCGTTCTGCATCAGCGGTGCCTCGACCGTGCGGATCACGTCGTCGTTCACCGACGCCTTTTGCGTGCAGTTGGTGGCCATGGTCTGACCGTTCGCTGTGATCGCATCGGGGTTGGGCAGCAGGCCCGCGCGCAGCAGCGCACCGATCACCGCAGGCACGCCGCCCGCGCGGTGGAAATCCTCGCCCAGATAAGTGCCCGCCGGTTGCAGGTTGACCAACAGCGGGATGTGGTGGCCGTGTGCCTGCCAGTCGTCATTGTCCAGCGGCACGCCCAGATGCCGCGCCACGGCGTTCAGGTGGATCGGCGCGTTGGTCGAGCCGCCAAGGGCCGAGTTCACGGCGATGGCATTCTCGAACGCCTCGCGGGTCATGATGTCGGACGGGCGCAGATCGTCCCAGACCATGTCGACGATACGCTTGCCGGTTTCATAGCTGATCTGCCCGCGTTCGCGGTAGGGCGCGGGGATCGCGGCGGCACCGGGCAATTGCATCCCCAGCGCCTCGGCCAGCGAATTCATCGTGGTCGCGGTGCCCATGGTGTTGCAGAAGCCCACCGACGGGGCCGATGCGGCGGCGATTTCCATGAATTGTTCGTCGTTGATCTCGCCCGAGGCCAGCCGTTCGCGGGCCTTCCAGATCACGGTGCCCGAGCCTGCGCGCTCGCCCTCGAACCAGCCGTTCAGCATGGGGCCGACCGAGAGGGCAATGGCGGGGATGTTCACCGTGGCGGCGGCCATCAGCAGGGCGGGAGTGGTCTTGTCACAGCCGATGTTCAGCACCACGCCGTCCAGCGGATAGCCGTACAGCGCCTCGACCAGACCCAGATAGGCCAGGTTGCGGTCCAGCATCGCGGTGGGGCGTTTGCCGGTTTCCTGAATGGGGTGCACCGGCACTTCCATCGGCACACCACCGGCGGCAATGATGCCGTCGCGCACGCGCTTGGTCAGTTCCAGGTGGTGGCGGTTGCAGGGGCTGAGGTCGCTGCCGGTCTGGGCGATGCCGATGATCGGCTTGCCCGATTGCAGCTCTTCGCGGGTCAGCCCGTAGTTCAGATAGCGTTCCAGGTAGAGCGCCGTCATTTCCATGTTGTCCGGGTTCAGGAACCATTTTCGCGAACGTAAATCCTGCGGGCGTATCTTGGACATCTGGTGGCTCCTTCGGGGCGTGATTCAGCGCGTTTGTGTTTGGTATACCATCTTGAAGGCAAGACGGGGGGCGTGTCCAGTGCCCGTGTGACCTGCAAGGCCAGATCGCCGAACCTGACAGGCTTGGGGATGGGGGCGGCGCGTTGGTGGAAACAACTGGGGCGGAGATAATGGCAGGCGCATGCGTGGTGGCCGCATTGCGCCCAAGAAATCCTCGGGTCCTAGGGTCCAGACCCGAAGCCTGAAGCAGAAAAGCCTGCCGGAATGTGCTAGGATCATGCGGCGTGAGGCAGCCATACTTCCAAGAGCCGACCCATAAGGAGGACGGTTAGATGTTAATGCGCATTTTTCAGGTTGTAACACGACCTGGCAAAGAAGAAGAGTTTGGACGCTTCTTTCATGAAACGGCGATCCCGTTGATGAAGGGAACAAAGGGTATCGTGCAGGTACTCCCCGGTGCGCCGCGTGCCGAGTCGCCAAGAGAGTTCAGCTTTGTGATGGTGTGGGAAAGCCTGGACGCATTGAAAGCTTTTGTCGGGGATGATTACCAGAGCCCGCATATTGATCCGGCAGAGGCTGAGTTGGTCGAGTCCCGGACAATCAAGCATTATGATCTGGTAGGCTCTGTTCATGGCGGCGTACAATCTTGCACGCCGCCTCAAGATGCTCGGCGGCCTGACGCCCTGTGAATATACCTGTAGAATCCGGACTTCAGATGATCCTGGGGGCGTGATGCCCAACCACGATCGGGCATCATCCCTTGTCTCGGTACTGCCCCTTACAGCGAGACCTTGTCTGCCTGCGCCATCACATCCGCCGCCGCCTTTTCGCGCACCGGGCCATAGCCGCGCACATCCATCGGCAGGGCCAGCAGCGTGGCACAGGCCGCGGCGGTGTCGGGGG
The DNA here is from genome assembly GCF_022788695.1 of Pseudosulfitobacter sp. DSM 107133. Taxonomy (NCBI): domain Bacteria; kingdom Pseudomonadati; phylum Pseudomonadota; class Alphaproteobacteria; order Rhodobacterales; family Roseobacteraceae; genus Pseudosulfitobacter; species Pseudosulfitobacter sp. DSM 107133. Next base: position 962,529 of record NZ_CP085154.1, read on the forward strand.
TGTGGCGGGCAGCCACGCGGTCCATGACTTCGTCGAACCAGCGCAGCAGGGCGCGGTCCAGCTTGCGGTCGTGGCTGTATCCGAACGGATCAAAGGGCGTGCCGCGCAGCCCCTTGAAGCGGGCCATGCCGCGCAACATCGGGGTCATCCACTGGCCAAAGGCGCGTTTGTTCGGACGGCCACGGGCATCCTTGCCCAGCGGCAGCAACGGCGGGGCAAGGTGGTAGTTCACCTTGTAATCGCCCTCGAACTCCTCGGCCAGCTTTGCCGCGAACCCGGTCTGGGTCATCAGGCGGGCCACTTCGTATTCGTCCTTGTAGGCCATCAGCTTGAACAGCGACCGCGCGGCCAGTGCGACCATTTCGGGTGGCAGGTCCGTGGCCAGACGCGCCAGCCGGTCACGGTAGCGTTTGGCGTATTTCGCGTCCTGATAGTCGGTCAGGAAATCGGCGCGGCGGTCGATGAGCTGTTCGAGGGTTTCGTCAGCCTCTACTTCCTCCGCCACACCCAGCGCATCCGGGTTCACCGCCAGCACGCGGCCGATGTCAAAGGCCTGTTTGTTCTTGTCCACGGCCACGCCGTTCAGCAGCATTGCCTGTTTCAAGGCGACCTCGCTGACCGGCACCAGCCCCTGTTGCCACGCGGCGCCCAGCAGGATGATGTTGGCGAACACCGCGTCGCCCATCAGATCCTCGGACAGTTTGTTGGCATCCATGCCCAACACGTTGTCAGTGCCCACAACGCCGCGCATCATCGCCTCGCGTTCGTCAATCTCCAGATCGGCATCACGGCGCAACACCAGATCGCCGGTGGGCATTTCGGCGCGGTTGATCACGACGCGGGTGCCAGAGCGCAGATGCACCGACGCCTTGGGCGAGGAGGCGACAACCGCATCGCAGGCGATCATGGCATCGGCACGGCCTGCTTCGATGCGCACCTGATGGATGTCGGCGGGGGTGGGGGCCAGCCGGACATAGCCCAGAACGGTGCCGAATTTCTGCGCAAAGCCGGTGAAGTCCAGCACGCTCGATCCCTTGCCCTCGAGATGTGCGGCCATGGTGATCAGCGCGCCGACGGTGACGACGCCGGTGCCGCCGACGCCGGCGACCAGCAGGCCGTAAGGGGCATCCAGACGCGGCACCTGCGGTTGCGGCAGTGCCGCCAGCGGGCCGCTCAGGTCAATGCTGACCTCGCGCTTGCGCCGGGTGGCACCCTCGACGGTGACAAAGCTGGGGCAAAAGCCGTTCAGGCACGAGAAATCCTTGTTGCACGACGACAGGTTGATCTTGCGCTTGCGGCCGAACGGGGTCTCTTTCGGCTCGACGCTCAGGCAGTTGCTTTCGACCGAACAGTCGCCGCAGCCTTCGCAGACCAGATCGTTGATATAGGCAAATCGCGGCGGGTCTTCGGCGGTGCCGCGCTTGCGGCGGCGGCGTTTTTCGGTGGCGCAGGTCTGTTCATAGATCAGGACACTGGTGCCTTTCACCTCGCGCAGTTCGCGCTGCACGCCGTCCATCTCGGCGCGGTCGTGAAAGGTGGTGCCGTGGGGGAATTCGCCCGCAGTGAACTTTTCGATGTTGTCCGACACCAGCGCGATCCGCGCGACCCCTTCGGCGCGGCAGGTCTGGGCGATGCCCAGCACGCTGACGGGGCCGTCAACAGGCTGGCCACCCGTCATGGCAACCGCGTCGTTGTACAGGATCTTGTAGGTGATGTTCGATTTCGCCGCGACCGACTGGCGGATCGCCAGCGAGCCGGAGTGATACCACGTACCCTCGCCCAGGTTCTGGAAGATATGCTTGTTGCCGTTGAACCGGCTGGCAGCGGCCCATGGCACACCTTCGCCGCCCATCTGGGCGTAACCGACAGTGTTGCGGTCCATCCAGGACGCCATCACATGACAGCCGATGCCGCTGGCCGCGGTCGAGCCTTCGGGCACTTTGGTGGACGTGTTGTGCGGGCAGCCCGAACAGAAATAGGGCGTGCGCGTGGCACCGGGACGCGACAGCACGGGGGGCGGCGTTTCGGTCAGGGCGGCGGCCTTGGCGGGGAGGTTTTCATCAGGGAAAAACGCATCCAGCCGCTCGGCCACGATGGGGGCCAGCAGCAGCGGTGACAATTCGCCGGTCCACGGGATCAGCGGATCACCCGCCGCGCGGTGCTTGCCGACCATGCGCGCGGGTTTGTCGCCGGGCCAGTCATAGAAATATTCCTTGAACTGGCTTTCGATGATGCCGCGTTTTTCCTCGATCACCAGCACCTCTTCCTTGCCGCGCACAAAATCCAGCGCGTCGCGGCGGGCCAGTGGCCAGACCATGCCGACCTTGTAGATGTCGATGCCCAACCGGCGGCAGGCGGCCTCGTCCACGCCCAGCAGGCGCAGGGCCTCCATCAGGTCCAGATGGCCCTTGCCGGTGGTGACGATGCCGAATTTGGCGTCCTTGATGTCATAGATGTGCCGGTCAATCGGGTTGGCCTGAACAAAGGCCTCGACCGCGTCCAGCTTGGCACCGATACGGGTTTCGATCGCGGGGCTGGGCAGGTCGGCGGGGCGGACGTGCAAGCCGCCCTGGGGTGCTGTGTAATCGGGTTGGTTGAATGCGCGCGCGGGCTTCAGGTCAATCGACTGCGCCGCTTCGACGGTTTCCGACACCGCCTTGAACCCGACCCAAGTGCCCGAGAAGCGCGACAGGGCGATGCCGTATTCGCCGAACTCCAGATATTCCGCGACCGATGCGGGGTTCAGCGTGGGCATGAACCACGACATGAAGGCCACGTCGGACTGGTGCGGCATCGACGAGGACACGCAACCGTGGTCGTCCCCCGCCACCACCAGCACGCCGCCCTTGGGGGAGGAGCCGTAGGCGTTGCCGTGTTTCAGCGCATCGCCCGAGCGGTCCACGCCCGGCCCCTTGCCGTACCACATGGAAAACACGCCCTCGACGGTGCAATCGGGGTCCAGCGTCGCCTGTTGCGCGCCCAGAACTGCGGTGGCGCCCAGATCTTCGTTCACGGCGGGCAGGAATTCGATGGCATTTTCAGCCAGCAGTTTCTTCGACCGCCACATTTCTAGATCGACCCCGCCCAGCGGTGAGCCACGATAGCCCGAGACGAATCCGGCGGTGTTCATCCCCGCTGCACGGTCGCGGGCGGCCTGATCCAGCATGATGCGCACCAGCGCCTGCGTGCCGGTCAGGAACACGCGGCCCGTTTGCGCGGTATAGCGGTCGGATAGCTGGTAGGTGTCAAAGGCAGGATCAAGCTTGCTCATGGGGGGCTCCGGTGCTGGCAACAGGTGACCATCATAGCGCAGTATTGCGCGGATTTTCGGTTCAATTTTGGGACTGCGTTTGATTACTTGCACAGAAATTTTCATATTTTCAGATTTTTTGACTTCAATATTCCCCGGTGTATCAAGAAGCTTGGTGCTGCTGAGCCCATTGCCCCCGAAGGCATGGCTTGGCATAAACGACCCTACGTCACAGAAGGGCCGTTCGAATGACCAATCCACTGATTATTTGCTGCGCTATTACCGGATCGTTGCCGACCAAGGCGAACAATCCCGCCGTGCCGATCAGCATAGCGGAACAGGTGGAAAGCACCCATGAGGCGTTTGAGGCCGGTGCCACCATCTGCCACGCCCATGTGCGCAACGCCGATGAAACACCCTCAAGCGATCCCGACAAGTTTGCGGCCCTCAAGGAAGGGCTGGAAAAACACTGTCCGGGGCTGATTATCCAGTTTTCCACCGGTGGCCGCTCTGGTGCCGGACAGGAACGCGGGGCGAGTTTGTCGTTGCGTCCTGATATGGCATCCCTGTCGGTGGGGTCGAACAATTTCCCCACCCGCGTCTATGAGAATCCACCTGATCTGGTGGACTGGCTGGCATCCGAGATGGTCACTTACGGGGTCAAGCCCGAGGTCGAGGCCTTTGATCTGTCACATATCCTGCAAGCGGTGAAAATGCACGGCGACGGGCGCATCAAGGACACGCCATATATCCAGTTTGTGATGGGTGTGAAAAACGCGATGCCTGCGGACAAGCATGTGTTCGACTATTACGTCGAAACCGTGAACCGTCTGCTGCCCGGCGCGCCGTGGTGTGCAGCGGGGATCGGAGCGCAACAGGCGGTGCTGAACGAATGGTCGATCGCGGCCGGTGGCCACGCGCGCACCGGATTGGAAGACAACGTGCGGCTGGACCGCGACACGCTGGCCGCGTCGAACGCGGCACTGGTGAAACGCACCGTCGAGATTGCGCAGAAACACAGCCGCCCCATTGCCACGCCCGCGCAGGCGCGTGCGCTTTTGGGCCTACGTTCTGCTTGACTAATACCACCCGCGTCGCGTTCATGCGCGCGATGGAATGTGAAAACCAACCCGAATGTGAAAACCGAAGGAATATAGAAAGATGATGAAAACCCGTGCCGCCGTTGCCGTCGAGGCAGGCAAACCGCTGGAAATTATGGACGTGAACCTGGAAGGCCCCCGCAAGGGCGAGGTTCTGATCGAGATCAAGGCAACAGGCCTGTGCCACACCGATGAGTTCACCCGTTCGGGCGACGATCCCGAAGGCATCTTTCCGGCCATTCTGGGCCACGAAGGTGCGGGCGTTGTTCTGGAAGTGGGTGAAGGCGTGACCACGCTGGAAGTGGGCGACCACGTCATTCCGCTCTACACCCCCGAGTGCCGCGAATGCGAATACTGCCTGTCGGGCAAGACCAACCTGTGTCAGGCGATCCGCATCACGCAGGGCCAGGGCCTGCTGCCGGATGGCACCACCCGTTTCTCGATGATGGATGGCACGCCGATCCACCATTACATGGGCTGCTCGACCTTTGCCAACCACACCGTGATCCCCGAGATTGCGCTGGCCAAGGTCCGCAAGGACGCGCCCTTTGACAAGATCTGCTACATCGGCTGCGGTGTGACCACAGGCATCGGTGCGGTGATCAACACGGCCAAGGTCGAGATAGGCGCACGCTGCGTGGTCTTTGGTCTGGGCGGCATCGGTCTGAACGTGATTCAGGGCCTGCGTCTGGCCGGAGCGGACCAGATTGTCGGCGTCGACCTGAACGATGACAAGGAAGAAACGGGCCGTTACTTCGGCATGACAGACTTTGTGAACCCGTCGAAGGTTGAAGGTGACATGGTTGCCCATCTGGTCGAGCTGACCAAGGGCGGCGCGGACTATACCTTTGACGCGACCGGCAACACCAAGGTCATGCGCACCGCGCTGGAGGCCGCGCACAAGGGCTGGGGCGAAAGCATCATCATCGGCGTGGCGCCTGCGGGGGCCGAAATCTCGACCCGTCCGTTCCAGCTGGTTACTGGCCGCGTCTGGAAAGGCACCGCCTTTGGCGGGGCCAAGGGGCGCACCGACGTGCCGAAAATCGTTGACTGGTACATGGACGGCAAGATCGAGATCGACCCGATGATCACCCACAAGCTGACGCTGGACGAGATCAACCACGGTTTCGAGCTGATGCATCAGGGCAAGTCGATCCGCGCGGTTGTCGAATTCTGATCTGATTTTACCCGCACAGTCATGCGGGTAAAAAACCAAGTTAAAACAGGCCGCTGTCTTATAAGGGCAGCGGCCTGTACCGTTTCGGGGCAGATCGATCGCAAGGCCGCATCTGGCAATTTTGATTTGGCAGCCTTAAGTATTCTGCTAATCTAAACCGAACAGTACAGTTCTGCGCGGACTGTGGCAGGATCAGGGAAACCAGGACATGAAACTGACAGTTGACGGAACCCCCCACTCGGTCGATGTCGAAGAGGACATGCCCCTGCTGTGGGTGCTGCGCGACGAGCTGGGCTATAAAGGCGTGAAATACGGCTGCGGAGTCGCACAATGCGGGGCCTGCACGGTGCATCTGGACGGGGTCGCGGTGCGGTCTTGTCAGACTTGGGCCGGTGACGCCGAGGGGGCCGAGATCACCACCATCGAAGGTCTGGGCACGCCCGACGCCCTGCACGCGGTGCAGGAGGCATGGATCGCCCATCAGGTCGCGCAATGCGGCTATTGCCAGTCGGGCCAGATGATGCAGGCCGCGTCCTTGCTGGCCGAAACACCCGCGCCGACGGATGACCAGATTGACACGGCCATGTCGGGCAACCTGTGCCGCTGCGGCACCTATCCCCGCATCCGTGCCGCGGTGAAAACCGCCGCCGCCAAGCTGAGCGAGGTTTAAGGCCATGGGACGCGCAGGAACAATCGCCCGCCGGACGTTCATGGTGGGATCGGTCGCCGTGATGAGCGGTGTGGCCTTCGGCTATTACATGTATCGCAAACCAGCCGCGAACCCGCTGCTGGACGACCTGAAAGAGGGCGCGGCGGCGCTGACGCCCTATGTGCTGATCAACGCGGATGGCATCACCCTGATCACCCCGCGCGCCGACAGCGGGCAGGGGGCCTATTCGGTGCAGGCGATGATGATCGCCGAGGAACTGGATGTGGGCATGGATCAGGTCAGTGTCAGCCCCGGCGTGCCCAGTCCGGCCTATTACAACACGGCACTGGCCGCCGAAAGCGCACCGTTCCGGCCCACAGACCGCTCGACCATGGCCAACACCACGCGTGGCGTCATGGATGCCGTGATGAAGTTCATGGGGATGCAGATGACCGGCGGGTCGACCACCGTGCCCGACGGCTATGAAAAGCTGCGCATGGCGGGGGCCGTTGCGCGTGAGACGCTGAAACTGGCCGCAGGCAAACGCACCGGTCAGGACCCCAAGCAGATGACGACCGAGCGCGCGCATGTGATCCTGCCCGACGGCACCCGCATCGCCTATACCGATCTGGCGGTCGAGGCGGCACAGATCGAACCGGCGGACCATCTGGCGCTGCGGCACCATTCGAAATGGCGCATCATGGGAACGCCCCAGCAGCGTCTGGACATCGTGGCGAAATCCACCGGCACGCTGCGCTATAGCATCGACTTTGAACCCGAGGGCGTGGTGCATGCCACCGTGCGCACCAATCCGCATAAGGGCGGGGTGATGAACGGCTATGACGCGACCAACGCCAAGGCGATGCGCGGCGTAAAGCAGGTGCTGCCGATCACTGGCGGCGTGGCCGTGGTGGCGGATAACACATGGCGCGCCTTTGCGGCGGCCGAGGCCATCGACATCGACTGGGGCGCGGCCCCCTATCCCGCCGAGATGGACGGCCACTGGCAGGCGCTGGCGGACAGTTTCAACGACGACCAACTGGACAGCCGCAAGCGCGACGATGGTGACGTGGACGCGGCGTTTGAGGGCACGACCGAGGTGGTCGAGGCGGAATATCGCGCGCCCTATCTGGCGCACGCTCCGCTGGAGCCCAGCAACGCCACCGTTCTGGTGGGCGACGACCGTGTCGATGTGTGGTCAGGCACGCAGGTGCCGCGTTTTGTTCAGGCCAATATCGCCAGGCTGACCGGCATCAACGTCGACAATATCCATGTGCATGTGCAGATGATGGGCGGCAGCTTTGGTCAACGGCTGGAGGATGACGTGGAGCGTCAGGCGACCGAGATCGCCATGCAGATGAAGGGCACGCCGGTCAAGCTGACATACCGGCGCGAAGAGGACATGACCCACGACCACCCCCGCCAGATCGCCATGGCGCGCGGGCGCGGTGTGGTCAGGGACGGCAAGGTGCACGGCTTTGATCTGGGCATTGCCATGCCCTCGGTGATGTCCAGCCAGATGGGCCGTCAGGGCTGGACCGTGCCGGGACCGGACCTGCAAATCGTGGCGGGGGCGTGGGAGCAACCGCTGAGCATACCCAACTACCGCGTATCGGGCTACCGCGCGCCGGAACTGGCACCGATCAGCTCTTGGCGGTCGGTGGGGGCGTCGACCAACGGGTTTTTCCACGATGTGTTTCTGGACGAGCTGATCCACGCCGCAGGCGCCGACCCGATGGAGGAACGGCTGCGCCTGATGTGGCACAAACCGTCGCGTCAGGTGCTGGAGGCCGTGGCCGAGATGTCGGATTGGGCCACCAAACCCGGCGCGGGGCGTGGGCGCGGGGTGGCGTTTTGCACCTCTTTCGGTGTGCCGGTGGCCGAGGTGATCGACGTGACCGCAACGCCCGAGGGCATCCGCATCGACAACGTCTGGGTCGCCGCCGAAGTGGGACGGGTGATTGATCCGGTAAACTTTGAAAACCTTGTTCAGGGCGGCGTGATCTTTGCGCTGGGCCACGCGATCAACTGCGAAATCACCTATGCCGATGGCATGGCCGAGCAGGACAATTTCTATGCCTTTGAAGGGCTGCGGATGCGTCAGGCGCCGGTGATCGAGGTGCGCGGGCTGGAGAACGACATTCATGTGCGCGGCATGGGTGAACCGATGGTCCCACCGGCCGCCGCCGCGCTGTCGAATGCCATCTTTGCCGCCACGGGGCAGCGCATTCGGGAAATGCCGATGAACCGACATATTGATTTCGTGTAGTCGCGACACAGGGCAGCGCCCGCCCGTCACCCCAAAATGTTCTGATTGTACTATGCGCACCTTGGTTTCAGCCCTTGGCGGCTAATGGTGCCCAAAGAAAGATGTGAATGAGACAAGACCTGCGCCGCAAGGCCATCGAGATTTGCGACCGCAAGATCGCCCAAAAGGGCGCAGGCGTCGGCCTGTCGTTCTATGCGTTCTTTGCCAACAAGAACGACGATCCAGAGCTGCTGATGGAGGCCGCCACATGGTGGATCGAGATGCACCAGCTGGATCATTTTGAAAAGGCGGTCAAAATACGCGAGATGCTGCACGCAGGACGCTAACTGCCCCGCGCGCAGGGGGCTGAACCTAGACGCTGACGATATCCGTGACCGTTTCGCGGAAATAATCCACCTTGCCATGCGCCTCGTGCGAGATGATCTGGGTCACGCTTGTCACATCACACTGGCGCACCCCGTAATAGAAACGCTGGTGAAACCGCGTCAGGTGCCAGCCCTCGCCAAGGGCAAAGGTGTCGAGGCCAAGCGCGGTGGTGCCCTTGGGAAACACCTCTTGACCCAAGCGTCCAAGCACCTGGATCAATCCGTCCAGGGAGCCGGCAACCTGCCAGCTGGTGTCGGCTTCGTCCCTGAAGTGGTCAATGCGAAAATCAATGTCGTCGGCCACATGGCCCAGCATCGACGCATCCCCTTGGGTGAACTTGTGCAAAAGCTGTCCAATGGCGGTGTCGGTCGCAGGGGTAAGCAAAGCGGTCATATCTACATCCTTTTGTTTGCGGTGGACGAGAGATGGCACAGGGGATATCTATCAGCAATTGCGATACAATCTATTCCATACATAGGAAAAAGCTATGCTAGAGCTGACCCCCTTGCGATATTTCCTCAGCGCCTATGAAACCGGCACGTTCAGTCAGGCCGCGCGGGTCAATGATGTCAGCCAGCCCACCGTGTCCGCGGCCATTCAAAAGCTGGAAACCCATTTTGGAGCGCCTCTGTTCCAGCGCGCCAAGGCCGGTCTGACCCCCACACCCCTGGGCGATCAGCTGTATCGCGATGCGGCGGCCAGCGTTGCGCAGTTATCTGCGCTAGAGGGCCGTATCCGGCAACGCCCGCGGCACAGTGTACGGGTGTATTGCTTTCCCGATGTGCTGCTGGGGTCATTTGCGCCGATCATGCAAAGTGTCGCCCGCAAGTCAGCCGATCTGGAGTTTGCGTTTACTGCGAGCCCCGACGACAGTGATCTTTCTTATACCGCGCAAACCTGTGTGCCCAAGGGGCACGGCTTTGTCCCGATCCTGACGGAAACCTATGGTGTGGCGATGGGGCGGTCGCATCCGCTGGCGGCGCGGGACGTTCTTGGGATTGAGGATCTGATGGATCATCCCGTCATCCACCGCCCCTATTGCCCGAATGCAGACCGGTTTGACCTGTTTGCTCCCGACCACCCGCTGCCGAGCGCGCAGGCGGTGCATGACCAGCAGGTGCTGGATCTGGTGGCGGCAGGGCTCGGGATTGCCTTTGTTCCGATGTCCCATGGCACGGCCCATTCCGGCGTCGTGGTGCGACAGGTGCAGGGGCAGGAGATCGGGCAGCGGACCATCGGAATATCGCATCGCAAGACCGTGTTTGCGGCCGATCTGGCGGCACAGCTCGCTGGTACGGTGACGCGATAGCAAAGCGTCACCACCCCAACGCTTCGGGGTGGTGACTGCGATATTGCGGTTACTTGTCGATCTGCGACAGCAGGTCGGGGTTCACCACCAGGTTGCGAACACCGTGGGCGTGGTCTTCTTCAAACTCGTTGTGTTGCAGCCACTTGTCGACAGTGTTGATGTCGACGCGGGCAACCTTGGGGTGGACGCTCCAGGTAACCTCGAAAGGCGAGCCTTTTTCGTTATAGCCGGGGCCGGTTGTCGATCCGTCATAGACGACCGGCGTGCCGGTGTCAGTGGGGATGTTCGGTGCCTGATAAAGACCGTTCACAACCTCGACGTCGGCCAGTTTGGTGAAATCCAGCGCATTCGGGTCGTTCACCAGAACAAAAACCTGTGCCTCGACACGCAGTTGCGGGTTGTTGATTGCATCAGACAGGCAGGTGCCAAGGGTCGGTCCGGGCTTGGCCTGTGCGGTGGAATAAACAAAGTGCGCTTCGATGGTGTCGCCGGGTTTCAGGTCGCCGTGCTCGGTCTTGCCGATGGGGTGGTCGACGGGTTTCAATTCGGCGTCGGTCAGCTTGCCGTCGTATTGAAAGCCGGTGTCGTATCCGTGGCCATCACCATTGCCCGCGTATTTGGTGAACTCGCCACCGCGGTGCTCGGCGTTTTCGTGAAAGTGAATGTCGCACAGGTTCATCTGGGTGTAGGCCGGCGCCGTGGAAAAGGCGCGGTGGTTGTTGCCGTTGGGATCGTCAATGTCGCGTGGCGACTGCGGGCCAAATCCTGCGTCCTTTGTGCTCTCTGCCAGTGCCGCGCGCTGTTTGGCGATCACCGCGCCAGAAACCGGTTCGTGCTGCATGGTCGCAGCCATGGCAATACTGTTCAAAGCCAGCAGCGATGCAGATGCAACGGCCAACACCGAGATAGATTTTTTCGTCATTGTGTCTTTCCCAAACTTGGTATGCTGATGCATTGATAACGTTAGGTTTTCTGGAGGTATGGCCCCGAAACCAATGCATCTGGCACAAAACAGCGCCTTGTTTTGGGAAATGTAAAATCACGGTGGTGTGTGCGGGGCAATTCCACTTATGCCATTGAAAGAAATTGATAACTTAGGAAATTTCGAGGATGGGTAATAATATTACGTGATAATTTCGTGAACACGACTCGTACCGATTGCGTTACGAGGAAACCCGAAGGGGGCTCGGGCCGGCACTGCCTCCGGCTTTGTGCATTGCCGCTTGACGCCCGTCTGTGGGCGCGCCCCTATGGGCGGATGGATCTGTTACACAATTCCCCGCGCCGCAACGTTGAAATATTGCCAGAGGTGCCCGCGCCTTCGATTGATGCGGCCCGCGCAGCACTTTTGGTGGCGCAATGTCCGGTGGCTGCCACGACTCCGCTTGTGGACGCACCGGTGCTTGCCGCACAGGCAGGCGTTGGCCAGCTGCATATCAAGGACGAGCGGAACCGCATGGGTCTGGGAAGCTTCAAGGCGCTGGGGGCGGCTTATGTCATTGCTTGCGATGCAAGCGACGGGGTGGCCAAGGGGTGCACATATGTGACCGCCAGCGCGGGCAACCACGGGATGAGCGTGGCCGCCGGTGCTGCCGCCTTTGGGGCGCGGGCGGTGGTCTATATAGCTGAAACCGTGCCCGAAGCCTTTGCCGCGCGGTTGCGTGACATCGGGGCCGAGGTGCGCCGCGAAGGCGCGATTTACGAGGACAGCATGGCCGCCGCGATGGCCGCCGCCGAGACGGAGGGGTTTGCCCTGTTGTCCGACAGTTCGTGGCAGGGATACTACGACCGCCCGCACCGGCTGATGGAAGGCTATCTTGTGCTGATGGACGAGGCGATCCGCCAGATGCCCCAGCCGCCGACCCATCTGTTCTTGCAGGCAGGTGTGGGCGGATTGGCCGGCGCCTGTGCGGCGCTGGCGCGCAAGGCTTGGGGGAATGCGGTGCAGATCATCGTGGTCGAACCTGATGCCGCGCCTGCGCTTTACGGCTCGGTTGCCGCAGGCAGGGCCGTGACCAGCACAGGGCCGGTGTCCGCGATGGGGCGGCTGGATTGTAAAGCGCCGTCGTTGATTGCACTGAAAGGACTGGCGCGGGATGCGGATATATTCGCGCTGATCTCGGAAGAGGAAGGCGCGGCTGGCGCGGCAGCCTGCGACACCATTGGTCTGCCTTCGACACCGTCAGGCGCGGCGGGCGTTGCCGGTTTGCTGGCCTGCGCACAGGCGCTTGGGGTGGGCGGCGACGCCCGCGTGCTGTGTATCCTCAGCGAAGGACAAGGCTGAGCGATGGCGGATTTCGCCCCCGAAGAATACCGCGCACGCCTGCACCGTGCCCAGGCCATGATGGCACGCGAAGGGCTGGCGGCGCTGCTGCTGACCACCGAACCCGAGGTGCGGTATTTTACCGGCTTTCTCACCCGCTTTTGGGAAAGCCCCGCGCGCCCGTGGTTTCTGATTGTTCCGGCCAGCGGTGATCCGGTGGCGGTGATTCCGTCCATCGGGGCGCATCTGATGGGGCAAAGCTGGATCAGCGACATCCGCACATGGCGCAGCCCGCAGCCTGGCGATGATGGCATCAGTCTGCTGCGTGATGCCCTGGCCGAGGTTGGCGGCCCCATCGGTGTGCCCAGCGGGCCCGAGACGCATTTGCGGATGCCTCTGGACACATGGGCGGCGCTGCAATCCGCTGTTCGTTTCCGCGACGATGCCGGCATCATGCGCCGCCTGCGCCTGATTAAATCCGACGCCGAAATCGACCGCATCGCCACCATCTGCCAGATCGCCAACGCCGCATTCGACCGCGTGCCCGAAGTGATCGGCGCCGGCCTGCCGCTGTCCGAGGTGTTCCGCCGCTTCCAGATCCTGCTGCTGACCGAGGGGGCCGATTGGGTGCCCTATCTGGCTGGGGCAGCGGGGCAGGGCGGCTATGGTGACGTGATCTCGCCCGCGACGGATGCGCCGTTGATGGATGGCGATGTGCTGATGTTGGACACAGGCGCGGTCAGGGCCGGGTATTTCTGTGACTTTGACCGCAACTTTGCGGTGGGGAACGTGGATCAGGCCGCCCGTGACGCCAACGCACGGCTGATCGAGGCGACCGAAGCAGGGTTCGAGGCCGCACAGGCCGGGGCCACTGCGGCGGATCTGTTTCACGCGATGGACCGCGTGGTGACGGGCGGAGCAGGTGGCTCGGACGCGGGGCGGCTGGGACATGGTCTGGGGATGCAGTTGACCGAATGGCCGTCGCTGATTGCCGCCGATCACACGGTGTTGGAGCCGGGCATGGTGCTGACGCTGGAGCCGGGGATCGCGCTGGCGCCGGGGCGGATACTGGTGCACGAGGAAAACATCGTGATCACCGCGGACGGCCCGCAATGGCTGAGCATTCCCAGCGACGAACATATGGTTCAGCTGTGACCACATACCCCTATGACAGCGTCGACGTGGGGCCGTCGCTGGGGCTGGTGGTGTTGCAGGTGGACGAGACCATCGAGGGCGACATGCGCCGCCTGTTGGGCGATGCGCAACTCTATGTCAGCCGCGTGCCCAGCGATGCGCGGGTCACACGCGAGACATTGGCCGAGATGGCCGCACATCTGGGCAGGGCTGCGTCATTGCTGCCCCCTGCGGCTGAACTGGCGGCGGTGGCTTATGGATGTACGTCGGGGGCCGCCCAGATCGGCCCCGAGCAGGTCGCGCGGCTGGTCAGGCAGGGCAGACAGGTGGCGGCGGTGACGGATCCGGTGTCGGCGCTGGTTGCGGCCTGCGGGCATCTGGGACTGCGGCGGCTGGCTTTGTTGTCGCCCTATGTCGAGACGGTGTCGGACCACCTGCGCAGTGTTCTGGACGCGCAGGGCATTGAAACACCCGTTTTCGGCACCTTCGCCGAGGCGGAAGAGGCCAGGGTTGTGCGCATCGCGCCCGATGCGATCATCGAGGCGGCGGTGGATCTGTGTAGGACGGCGGATGTAGACGGGCTGTTCCTGTCCTGTACCAATCTGCGCACCTTGCCGGTGATCGACAGGTTAGAGGGCCAGCTTGGCCTGCCGGTGCTGTCGTCAAATCTGGTGCTGGGCTGGCATATGGCGCAATTGGCCGGGATGCCGGTGGCGGGACCAGGGCGTTTGCTGGCCACGGTCTGACCCTGCGTCACAGCACCGCGTGTTGGCCGCTTGGGGGCTGGAACTTGGCCGCGTCACGCGCAAGGATCGCGCCAACACGGAGCGGAGGAGGCCCCATGCTGAAAATCACCCCATCCATGCCCGAGAACCCGCCGCAGGAAACCGTTGTTGCAGCGGTGCGCCGCGTGGCGCAGGTTCATCCCGACCGCGATGCAGTGGTCTGCGACGGCACGCGGCTAAGCTGGGCCGCTTTCGACAGGTCCATCAACCAAGCGGCCAACATGCTGATCGCGCGCGGTGTGACTCGCGGCGACCGCGTGGCGGTGCTGTCTCCGAACTCGGCGGCCTATGCGGTGCTGTTCATGGGCATCCTGCGGGCCGGCGGATGTGTGGTGCCGCTGTCGACAATGGCCTCAACCGAAGCGCTGGAAAAGATGGTGCAGGACTGTGGTGCGCGGGTGATCTGTCTGGCTCAGACCTACCGCGAACTGGTGCCCTTTGTTGATGCGATGGAGATCACACGCATCGCGCTGGATTTTGATGCCGAGGGGTTCGAAAGCTATCCGGCGGCGATGGAGGCGGCTGATACCACCGACCCGATGGTGCCGGTTGCCATGGAGGACGGCTTCAACCTGATCTATTCCTCGGGCACCACGGGCACGCCCAAGGGGATCCTTCACACCCATTTCCTGCGGGCCGCCCAGATGGACCGCGTGACCGCCAATGGCTATGACGATGCCGCACGCACGCTGATTTCCACGCCGCTCTATTCCAACACCACCATCGTGGCCTTTCTGCCGACGCTTGTGGGCGGATCGACCGTGATCCTGATGTCGAAATTCGACGCGCAGGGCTGGCTGGCGCTGGCCGATGCCGATGCCGAGGCCGCCACGCATACGATGCTGGTGCCGGTGCAATACAAACGCATCGTCGAACTGCCTGTCTTCGCCGACTATAACCTCAGCGCGCTGCGGCTAAAGCTGTCCACCTCGGCGCCGCTGCGCGCGGATGTGAAACAGAAGGTTCTGGCGCAGATGCCGGGCAAGCTGGTGGAATATTACGGGCTGACCGAAGGCGGCGGGGTGACCGTGCTGATCGCGGACGAGAACCCGACCAAGCTGCACACCGTGGGCATGCCTGCGCCGGGCTGTGACATCCGCCTGATCGGGCCGGACGGTGGGGAAGTGGCCCCTGGCGAAGTGGGCGAGATTTGCGGACGCTCGCCGACGATGATGGCGGGGTATTACGGTCGCGATGATCTGACCGAAGAGACCCTGTGGCGCAATGCAGATGGCGAGGTCTACTTTCGCTCGGGCGACATGGGGTCCTTTGACGATGACGGCTTTCTGGTGCTGTCGGATCGCAAGAAGGACATGATCATCTCGGGCGGTCTGAACATCTATGCCAACGATCTGGAACTGATCCTGCTGGCCGATCCAGAGGTGACCGACGCCGCCGTGATCGGCGTGCCCTCCGAGCAATGGGGCGAGACGCCGCTGGGTCTGGTGGTGCTGCGCGAGGGGGCCGAGGCCACGGGTGACGACATCCGCGCGCGGGCGAACGAGAAGCTGGGCAAGAGCCACCGGCTGAGCGCGGTCGAAGTGCGCGACGTGCTGCCGCGCAGTTCGATAGGGAAGATTTTGAAAAAGGATTTGCGGGCGGCGTATTGGCCGTAAGCTTGCCACAAAGGGCAGCGCCTGACCGCGGGTGGGCATCACAACATTGGTGGATGCCACTTAATTTCTATGCTTTGGCGTGAGGCTAATGAATCGCAAGACGGTGAGAAAGCGCCCGCCCGTCGCACCAAAGGTGCGCCGATTGTTTTAGGCACGCCTCCGGCGTGACGGGCGGTCGGGCGCTGCCTCTCACACATTGCAAAGCAATGTGTGAGAGGCCGGCGGTGCTACGCACCTTGATTCCGGGCTTTGGTGCGCAGAGCAGGCGTTACGCCAACCCGCCCACCTTCTTCAACTCTGCCACCACAGCATCCACCCCTTCGCGCTGGCGCAGCGCGGTGAACAGGAACGGCCGGCCCGCCCGCATCCGCGCAGCGTCGCGTTCCATCACGTCCAGCGAGGCCCCCACATAGGGCGCAAGGTCGGTCTTGTTGATGATCAGGATGTCGGATTTGGTGATCGCAGGCCCGCCCTTGCGCGGGATTTCCTCGCCCGCTGCGACGTCGATCACATAGAGCGTCACATCCGCAAGTTCGGGGCTGAAGGTCGCCGACAGGTTGTCGCCGCCGCTTTCGATCAGCAGCACTTCGATCTCGGGGTGGCGTTTCACCATCTGGTCAACTGCGGCCAGGTTGATCGACGCGTCCTCGCGGATCGCGGTGTGCGGGCAGCCGCCGGTCTCGACCCCGATGATCCGGTCCTGCGGCAGCACCTGCATCCGCATCAGCGCCTCGGCGTCTTCCTGCGTGTAAATGTCATTGGTGATCACGCCGACCGAATGGCTGTCGCGCAGGGCCTCGCAGAGGGCGGCGGTCAGCGTGGTCTTGCCAGCGCCCACGGGGCCGCCGATGCCAACGCGCAAAGGGCCGTTCATCTGGGTCATGTGCGGAAAATCCTTGAATATTGTGTTTCGTGTTTCATCGACGCGATGTCGGTGGCAAAGGCCGTGGCGGTCAGATCGTCCAGGCTGGCGGCACAGGCGCGGGTGGCGATCTCCTGTGCGGCGGGTGTCAGGGCGCGGATGATGGCCTGTCCGTCGCTTTGACCCAAGGGCACAAGCCGCATGGCCGCACCCGCCAGACTGCTGGTCAGACCGTGCAGGTACATCTTGGCCGTCAGTTCCAGTGGCAGGCCCGCGTTCCGCGCCGCTTCGCCCACGGCGACGGGATAGGTGCGCGGCGTGGCGGTGGTGCCGTTCAGGTTGGCCACGGCGGCGGCAAAGGCTGCCCCTTGCAGGTCGGTCTCGCGCAGCCGTTCCGCCGAGGCGGCAAAGGCCCGCGCTGTCGCGTCCACCGCACCCGCATCATCGGCGCGATAGGCGGCGGCGATAAACAGGCAATCGTTCCAGCCCGCACCATGCCGCAGCACCGTGTCGATCCAGTCCTGGGTCTGTGCTGCATCCGTCACATCGCCCGCCTGCACGGCCCATTCCAGCCCGTGCGAATAGGCGAATGCCCCCACCGGAAAGGACGGCGAGAACCATTGCGCCAGCGTCAGAACCGCCGCGTCAATGGGCATGGCTGTGGGTGCGTCCGTGTCCGTAAGCCCCGCCTTCGGGGATGAAGGGTTCGTTCACTTCGCGCACCACCGCGCCGATCTTAGCCAGCATGTCGCGGATCACATGGTCGGGCTGGATCAGCAGGCGGCGGTCCTCGATCTGGCAGGGGGTGTGGCGGTTGCCGATGTGCCACGCGATGCGCGTCAGGTCGTCCGCCCTGATCTCAAGCAGGTCCTGGGCGGCGGCCTGCACCAGCACCTCGCGCCCGTCGGCCAGCACCAGCACGCCGCCGTGGTCCAGCGATGTGGTCTGCGGCAGGTCGATCAGGATCGGCTGGCCGTCGTCGGTTTCCAGCATCTTGCGGCGCAAAAAGCGGGTGTCGTAATCCAGCGTGATCTGCGCGAAGGGCGTCGTGTGGCTGTGGTCGTGATAGGTGCGGGCGGTCAGGGTGTGCATGGTCGGGCCTTTAGAACATGAAATAGCGTTGCGCCATCGGCAGAACCTCGGCGGGTTCGCAGGTCAGCAGTTCGCCGTCGGCGCGCACTTCGTAGGTTTCGGGGTTCACTTCGATCCGGGGCAGGGCGGTATTAAGCTTCAGGTCGGATTTGCCGATGTTGCGGGTGTTGCTGACCGCCACGGTTTGTTTGGCCAGCCCCAGAGTGCCGCGAATGTCGGCGTCCTGTGCGGCGGCACTGACAAAGGTGATGGACGAATGTTCCACCGACCGGCCAAAGGCCCCGAACATGGGCCGCGAATAGACCGGCTGCGGTGTCGGGATCGACGCGTTCGGGTCACCCATCTGCGCCATGACGATGGTGCCCGACATCAGCACCATTTCCGGTTTCACGCCAAAGAACGCTGGGTTCCACAGCACCAGATCGGCGCGCTTGCCCTCTTCGATGCTGCCGATCTCGCGGCTGATGCCGTGGGCGATGGCGGGGTTGATGGTGTATTTCGCGATATAGCGGCGCACGCGGAAATTGTCGTTGTCGCCGGTCTCCTCGGCCAGACGCCCGCGCTGTTTCTTCATCTTGTCGGCGGTCTGCCATGTGCGGATCAGCACCTCGCCGATGCGGCCCATCGCCTGACTGTCGCTGGCGATGATCGAGAATGCGCCCATGTCGTGCAGGATGTCCTCGGCGGCGATGGTCTCGCGGCGGATGCGGCTTTCGGCAAAGGCGACGTCTTCGGGGATGGATTTGTCGAGGTGGTGACAGACCATAAGCATGTCGAGGTGCTCTTCCAACGTGTTCACCGTAAAGGGGCGCGTGGGGTTGGTGGAGGAGGGCAGGACGTGTTCCTCGCCGCAGATCTTGATGATGTCCGGCGCGTGTCCGCCGCCCGCACCTTCGGTGTGAAAGGCGTGGATGGTGCGGCCCTTCATGGCCGCCACGGTGTTTTCGACAAAGCCGGATTCGTTCAGCGTGTCGGTGTGGATCATCACCTGCACGTCCATGTCGTCGGCCACCGACAGGCAGCAGTCGATGGCGGCGGGGGTGGTGCCCCAGTCCTCGTGCAGTTTCATCGCGCAGGCGCCCGCGTTGATCATCTCGACCAATGCCGCGGGCTGGCTGGCGTTGCCCTTGCCCGACAGGCCGATGTTCATCGGGATGCTGTCAAAGGCCTGCAACATCCGCCCGATGTGCCAGGGCCCCGGCGTGCAGGTGGTGGCCAGCGTGCCGTGGGCAGGCCCCGTGCCACCGCCCAGACAGGTGGTCACGCCCGAATGCAGCGCGTCCTCCATCTGTTGCGGGCAGATAAAGTGGATGTGGCTGTCAAAGCCCCCCGCCGTCAGGATGCGGCCCTCGCCTGCGATAATCTCGGTGCCGGGGCCGATGATGATGTCGACGCCCGGCTGGGTGTCGGGGTTGCCCGCCTTGCCGATCTTGTGGATGCGCCCGTCGCGCAGGCCCACGTCGGCCTTGTAGATGCCGGTATGGTCCACGATCAGCGCGTTGGTGATGACCGTATCAACCGCCCCTTCGGCGCGTGTCACCTGTGACTGTCCCATGCCGTCGCGGATCACCTTGCCACCGCCGAACTTGACCTCTTCGCCATAGGTGGTCAGGTCGCGTTCAACCTCGATGATCAGGTCGGTGTCGGCCAGACGCATCCGGTCGCCGGTGGTGGGGCCGAACATTGCGGCGTAGTCGGCGCGGGCAATGGGTTTGGGCATGGGGAATGTCCTTTGGTAAGCGTCAGCGTTTCTTGGAGCCGGGCAGGGCGGGGCCGCGTTTGCCCAGACGGCGTGCGTTGGCGCGGGTCTTGCGGCGCAGCGGGCGCAAGGCCGCATTCATCACCTCGTCAGGGCGCTTGCCGCTGATGGTGGCCATCGACGCGGCAGTGGCGCTGTCCAGAAAGGCAGTGGGTTTTTCCGAAACCATGCGGTCGTTTTCGGATTTGGTGACAGACCACAGGCCCGCCATCCCCATCATCCGCATCGTCATGACGCTGGCGGTCTCCATCACCAGCATCGACATATTCATCCACGCGCCCATCAGATCGGCAGGGGTGGCAAGGCGCGGCAGTTTCGTGACCATCAAAGGTCTCCCATGATCTGCTGGTTGAACCCGAACACCCGCCGCGCCCCGCCATAGGGGATCAACGAGACTTCGCGCCGTTGGCCGGGTTCAAAGCGCACGGCAGTGCCGGACGCAATGTCCAGGCGCATCCCCCGTGCGGCATCGCGGTCAAAGTCCAACGCAGCGTTTGTTTCAGCAAAATGATAGTGCGAGCCGACCTGAACAGGGCGGTCGCCGGTATTGGCAACCATCAGCGTGATGGCCGTGGCTCCGTCGTTCAAGATGATGTCGCCGGCGCCCGGTATCAACGCGCCGGGGATCATTTGCGGGTTTTCCGCGTGCTGCGTGCGCGGATTGTCGCGCGGGTGGCGGTCAGGGCCACGGCCACCACGATTGCGGCCATGCCCAGTAGAACCGGCAGCCACGCCGATGCGCCGTCCGAAACGTGGGGGTGCAGGTGCAGGCCTGCATCGGTGTGCGCGGCAACGGGGGCCGCAAAAAGAGCAAGTCCAAGGGCAGTCGTTACGGATTTCATCAAGTCAGGCTCCTGTCAGCGAATGGGATTGTGGACGGTCACCAGTTTGGTGCCGTCGGGAAAAGTGGCCTCGACCTGCACGTCGTGGATCATCTCGGCGATCCCTTCCATAC
This sequence comes from Pseudosulfitobacter sp. DSM 107133, assembly GCF_022788695.1. Classification (NCBI taxonomy): domain Bacteria; kingdom Pseudomonadati; phylum Pseudomonadota; class Alphaproteobacteria; order Rhodobacterales; family Roseobacteraceae; genus Pseudosulfitobacter; species Pseudosulfitobacter sp. DSM 107133. The sequence goes on from NZ_CP085154.1 coordinate 983,115, forward strand.
ATTGATCGCGGGTGATGATCTGCGCACCGGCCTCCATCAGGTCGGCCACGCTGCGCCCGTCGCGCGCGCCTTCGACCACCGCGTCGGTGATCAGCGCTATCGCTTCGGGATGGTTCAGCTTTACGCCACGCTCCAGCCGTTTGCGGGCGACCACGGCGGCCATCGCAATCAGCAGTTTGTCTTTTTCGCGGGGGGTGAGGTTCATATCAGATCATCCAGGTTCTTGGCAGGGGTCCACCCTTGAGGCGGATAAGAACGGGCAGCAGGCTGCGCCGCAACTCGAAACTGTCGGCGGCGAGGAATCTTGCCACCAGCATGTCGTCACCGATCAGGCTGGCCCCGGCGGTGTCGGGCAGCATGGCGCGCACGGGGGCAAGCTGTCCGGCGGCGTCGGGGGCAATATAGACCATTGCGGCCATGGCGCCGGCAGCATTTGCAACGAATGGTTTGGCCAGATGCGCGCTGGCATCGCCCGTCAGGGCAATCGCGTCGTGGTACAGGGGAACGCCCGCGCGGTTGATCATGATGCGGTCGCGCAGGTCCAGCGTGCCCAGACGTTCGCCCATCGCGGCGCGGCCAAACACCAGCGGTTCGACCAACAGCAACTGTGCATCCGTCGCCATGTCGATCTGCAAACGGCGGTCCAGCGCGGCCCCGTCATAAAGGATGGTTTCCTGTGGCAGCCAGTCAATACGCGCGTCCGGCCCGAGTGTCAGCGTGTTGCGCACCTGGCCCACTTCGCCGGTCTGGGCGCGGTAGACGCGCTCGCAGGCCTGCGTGGTCAGGCACAGGGTGGTGCCTGTCTGGGCCTCGGCCGTCACGGCGTAACGGTCGCCGCCGGTGATCCCCCCTGCGGTGTTCAGCACCACCGCGTCCAGCGCGTCACTGCTGCTGCGCGGAAACAGGCACTTGGACGATCCCGCCTGATGCAATCCGCCCAATACCGAGCGGCCCCGTGCCGGTTTCGCGGACACAGCAATGCGCCCGCGTGCGCGGGGCTGTTGGGCGGGCGTCGCGGGTATGACCGAAAGGTGGGTTATTGTGCAGTCCTTTGCGCAGAAAACAGCGGCGAGTCAGGGCACCGTGTCTGCGAGCACTAGAACATTGCAGAGGGCCGTTGCCCATGCTGAGGCCGATTTTTTGCCTCTTACTGCTGAATATTACATCACATGTCCGGTATTGAGCTTAATATTTAGGCAGAATCCAGTGGGGCGCCCTGCTGCGCCCGCATCTGCATTTGCCATTCACAATGACTTGAACTGACGCTGTGACCACCTGATTGGGCGAAACAAGTGCCAACGGGGGGGTGTGTGGCGACCTTGCGAATTGGATCTCGAGGGGCCGCCACACGAAATTGCAACACATAGTTGCGGGACCAGCTTAGGCGACTGTGTGTGCGGTGCAAGCCGTAGTTGTCAGGCGGGCCCGCTTTGGAGATTTATATGACTTTTCTGAAATCCGCGCTTACGGGCACACTTGTGGCCGCGTCGCTTGGCTCGGCGGCACTGGCGGCTGATGATACCATCAAGGTCGGCGTGCTGCATTCGCTGTCCGGCACGATGGCAATCTCGGAAACCACGCTGAAAGACACCATGCTGATGCTGATTGAACAGCAAAATGCCAAGGGCGGTCTGCTGGGCAAGCAACTTGAAGCGGTGGTGGTCGATCCGGCATCCGACTGGCCGCTGTTCGCGGAAAAAGCACGCGAGCTGCTGACCGTACACAATGTTGATGTGATCTATGGCAACTGGACGTCCGTAAGCCGCAAGTCGGTGCTGCCGGTGATCGAAGAGCTGAACGGTCTGCTGTTCTATCCGGTGCAATATGAAGGCGAAGAATCTTCCAGGAACGTGTTCTACACTGGCGCGGCACCGAACCAACAGGCGATCCCTGCCACAGATTACTTTCTGGACGAACTGGGCATCGAGAAATTCGCGCTGCTGGGCACCGACTATGTCTATCCGCGCACAACCAACAACATCCTTGAAAGCTATCTCAAGGGCAAAGGCATTGCCGACGCGGATATTTTTGTGAACTACACGCCCTTCGGTCACTCGGACTGGTCCAAGATCGTGGCCGATGTTGTGGCATTGGGCGCGGACGGCAAGAAGGTTGGCGTGATCTCGACCATCAACGGCGACGCGAACATCGGTTTCTACAAGGAACTGGCGGCGGCGGGTATCTCGGCGGATGACATTCCGGTCGTGGCCTTCTCGGTCGGTGAGGAAGAGCTGTCGGGTCTGGATACCTCGAACCTTGTCGGTCACCTGGCCGCGTGGAACTATTTCATGTCCGCCGATACGCCGGAAAACGCAGAATTCATCAAGACTTGGCACGCCTTTATCGGTGACGACAAACGTGTGACCAACGACCCGATGGAGGCCCACTATATCGGCTTCAACATGTGGGTTGCAGCGGTCGAGGCGGCAGGCACCACCGATGTGGATGCTGTGCGCGCCGAAATGTACGGGCAGGAATTCCCCAACCTGACCGGCGGCACCGCCGTGATGGGCGTGAACCACCACCTGTCCAAACCCGTGCTGATCGGTGAAATTCAGGCCGATGGCCAGTTTGACATCATCTCGGAAACCGATCCGGTGCCGGGTGACGCATGGACCGACTTCCTGCCCGAATCCGCCGTGCTGGAATCGGATTGGAAGGATCTGGGTTGCGGTATGTACAACACCGAAACCAAGACCTGCGTGCAGACCCTGTCGAACTACTGAACCACACTTGAGAGGGCGCGCCTTTGCGCCCTCTTGGCCCCATTGCGGACTTCATTCACATGACCAGACTTATTGCCGCCGCGCTGGCCCTGTTGCTGACCTGTGTCAGCACCTATGCGCAGGACACGCCCGGACCGATCCAGCAGGTGCTGCAAGCGCACCGCGACACGATCCTCAAAAGCTCGCGCACGACCATTGGTCCGGCGATTGACGCAGTGGCCGACAGCGGTCTGCCGCAGGCGCAGGCGGTGCTCGAGGCATGGTCGGACAAGGATATGTGGCTGCGCGAGGCCGACGGTCTGTTTTTTCGCGCCGAGAAAGCCGAGGGCGGCTATGCGCTGACCGATTTCGACAGCGGCGAAGTGGTTGGCGTGGTCGACAAGGACGCGCTGGACCAGATCAAGCCCAACAGCGGCATCCGCGCCCTGATCGGCACGGCGCTGGTGCAGTTCCAACTGAAAGACCCCGATCCCAAGCGCCGTCAGGACGCGCTGACCTCGATTTCCCGCGATCCTGACCAAGCGCTGCTGAAACCGCTGCGCAATTCCATCGAGATGGAGACCGACGCGACCCTGAAGGCGCAAAAGCTGCGGCTGGAGCGCCTGTTGACCATTGGTTATGACGCCGACCCCGACGCGCGGGTACAGGCGATGGCCGATATGTCGGGCGATCTGGGCGTCGACGTGCGTGCCACGCTGAACCCGCTGGTCGCCACCCGCCGCGATGTGGTGCAGGGCGATGTGCCCGAGGGCACCAATGTGGCGGCAATCCTGACACCCGGCTCGGACGCGCTGAGCAAGGTTGCGGCCTATGACATGCTGGTCGCCGCCGATCTGGCCCCGCCGCGTGTGACAGATGCGGCCATCCGCGCCGCGCTCGAGGCCAACATCGAGGACGGGCGTGTGGGCGGCGTGGCCGTGCAGCAACTGGACAGCGAGGCGGCGCGCCGCGCGGCCTATATCACGCTGGCCGAGGCAGGCACCGTGCCGCCCTTCATTTCCGAGGACGAGGTTCAGGAGACGCTGGACGGCTTTACCTTCTACGACGCCTATTTCGATCCCTCTTCGCAGGTGACCGACGCGGCCAATGATGCGTTGAACGCGATCAAGCTGAAGGTGGGGATGAACCAGGCCGCCGACCTGACGCTGGACGCGCTGTCGCTGGCGTCGATCTATTTTCTGGCGGCTATCGGCCTTGCCATCACCTTTGGCGTGATGGGTGTGATCAACATGGCGCATGGCGAGTTCATCATGATGGGCGCCTATACCGGCTATGTGGTCCAGCAGATCATTCCCAACCACACGGTGTCGATCATCGTGGCGATCCCGCTGGCCTTTGCCGTGACATTCGCCGCCGGCGTGGCGATGGAGCGGCTGGTGATCCGCTGGCTGTACAACCGGCCGCTTGAGACGTTGCTGGCAACGTTCGGCATCTCGATTGCGCTGCAACAGCTGGCCAAGAACATCTTCGGCACCCAAGCCCGCCCGCTGACCTCGCCCGCGTGGCTGGACGGGGCGCTGACGCTGAACGACGTGGTGTCGATCAGCTATATCCGCATCGCGATCTTCTTTCTGGCGCTGTTCTTCCTCGCGGTGTTCCTGTTCATCATGAAGCGCACGCGGCTGGGGCTGGAAACCCGCGCGGTGACCCAGAACCCGCGCATGGCGGCGTCGATGGGGATCAATCCGGGGCGGGTGAACATGCTGACCTTTGGCCTTGGGTCCGGCATCGCGGGTGTTGCCGGCGTGGCGATTGGCCTGTTCGCCAAGGTGACCTCGGAACTTGGATCAGACTACATCGTGCAAAGCTTCATGACCGTGGTTGTCGGCGGCGTCGGCAACATCTGGGGCACGCTGGCGGGGGCTGCGATGATCGGGTTCCTGCAGAAGGGCATCGAATGGGGCAACCCCAGCAACACGCTGGCGGCACAGACTTACATGATCGTTTTTATCATCATTTTCATCCAGTTCCGGCCAAGGGGCATCATCGCCCTCAAAGGCCGCGCGGCGGGGGATTGAGGCCATGAACCGTTCATTCGTTGCACGAAACCCGTCGGTCCTGATCTTCCTTGCCTTGCTGGCGCTGTTCACGCTGGGGGTCACCATCCTGTCCGAAGGCTTTGGCGTGGGCATGGTGTCCACCAGCTTCGTCAAGACCTTGGGCAAGACGCTGTGCCTGTGTCTGGTGGCCGTCGCGATGGACCTGATCTGGGGCTATGCCGGTATCCTCAGCCTGGGACATTTCGCGTTTTTCGGGCTGGGTGGCTACATGATCGGCATGTGGCTGATGTATGAACGCACCCGTCTGATCGTGGTCGATGCGCTGGCCCAAGGCCAGATACCACCGACGCCCCAAGAGATCGTGGACGGCATCGGCAACCAGATTTTCGGCGTGGTCGGCAGCAGTGATTTCCCTGTCATCTGGTCCTTTGCCGACAGTCTGACGCTGCAACTGGCCATGGTCGTGCTGGTGCCGGGCCTGCTGGCGCTGGTCTTTGGCTGGCTGGCCTTCCGCAGCCGTGTGACGGGCGTGTACCTGTCGATCCTGACACAGGCGATGACCTTGGCGCTGGCGCTGTACCTGTTCCAGAACGACAGCGGCCTGCGCGGCAACAACGGCCTGTCGGGCCTGCAAAACCTGCCGGGCGTGAGCGTATCGCAGGACGTGGTGTCGATGTGGTTCTTCTGGGGCTCGGCGCTGGCGCTGGGGTTGGGCTATCTGCTGGCGGCATGGGTGGTGTCGGGCAAGTTCGGCTCGGTCATCCGCGGCATCCGCGACAACGAGGCGCGCGTGCGGTTCCTGGGCTATTCGGTCGAGGCGTACAAGCTGGCGATGTTCACGCTGACCGCCTGTATCGCCGCCATTGCCGGGGCGCTGTATTACCCGCAGGCGGGCATCATCAACCCGGCTGAAATCGCTCCCATCGCGTCGATCTATCTGGCGGTCTGGGTGGCCATCGGCGGGCGCGGGCGGCTGTATGGTGCCGTGATTGGTGCGGCGGTGGTCAGCCTGCTGTCCACATGGTTCACCGGCGGGCAGGCACCGGACGTGCCGCTGGGCTTTTACACGATCAAATGGGTCGACTGGTGGCTGGTGCTGCTGGGGCTGTCCTTTGTCGGCGTCACCCTGTTCGCCCCCCAAGGCATCGGCGGGCTGTTCGACCTGATCAGCGACCGGCTGCGCCCGGATCGCCACGGGGCCGACCTTGGTCCCGATCAGGGATCGCTGCGCGAGAAGGAGGCCCAGCAATGAGCACGCTTTTGGAAGTCTCCGGCGTTTCGGTCAGCTTTGACGGCTTTCGCGCCATCAACAACCTGTCCTTCCGCATCGCGGATGCCGAAATGCGCGCGGTGATCGGGCCGAACGGCGCGGGCAAGACCACGTTCATGGACATCGTCACCGGCAAGACCAAGCCCGACGAAGGCCGCGTTCTGTGGGGTGAAAAATCGGTGTCCTTGCTGAAAATGTCCGAAGCGAAGATCGCGCAGGCGGGCGTGGGGCGCAAGTTTCAAAAGCCCACGGTGTTCGAGGATCAAAGCGTGCAGGAGAACCTGCTGATGGCGCTGAAAAAGCCGCGCGGCTGGTTGCCGGTGTTGTCCTATCGGCCCTCGGACGAAGATCTGGCCAAAGTCGCCACGCTGGCAGGCGACATCGGCTTGGGCGACGCGCTGCTGCGCAAGTCGGGCGAGTTGAGCCACGGGCAAAAGCAATGGCTGGAGATCGGTATTCTGCTGGCACAGGAGCCGCGCCTGCTGCTGGTGGACGAACCGGCCGCCGGTATGACGCCGGAAGAACGCGAGAAAACCACCGACATTCTGGTCGAGGCCGCCAAGACCCGCGCCGTGGTCGTTGTGGAACACGATATGGAGTTCGTGCGCCGCCTGAACTGCAAGGTCACCGTGCTGCACGAAGGGTCGGTTCTGGCCGAAGGATCGCTGGACCATGTCACATCAAATCAGGACGTCATCGACGTCTATCTGGGGCGCTGAATATGCTGAGTTTGAATGACCTGACGCTGCACTATGGCCACAGCCAGATCCTGAACGGGATTTCGATGCAGGCGGCACAGGGCGAAGTCACCTGCGTGATGGGCACCAATGGCGTGGGCAAAACCAGCCTGATCAAGGCGATATCCGGCACCCACCCGCGCACGGCGGGCACGTTGTCGCTGGACGGGCAGGACCTGCCGGTGCTGCCTGCACACAAGCTGGCGCATCTGGGCGTGGCTTACGTGCCGCAGGGGCGCGAGATTTTCCCGCTGATGACGGTGAAAGAGAACCTTGAAACCGGCTTTGTCTGCCTGCCGCCGGAGGAACATTTCATCCCGGATCATATTTACGATCTGTTTCCCGTGCTCAAGGACATGACATCGCGGCGCGGCGGCGATCTGTCGGGCGGGCAGCAACAGCAACTGGCTATTGCGCGGGCGCTGATCACCAAGCCCAAGCTTTTGCTGCTGGACGAACCCACCGAGGGCATCCAGCCCAACATCATCCAGCAGATCGGCAACGTGATCCGCCTGTTGCGCGATCAGGGTGACATGGCGATCGTGCTGGTCGAGCAGTATTTCGAATTCGCCTATGATCTGGCCGACCGTTTTGTCGTGCTGCGACGCGGGGCGGTGGTGCTGGAAGGGGCCAAGGCCGACGTGCCCAAGGCCGAGGTGCTGCGCGGCGTTTCCGTCTGAGCATCTGCGCGGGGTGGTCTGTGCGGTGGCGCACTTGTAATACTTGACGAAAATAGGCAGGTATAGCCGCGACGCACTCGCAAGGACCTTGCCATGACAGATCAAATCGCTGACGCCCCGCAAATCATCCGCATGCGCCATGAATTGCGCCGCCGCAATCTGAGGGTTGCCGCGTCAGAACGGCTGAGCCCGCATATGATCCGCCTGACCCTGCAAGGCGCGGACATGCATGATTTCAACAGCGGTGCGCCGGACGATCACATGAAGCTGATCCTGAACGCAGAGAGCGACAGCCCGCAAATGCGCGACTATACGCCCCGTCGGTTCAGCACGTCGGAACTGGTGGTGGATGTGGTGGATCACCCCGGCGGACCTGCCGCCGACTGGGCGCGTGCCGCTGCCGTGGGCGATGCCATCACCATTGGCGGCCCGCGTGGCAGCCAGCGGATCGAGGGCGCTATCGACCAGTGGCTGTTGATCGGTGACGAAACCGCACTGCCCGCCATTGGCCGCTGGATCGAAGAGATGCCCGCCGCGACGCGCGTGACCAGCATCGTCGGTGTGCCTGATGCGGCGGACGAACAGTCGCTGGACACCGCCGCCGATTGGACGGCGCACTGGCTGCACCGCCCGCTGGATCAGGCCACCGATCCCGCGCCCTATCTCGCGGCACTCGGCGGCATGACCCTGCCACCGCGCACCTTTGTCTGGATTGCAGCCGAAGCCATGGTGGCACGTGCCATCCGCACACATCTGCTGGACAAGGGGCACGACAAACAGTGGATCAAAGCCTCGGGCTATTGGGTGGCGGGGCAGGCCGATGCGTCGGACAAGGGCATCGAGGACTGAAGTCAGATAGATTGAAAGGGGTGAACGTCAGGTGAATAGGGCCTTTGCATCTTTGCCCGGCCCAAGATAGGGAACCGGACGTTCGTGAAGACCGCAGCGAGCGGCAGGTTTGAGCCCAAAGTCTCCTATGCTGCGCGTGCCATTAACGTCGGCTTCTTCAACAGTAGGATTTAGCTTAGGATGCCATTCAAATGATACGGCAACTAGCAACTTTTTTTGCTGCCTTCGTTGGCGCTTTCACAGTGTGGATAGGTCTCGCGTTGGTGAAAGCAATCAACCCCTTCTTGCCGTGGGAATACCCGGTTTTGGCATTGTTCATGGGTATTGGCTTTCCCGGCGGCGCTCCAATCGAAATGCATTACTTAAACCATGTCGCCGAAACATGGGTTCCGTTCTTGGTAGCGTTTTTCATAGCTAAATGGCTGACAAGAAAACGAGCGCGGTTTTCGGGGGCGTTGTTGTTGTATGGAATATTTTTGGTTTGGTCGTTGGGAATGGTTTGGTTGGATCAACAAGGCGTGCCGCCAAATACCATTTTCGGGTTAGGTCTAGCGGGCACTTTCTTTGGCGGATCGCTTCTATATCTTCGGTTCGTAGATCCAAAACTACCTAACGAAGTAGATTCAACACCCGAAAGCTGACCTTCGCACAACCGCAGCGAACGGCAGCAAAGTCCCGCACAGCGGACCTTCGGACACATGGTATCGAAGGTCCGGTTCTTGGCAGAAATGCCTGACCCGACCCACTGAGAGGATTCCGCAAAATCAGCCGGATTTTGTGCACCCACCCCGCGCAGGCGTTCTTGACCTCTGCTGGCCCATGTCATAACTAACCGGTGCTACGCGGGCGTTGTGTAGTGGTAAGACCTTAGCCTTCCAAGCTAATGACGCGGGTTCGATTCCCGCCGCCCGCTCCAATCTTTCCCCATTCAGACCGATCTGATCCCCGAATGTGGGGCCTTTGTCGCATTGACCCCGTGGCGTGCAGCCGCCACAAGTCGGCGCGAAGTGAATTCAGGAGCCGTCATGGCCGACCAAGCCCCACAGATCATCCCCCCGCAACCCGTTGTCCCCGGCAAGGGTGACGACCAGCGTGCGGCGTCCAAGCGTATTGGTGCCCTTGGCGCGCTGTGGCCCTTTGTGATGCCCTATCGGATGCTGATGGTTGCAGCGGTCACGGCGTTGGTGTTGACGGCTGTGGTGTCGCTGACCCTGCCGCTGGCGGTGCGCCGTGTGGTCGACAATTTCCGCACGCAGGACGGCGCGCTGCTGAACCAGTATTTCATGGCCGCTATCGGCATTGCCGGTTTGCTCGCCGTGGGGACCGCGCTGCGCTATGCGCTGGTCACACGGCTGGGCGAGCGGGTGGTCGCGGACATCCGCAAGGCGGTGTTCGACCGCGTGATCGGGATGAGCCCCGCTTTCTACGAAAAGATCATGACCGGCGAAGTCCTCAGCCGGATCACCACCGACACCACGCTGATCCTGTCCGTGATCGGGTCGAGCGCGTCGATTGCGCTGCGCAATATGCTGATCTTTGCGGGCGGTCTGGTGCTGATGCTTCTGACCTCGGCCAAGCTGACGGGGCTGGTGCTGTTGATCGTGCCCGCCGTGGTCATTCCGATTCTGGTGCTGGGGCGGCGCCTGCGGGTCATCAGCCGCGAGAACCAGGACTGGATCGCGGCATCGTCCGGCAGCGCCTCGGAAGCGTTGGGGGCCGTGCAAACAGTTCAGGCCTTTACCCAGGAGGCAACAACGCGGGCCCAGTTCAGCGAAGTGACCGAGCGCAGCTTTGATGCGGCGGGGCGGCGTATTCGTACGCGGGCGCTGATGACGATGATCGTGATCTTCCTGGTCTTCTCGGGGGTCGTGGGAGTGCTGTGGATCGGGGCCAATGATGTGCGCGCCGGAGCGATGTCGTCGGGCGCACTGATCCAGTTCGTGATCTATGCGGTGATGGTCGCCGGCGGGGTCGCGGCGCTGTCGGAGATCTGGGGAGAGCTGCAGCGCGCCGCCGGGGCCACCGAACGGCTGGTCGAGCTGCTGACGGTCGAGGACAGCGTGCAGGATGTCGCCTCTCCCGTCGCATTGCCGACGCCGGTGCAGGGGCGCATCACCTTTGATGACGTGTCGTTCAGCTATCCGTCGCGGCCTGACATCTCGGCGCTGGATCATGTCAGCCTTGAGATTGCATCCGGCGAAACCGTGGCCTTTGTCGGCCCGTCGGGCGCGGGCAAGACGACAATCATCCAGATGTTGTTGCGGTTCTACGAGCCGCGCACAGGTCGGGTGATGATTGATGGCGTGGATCTGGGCACGCTGGCCCGCGATACGTTCCGCCGCCATATCGCGCTGGTGCCGCAAGATCCGGTGATCTTCGCCGCTTCGGCCCGCGACAACATCGGCTTTGGTCGCCCCGGCGCAACCGAGGCCGAGATCGAGGCCGCCGCGCGTGCTGCCGCTGCGCATGAATTCATCATGGCGCTGCCGGATGGGTATGACGCCTATCTGGGCGAACGCGGAGTGATGCTGTCGGGCGGGCAGAAACAGCGCATCGCCATTGCCCGCGCCATCCTGCGCGACGCGCCGGTGCTGCTGCTGGACGAGGCCACAAGCGCGCTGGACGCCGAAAGCGAACGGGCGGTGCAGGCAGCCTTTGAAACGCTGAGCCATGGGCGGACCACGCTGATCGTGGCGCACAGGCTGGCCACTGTGAAAAAAGCCGACCGGATCGTGGTGATGGATCAGGGTCGTATTGCTGCCATCGGCACCCACGACGAACTGGTCGCCCAAGGCGGGCTGTATGCGCGGCTGGCCAGGTTGCAGTTTACCGCAGACGTGGCCGCGCAATAGCAGGGCGGGCAGGGGGCCGGCCCCCGACGCTGGCGCGTCTCCCCCGGAGTTTTCCGGGCAAGATGAAGTTGTAGACGTGGCTGACGCTGCGTCTGCATAGGGGGTGTTTGCCCCTGATATACTTGCGTATTTAGCCAAAGCACAGCATCCTGTTCCGCTAAGGGAGACACCCACCGAAACACGGTGGTGACAGGGAGATAGAGACTATGACCTATGCAGGGCTTGAAGACCGCAAACGCATCGAGGCCGAAGGCCCCTGGGCGAGCCGCGATCTGCCGGTAACGTTGTTTGGAATGCTGAGCGACACCACCGCGAAATTTCCCAACCACAACGCCGTCAGCTATCAGATCTTTTCAGGACCGAAAGACAAGGCCGAGACGCTGACCTGGAGTGAATTGAAGGCGAAGACGGCGCAAGCGGCCAATATGCTGCGTGGTTTGGGGATCGGTCCCAAGGACGTGGTGGCCTATGTCCTGCCCAACTGTAACGAAGCCATCCTGACCATGCTGGGCGGGGCGACCGCGGGCATCGTCAACCCGATCAACCCGTTGCTGGACCCCGAGCAGATCGCATCGATCCTGCGCGAGACTGGGGCCAAGGTTGTGGTCACCCTGCGCGCCTTTCCCAAGACCGATGTGGCGCAAAAAGTGGCCGAAGCCGTGGAACACGCGCCGAACGTCAAGACCGTGCTTGAGGTCGACCTGCTGCGCTATGTGACGCCGCCGAAATCCTGGATCATTCCCTTGATCCGTCCGAAGGCCGCGCAAGCCTCTCATGCGCACTATCTGAGTTTTGCCGCCGAGCTGAAAAAACAGAACACGAGCCTCGATTTCGAGGATGTGCAGGAAGATCGTGTCGCCTGTTATTTCCATACAGGTGGCACCACTGGCATGCCGAAAGTCGCGCAGCATCTGTATTCCGGTCTGGTCTATAACGGCTGGGTCGGCGGCGAGCTGCTGTTGAACGAGAACGACGTGCTGCTGTGTCCGCTGCCGCTGTTCCATGTCATGGCAGTGCATGTGATCCTGATGGGCGCCGTGTTCAGCGGCGCACATGTGGTGTTCCCGACGCCGCAGGGCTATCGCGGCGAAGGCGTGTTCGACAACATCTGGAAGCTGACGGAACGGTGGAAGATCACCTTTATCGTTTCGGTGCCCACGGCCCTGGCTGCGATGATGCAGCGCCCGATTGATGCCGATGTCAGCACGGTGAAAACCGCCTTCTCCGGCTCGGCTCCGCTGCCCAAAGAGCTGTTCAAACGCTTCGAGGAGGCCACTGGCGTCACCATCGTTGAAGGGTATGGCATGACCGAAGCGACCTGTCTTGTGTCGGGCAACCCCGTGGACGGGCTGAAGAAAATCGGCAGTATCGGCATTCCTTTCCCGTATACGGATGTCAAGATTGTCAAGCAGACCAACGACGGGCCGCTGGAATGTGCGGTTGACGAGATAGGCGAGATTTGTGTTTCGAACCCCGGTGTCTACACCGGGCACACCTACACCGAAGTGGCGAAGAACAAGGATCTGTTCTACAGCGACACCCACCTGCGGACGGGCGACCTGGGACGTATGGATGCCGATGGGTATCTGTGGATCACCGGCCGTGCCAAGGATCTGATCATTCGCGGTGGCCATAACATCGATCCTGCGGAAATCGAGGACGCGTTGCAGGGCCACAAAGCCGTCGCCTTTGCCGGTGCCATCGGCCAGCCGGACGCGCATTCGGGCGAGGTGCCCTGCGCCTATGTCGAACTGGTCGATGGGGCCACTGTCACCGAAGACGAGCTGATGGCCTATTGCACGAAACATGTACACGAACGCGCGGCGCATCCCAAGCATATGACCATCATGGACGAACTGCCCAAGACGGCCGTGGGCAAGGTGTTCAAACCCGATCTGCGCAAGGACGCGATCACGCGGGTCTATAACGCCGCCCTGTCCGATGCGGGCCTCAGGGCGCAGGTCACCTCGGTGATTGATGACAAGAAACGCGGTCTGACGGCGCAGGTGGTGGCCAATGGTGACTCCGAGGCCGAGATTGCCAAAGTGCTGGGGCCGTTCATTCAGGGCTGGGAACTGGCCGCGCAGCCGGTCGCGGCAGAGTGATCTTGGCAGATTACGACCTGTTGCTGGATGACGAGGTCCGTGCCTTTCTGGCGCGGACCGAACTGCATTATCCGCCCGATGCAGTGGACCTGAGCGTGGAGGACCAGCGCCGGGTGTATAACGCCATGTGTGCTGACTTTGACGTTGGGTATCCTGACAGCGTGACCGCGCAGGACCGTGCCTTTGGCGGGGTTTCGTGCCGCGTCTACAGTTGTTCCGAGCCTGTGGCGGGCACGGTGTTCTTCTGCCACGGCGGTGGTTTTGTCGTGGGCGGGTTGGAGAGCCACGACAGCATTTGCGCCGAATTCTGCGCAAGCACGGGCATGCAGGTGGTCGCGGTTGATTATGGCCTGTCGCCCGAGCATCCCTTTCCGCAAGATTTCGAAGATGCATGGGCCGCGTTCGAAGCGGTCTGTGCCGAGACAGAAGCGTCCATCGTGCTGTGCGGTGACAGCGCGGGGGGCAATCTGGTGGCGGCAATTGCCCATTATGCACGCGGCAGGATTGACGGGCGCATAATGGGCTGCCTGCTGATCTATCCCGGGCTTGGCGGCGATCGCACGCGGGGCAGCTATGTCACCCATGCCGATGCGCCGGGACTAAGCGTGCGGGACATGGCGTTCTATCAGACCCTGCGATCCGGCGGGCAGGACCGCACCGGCGATCCGCGCTTTGCGCCGCTGCAAGATACCGATTTTTCCAACCTCCCGCCCACGGTGATCCTGACGGCACAATGCGATCCGCTGTCCAGCGATGGCGAGGCGTATCGTGATGCCATTCAGGCCGCAGGAGGCCGAGCTGTCTGGATCGAGGAGGCGGGGCTGGTGCACGCCCATTTGCGGGCGCGGCACATGTCGCAACGTGCCGCCACAAGCTTTGCGCGGATGATCCAGGCGCTGACGCTGTTGCGCGCGGGGCAGATCACCGATCTGGACTGATCTTCAGGTCAGGAACGTCTTCGCCTTCATCGTGTCAGGAATTGGCGCACCCAGCCGCGACAGGATGGTGGGGGCCAGTTGCAGCTGGTCGATCACCGTATCCGCGTGCGGGCCCTCGGCATCCCCGAAGTAATACAACGCCGCTTCTTGTTGCAGGGCTCCGCGTCCACCATGGTGGCCGCGCTCGTCCTGCCCGTGATCGGCGGTCACGATCACCTCGTACCCCATTTCGCGCCAGCGCGGGATGAAGGGGGCCAGCATTTCGTCCATGACGAAACAGGCATGGTCCATTTCCTGACCCTCGTGGAAAAAACGGTGCCCCATGCTGTCCAAGGTGCAGGTGTGCAACATGCCATAGTTCAGCCCGAAGCGCAGGCAGAGATTGGTCAGCGTGCCAAACAGGTCCACGTCTGAGGGGGTCATCTGGTTGTTGTGCCCATAGCCGGTCATGGTGTGGAACCGGCCATGGTTGATGGTGTCGCTGTCCGGTTCATCATATTCGATGTCACGCACATAGTCGAAGGGATGGCGGTTGAAGAATTCGGACCAAAAGCTGTGCGCCACCGCCCCCGTGACCCCACCCGCCGCACGGGTGGCCGAGAAGACGTCGGGATGCGACAGGCGGAACACGTTGCCATTGCCGGTGCAGCCGTGTTCGGCAGGGGCCACGCCGGTATGGATCGACGCATAGCACGAGGCCGAAATCGACGGCAGCACCGCGCGCAGTTTCCACACGCGGGCGTCACCTGAATCCACCCAGCCCTCCAGATTGCCGAACAGCCGCCGCCAGTTGCGCCATGGAACGCCGTCCAGAATGATCAGCAACAGTTTCTTGTCCATATGCGCCCCCTGTCTGTGCGCCTGCATCTGACCGCAGGTGGTGCGCGGGGGCAATGGGGGCTGTGTGATTTTTCCCGACGTCACGCCAAAGCGGCAAACCTTTGCGCCAGATCGGTGGTTGCGGTCCGATAGGCGCCGGGCCCATAGCTTGCACGCGATACGCCCATGTGCGCCGCATCATGCAGCGCGTTCAGGTTGCCCATCATCATGACATTGACGGGCAGGTCGGTGTTGTTTGCGATATGGGTGATATGGCAGTGCGCCGTCAGACCGGGAATAAAGAATCCGTCGGCACCGGCCCCTGCATAGGCATCTGCCCGCGCAAGCGCCTGGCCCAGCAGGTCTCCGTGGGTGGCCGGGTCTGACCCCAGAAACAGGTCGGTACGCGCGTTGATGAACAGGGGGATGCCTTCAAGGCGTGCGGCCGCTCTGACAGCTTTCAGCCGCGCGACCTGCGCGTCGACGGGAAACAGGCCACTGCCTTGCACAACTCTGTCCTCAATATTGATCCCGATTGCACCTGCGCGGATCACGCGACGGACATTCGTGGTGATGTCGGCGGGCGCGGTGGCATATCCGCCCTCGAAGTCTACCGAAACGGGCAGGGCGACCGATTGGGTAATGCGTTCGACAATTTGCAGGACGAAATCCAGCGGCATTGCCTCGCCGTCGTCAAACCCGTGGGCCGCTGCAACCGACCAACTGCCGGTGGCCACGGCCTTGGCACCCGCATCGGCAAGGGCCTGCGCCCCGCCTGCATCCCAGATGTTGTACAACACCAGCGGGTTGCCCTTCTGGTGAAGGGATTTGAACAAGGCTGCTTTTTCCGACTGGGTCATGGTTGGGCTCTTTCTTGTGGTGCGGGCAAATATTGACGTTCGATTTCAAGCAGTTTCTGCTTGCGCCACAGGCCACCACCGTATCCGGTCAGCGCCCCTTCGGCACCGATCACCCGGTGGCAGGGCACCACCAGCGCAATCTGGTTGGCTCCGTTGGCGCGTCCCACGGCACGGGTGGCCTCGGGGCGCCCGATCTGCACAGCAATTTGGGAATAGCTGCGGGTTACGCCGGGCGGGATGCGCCGCAGTTCGTCCCACACCAGCTGCGCAAAGGGCGCACCGTGATAGGCCAGCGGAGTCGCGAAAACGGCAGAGGTTCCCGCAAAGAAGGCTGCAAGCTCGGCCTTGATCTGTTGCCCCGGTGCGGTCTGCCCGATGCCAAGCCGGCCCTTGCACTGTGCGTCCAGCTTGCCCAGCTCGGTTTTCAACGCCTTGCGGTCGGTGAACTCCAGCAAGTGCAGTTCGGTCCTGCTGGTAACAGAAATCATATCGCCCAGCGGGGTGCTGACCCAATCGGCAAACAGCAATGGCGCGCGATCCAGCCGTCCGGGGGCACGCCCCAGCAATCTGGCAAAGGCGGCACTGAACGCGCTGGCCGAGTCAAATTGCGCGTCAATCTGCGCCTCGATCACCTTGCCGCCTGATGACATGGTTTCAAACCCGTCGCGCAGCCGCCGTTGTCGGGCCATTTCCAGAAATGTCATGCCGAACTGACGCTTGAAACTGCGCCGGATTGTCGAGGGATCAAACCCCATCCGTACGACATCTGTCTCTGACCAGCGAAACGCGGGCCGTTCATCCAGCGCCGCAAGCAAGGCGGCAATCGCAGGGTCGCCCGAGGCCATCGGCTGCAAGGGATGGCAGCGCTTGCAGGGGCGAAACCCCGCTTCGATACAGGCGCCGACCGTGTCGTGAAACGTGCAATTCTCGCGTTTGGGTTTGCGGGCGGGGCAGGTGAGGCGGCAAAACACCCCGGTGGAGGAAACGCAGACAAAGGCATGCCCGTCATAGCGGTCATCGCGTGCAAGCAGGGCGCGGTACAATGTGTCGTGGTCTGGCAGGTCAAACAGCATGTACACACCTTATGCAGGTTCAATCCGTCGTGCCGCCTGTTTTCGGGCGTCTATTGGATTTTCACAGCGTCGGGGTGTTGCGCCTATGCCTGCGCCACCGCCATCAGCCCGTCGCGCAAATCTTGCGGGTCAATCGGGGCCAGCGCTGCATCAACGGCGTCATGGGTGGCCCGCCAGGTGGGCAGCGCCTGTGCCAGCACCGCACGCCCCGCATCCGTCAGGCGCAGACGCCGTGCGCGGCGGTCGTTTTTATCGGGGGCCGAGGCGACGAATCCCTGCCGTTCCAGCGGCTTCAGCGCTGCTGTCAGCGTGGTGCGGTCCATGCCCAGAAGGTCCACCAGATCACTGATCCGTGGCCCGTCGGGACGGTTCAGCGACATCAGCAGGGAAAACTGCCCGTTGGTCACGCCAAATGGGCGCAAGGCATCATCAAAGCGACGCGCCAGCACCCGCGCGGCCCGTTGAACGTGCAAACACAGGCAGCGGTCGCGTACTTCGATAGTGACTGAAAGGGGCAGCAATGGGTCCATCATTTATATATGTTGATATCAACGTATATAAATGTCAATCTGAAAGGCGAATCTAGGAATAGGAGGTGACACAATGTCATATGTATCTGGATTTCTGCTGGCCGTGCCCGAAGCGAACAGGGCCGCCTACAAGGACATGGCCGAAAAGGCATGGCCGCTTTTCAAGGAATACGGCTGTTTGTCGGTTCAGGAAAACTGGGGCGTCGATACGCCGGATGGCAAGGTCACGTCCTTCCCGATGGCGGTCAAACGCGAAGAGGGCGAAGTGGTTGTGTTCTCGTGGATGATCTGGCCCGACAAGGCGACCGCGGACAAGGGGTTCGAGAAGATGATGAGCGACCCGCGTATGCAAGAGATGATGGAGATGCCCTTTGACGGGATGCGCATGATGTGGGGCGGGTTCGAGCCGCTGGTCACGTTGACCGCAGACTGATCGGGCAATGGATAAGCGGCGGGGCAGCACTGCGCCCCGCCTGTGTTCTAGTTGCCTGCACTTTCCATGCGGCGGTGTTCGATGACCTCTTCCAGCCAACCCAGTTTCATCTCGGGGACCGAGCTGAGCAGCAGGTCTGTATAGGCGTCAAAGGGCGGCGACAGTACCGTGGATTTTGATCCGTAACGCACGACCTGACCCTGATACATCACCGCAATGCTGTCCGCGATGGCACGCACCGTGGCCAGATCGTGGGTAATGAACAAATAGGCCACGTCCTCGACCTTTTGCAGTTTCAGCAGCAGCTTCAGGATGCCGTCCGCTACCAGCGGGTCCAGCGCCGAGGTCACCTCGTCGCAGATGATCAGCTTGGGCTTTGCCGCCAGTGCGCGCGCGATGCAGACACGTTGTTTCTGCCCCCCCGACAGTTCCGCCGGATAGCGGTCCTGAAAGCCTTCGCCCAGTTCGATCTCGTCCAGCAGTTCCTGAATGCGGGCCTGCTTTTCGCGCCCCTTCAGGCCGAAGTAGAACTCAAGCGGACGCCCGATGATGGTGCCAACAGTCTGGCGCGGGTTCATCGCGGTGTCTGCCATCTGATAGATCATCTGCAATTCGCGCAGGTCCTCGCGCGAGCGTGAGGGCAGGTCCGGGGACAGGTCGCGGCCGGCAAAGTGGATGTTGCCGTTGGAAGGCGGCAGCAAACCGGTGATCACCCGTGCCAGTGTCGATTTGCCTGAACCGCTTTCCCCCACCACGGCCAGCGTCTGGCCGGGATGCAGTTCTACGTTGATGTCCTTGAGCACGTCGAAATTGGTGCCCTTGTAACGGGCGGTGATATTCTCGACCCGCAGCACGGCTTCGTCGGTTGGCTCTTTCTCGATGTGTTTGATCGAGCGGACCGACACCAGCGCCTGAGTGTATTCTTCCTGAGGGTTGTTGATGATCTGGTCCGTGGTGCCGTATTCGACCATATCGCCCTGACGCAGCACCATGATGTGATCCGCGACCTGTGCCACCACGGCCAGATCGTGCGTGATATACAGCGCCGCAACGCCGGTGACGGCAATCGCATCCTTGATTGCCTTCAGCACGTCGATTTGCGTGGTCACATCCAGCGCCGTGGTGGGTTCGTCAAACACCACAAGATCAGGTTCGGGGCACAGTGCAAGCGCGGTCATGCAACGTTGCAGCTGGCCGCCCGACACCTGGTGCGGATAGCGGTTGCCGATATTTTCGGGGTCGGGCAGTCCCAGCGCCTTGAACAGCTCCACCGCGCGGGATTCGGCGTCTTTCTTGCCGAATTTGCCCTGGCTGATCGCGGCCTCGGTCACCTGTTCCATGATCTTCTTGGCCGGGTTGAAGGACGCCGCTGCCGATTGCGAGACATAGGTGACCTCGGCTCCGCGCAAATGGCGGATGTCGCGGTGCTTGGCCTGTAACAGGTCGCGCCCGTTCACCCAGACCTCGCCGCCGGTCAGCTCGACGCCGCCCCGGCCATAGGCCAGGGTGGCCAGGCCGATGGTCGACTTGCCCGCACCGGATTCCCCGATCAGCCCCAGAACCTCGCCTGCCTGCAAATCGAAATCGACACCGTGGACGATTTCGATGTCATGCGGCTTTTCGCCGGGCGGATAGACCGTCGCGCCAATTTTCAAGCCGCGCACTTTTACCAGTGGATCGCTCATCCCCGGCCCCCTTTCAGTGAAGTGGTTCGGTTCAGAACCCAGTCGGCCACAAGGTTGACGCTGATCGCCAGCGTGGCGATTGCCACCGCCGGATAAAGTGCGGCCCCGATCCCGTAAACGATGCCTTCCTTGTTCTCTTTCACGATGCCGCCCCAGTCAGCCTGCGGCGGTTGCACGCCAAGACCAAGGAACGATAGGGTCGATACGAAAAGAACCGCAAAGATGAACCGCAAGCCCATCTCGGCCACCAGTGGGGACAGCGCGTTGGGCAGAACCTCGCGAAAGATGATCCACGCCAGTTTTTCGCCGCGCAGGCGCGCCGCTTCGACGTAATCCATTACTGTGATGTCCACCGCCACAGCACGGGCCAGCCGGTACACGCGGGTGCTGTCCAGCAGCCCCATGACCAGGATCAGAACCGGCACGGTGACCGGCATGACCGACAGCACCACCAGCGCAAAGATCAGCGACGGGATCGACATGATCAGATCGACAAAGCGCGACAGCACCTGATCGGCCCAGCCCCCCAGCACCGCAGCGGCAAAGCCCAGCACCGATCCGGTGATAAACGACAATGCCGTGGCCATGGTGGCGATAAAGATTGTTGTGCGTCCGCCGTAAATCATCCGGCTCAGCAGGTCGCGCCCGATGGTGTCGGTGCCCAGCAGATGCTCGGCCGATGACGGTTCCCAGACATCGCCCACGACTTCGGCCATGCCATAGGGGGCGATCCATGGGGCAAAGACAGCCATCAGGAAATAGGTCGCGGTAAAGAACAGCCCGATAAGGGCAGAGAGTGGGATACGCATCAGATCAGCCCTCCTGCGACCAGAGCGGTTCCGATGACATGTGCGGTTGTGAAAACAGCATGGTTCATTTCGGATGCCTCAGTCTTGGGTTGGCCAGAATCGAGACGATGTCAGCAACCATATTCAGGACAATATAGACGGCGGCAAAGATTAGACCGCAGGCCTGCACAACAGGCACGTCACGTTTGGACACATGGTCAACCAGATACTGCCCCATGCCCGGATAGACAAAGACCACTTCGATCACCACCACGCCGACCACCAGATAGGCAAGGTTCAGCATCACCACGTTGACGATCGGGGCGATTGCATTGGGGAAGGCGTGCTTGCGGATCACCTCGAAGGTGCTCAGGCCCTTCAACTCGGCGGTTTCGATATAGGCCGATTGCATCACGTTCAGAATCGCGGCGCGGGTCATGCGCATCATATGCGCCAGAACCACCAGCGTCAGCACTGCAACAGGCAGCGATATGGCGTTCAGCTTCTGGCCCAGCGTCATCGAGTCGTTGATCATAGCGACCGAAGGCGCCCAGCCCAGTTTGACCGCGACAAAAAACATCAGCACATAGCCGATCAGGAATTCAGGGATGGAAATGGATGTCAGGGTGATGCCGGAAATCAGCTTGTCCGGCCAGCGGTCGCGGAAACGCACCGCAATCAGACCCAGCAGGATCGCCAGCGGGACCGACACAAGCGCGGCCCAAAAGGCAAGGAACATGGTGTTCCTGAACCGCCCGCCCAGACTTTCGGAAATGTCGCGCCCGTTGGTCAGCGCGGTGCCCAGATCACCCTGCAACACGCCGCCCAGCCAGGCGAAATAGCGGGCAACAGGAGGATCGTTCAGACCCAGTTCGGTGCGAAGATTGGCCAGGGCCTGCGGCGTTGCCGACTGGCCAAGGATGGACTGTGCAACGTCGCCCGGCAGGATCGTGGTGCCAACAAAGATCAGGACCGAGGCGGCAAACAGCAAAACGATGCCCAGCGCTAGGCGCTGGGCTAACAGTTTCAGGATCGGGTGCATGTGCTCAAGCGCCCTTAGGTGTCCATGACCCAGCACTTGATGCTGGATTTGTTGTTCATCACTTCACCGTTCGGATCGTCTTCCCAGCCGCCGACATTATTGGCGACGCCACTGATAAAGTCATTGAACATGGGCAGGATCAAACCACCTTCGTTGCGCAGCATCTGGCCCATTTTCGAGTAGATTTCCTTGCGCTTGGCGTTGTCCAGCTCGGCCCGTGCCGCCAGCAGCATCTCGTCGAATTCGGGACGTTTCCAGCGTGTGTCGTTCCAGTCTGCGGTCGACAGATAGGCAGTCGTGTACATCTGGTCCTGCACCGGACGGCCACCCCAGTAGGAGGCGCAGAAGGGTTGCACGTTCCAGACTTCCGACCAGTAACCGTCGTTCGGCTCGCGTTTGATTTCCAGCGGGATGCCTGCCGCCTGTGCCGACTGCTGGAACAGCGATGCAGCATCAACCGCACCCGGGAAGGCACCGTCGGACACACGCAGGATGATCGGGCTGCCATCGTGACCGGATGCTGCGTAGTGCTCTTTGGCTTTAGCAACATCATAGGTGCGCTGTTCGATGGTGTTGTCGAACAGGGGGTAGGATTTGTTGATGGGCATGTCGTTGCCAACCGAACCATAGCCGCGCAGGATTTTGTCAACCAGTTCAACGCGGTTGATCGCATATTTCAGCGCCAGACGCAGGTCGTTGTTGTCAAAGGGCGCGGTGTCGATGTGGGCGATGAACACATAGTGGCCACGACCCGAAACCGATTTCACGCTCAGATTGGGCGCGCGGTCCAGCAGGCTGGCAACCTTCGGCTCAACGCGGTTGATCATATGAACCTGACCCGATTGCAGGGCCGCGGTGCGTGCGGTCGCGTCGTTCAGTACCAGCACTTCGGAAAACTCGGTAAAACCGCGTTTGTCGGGGTTCCAATAGTTGTCACGGCGTTTGAAACCGTGGCGCACGCCGGGTTCGTCGAATTCGATCGTATAGGCGCCTGTGCCGATGCCGGCGGCGGGGTTGTCCATGCCGCCATCGGGCTGGATCATCAGGTGATAGTCGGCCATCAGATAGGGAAGGTCGGCGTTGGCCGTTTCAAGCTCGACGATAAAGTTGTCGCCGTCGACTTTCATGTCGGCGATGCCCTTCATGATGCCCAGGGCACCCGATTTGCTTTCATCGTTCGAATGGCGCTGCATGGTTTTCAGCACGTCTTCGGGGGTCATTGTCTTGCCGTTCGAGAATTCCACACCCTTGCGGATCTTGAACGCCCATGTTTTCGCATCGGCCGATGGCTCGACGCTTTCGGCCAGCCAGTGTTCCAGCGTCCCGTCGGGGTTCACCTCGGTCAGCGTCTCGCCCCAGTGACGGATGTTGCTGAGCGGCACTTCCGACGCGGTCAGGGCCGGGTCCATGGTGTTGGTGGATTCACCGCCCGACGAACCAAGCTTGAGCGTACCGCCGCGGACGGGACCTGCTGCGCGGGCGCTGCTGGCCAGCATGGCGTTTGCAGCAACAGCCGTCACACCCAAAGCCGCAGCGCGGCCAACGAATTCGCGGCGCGTCATGCGGCCCTTGGCCACGTCGCGGCTCATCTGTTGCAGTTGTTCATTCATGTTTAGGTCTCCCGTTGATTGTTTTTACGCTTTCACGCAACCAAGTCGTTCGCCCGACTGTCGCGCGCGTTTTATTGACTACTGAGTCAACGTTACGCATTTGTGGCGTTGTCGCAAGGATTATTCCCGCGCCGTGCCGGTCTGTGATCAGAGGTGATCGCGCGGGATGCTGTCCTCTACGCTTTTGTCGAATATCAATATGTCGTTTTCGTATGCCTCAACTTTCGCGGTCAGGTAGAAGGTCGTCGCATCACTCCACATCTGGCTGTAAGTTTCGGTGCGCAGGCGGATGTCGCCGCGCTCGATCTCGTCGGTCCAGTGGCAGGTGCCCCGCGCACTCAGCGGGTCGTCGGGATGGATCGACCATGTTTCGCGGGCAGCCGATCCGTTGATCAGTCCGTGATCGCTGTCGCGCACCTTGCCGAAGTCATCCTCGATGGTCAGCGTCGTCGTGCCGGTCACCATGTCGGTGTCCTGACGGCGGATGTGGTTTTCGGGGCGCAGTTCCTCGGTCTCCCACGGCTCGGCGGCAGCAGAGGGCGGGAATACGACGCTCTTGTCCTCGGTGCGCGGCTCGTGCAGCGGCACGCCCAGTTGCGCGCGGTGGATGTGCACCGCGGCGGCGGTGGGCGTGGGCCACATCAGTGGCCAATATGCGGTCGAGATCGACACCCGCAGCCGGTGCCCCTTGGGCACGCAATAGCCCACATGATCCAGCGCCAGCGTCACGAACTGGTCTTCGCCCACGGGCATTGCGCTTGGGTCCGACGCGCTGTCGCGGTGGCTGAGGTTCAGCACGCCATAGGTGATCCGCGTTGACGCCCCGTCCGGGTGCACATGGCACAGCCGCACGGCGATCTGCGCCTGCGGGGCGTCACTGCGCAGCATCATCTCGATGGCTGGCGCACCCAGAATGTCCATGTCGCTGTCCAGTGGGGCAGAGGTCCAGGTGGCCGACAGCCCGTCGTCGCGGCGCTGGTCGCCGGGCATTTCCGGGCCCAGCCAGATGGCGCAGTATTCCCCCGCATCCGCACCGGTGTGCGCAGGTGATTGCACAGTGGTGTCGGCCACATCGATGTCGGTGCTCAGCACGCCGTCGCCCAGCCAGAAGTTGCGGTTCATCACCGGCTCTTCATGCATCGTCTCGCGGCCCGCGACCGCACCGTCCTGCGTGACCCAGCGGCCAGGGCGGTCGGTGTACCATGTGGCCGGGCGCACGCCGTCCATCACATAGGCGCGGTAATCGGGGTCATCCTCGACGCCGGTGTCGATGCCCTTCAACCAGCGGCCCCACCAGCGCAGGGCCTCTTGCAGAAAGCCGATTCGCGGTTCGGGCACGGCAAAGTGCGGATATTTGTGCACCCACGGACCGACAATGCCCTTGGACCCGGGAATGTTCTTCACGATCTGCGGGACGGTGTTCTTGTAACTGTCCCCCCAGCCGCCGACGGCCAGAACCTTGGCCTTGATGGTGTCATAGCTTTCGCAGACGCTGCCGTGCTCCCAATAGCTGTCACGCCGCTGGTGCCGCAGCCACAGCGAGGGCAGGAAGGGTTCGGCCTCAAGCCGCTGCAACCACATCTCGCGCCAGTCCTCGCGCAGGGCAGGGTCCGGCGCGCGGCTGGAATAGGACCACATCGTCGCCCCCCAGCCCAGATTTTCGTTCAGCAGGTTGCCACCCTTGTAGTGGATGTCATCGGCAAAGCGGTCGACGGTCGAACATAGGGTGATGATCGCCTTGAGCTCGGGCGGCGTCATGGCCGCAACCTGAAGCGAATTGAAGCCACCCCAGCTGATACCCATCATGCCGACATTGCCGTTGCACCACGGTTGCGCGGCCAGATGGCGGATCACCTCGACGGCGTCGTCCAGCTCTTGCTGGCTGTATTCGTCTTCCATGATCCCTTCGCTGTCACCATTGCCGCGCATGTCCACGCGCGCACAGGCATAGCCGTGGCGGGCAAAATAGGGATGGGTCAGCGCGTCTCGCGCACAGGTGCCGTCGCGTTTGCGGTAGGGCAGGAATTCCAGAATGGCGGGGACTTGTTCGCTGTTGTCTGAGGGGCGCCACAGGCGGGCGGACAAACGTGTGCCGTCAGACATGACGATGGCGTAATCAGGATCTTCGGTGATGTCGCGGGGGGCGTTGGTTGCGTCGCTCATGAGCTTTGACTTTCCTGTCTGGGGCCAGATGTCAAGACGATCAGCGTTTGTATGCGATCAAAAGGTCCATCACATTTGTGCCGGTGGGGCCTGACCTTAGCAGGGCACCCCGCGCTGCCAGCCAGTCGTATGGGGCGGCTGTGTCGATGGCGGTCTGCCCGCTTGCCGCCCAGGTCTGTCCGTCCACCAGGGCCCCTGCCGCATCGGTGGGGCCATCCGAGCCGTCGGTGCCTGCGACCAGAATGCGCAGGTCGTCGCGCCCCGCAATTTCACGGGCCAGACGCAAGGCCAGCATCATGTTGCGCCCGCCCAGGCCGGGCCTGTCAGGCAGGATCACCGTGGGTTCACCCCCAAGGATATGCAGACCTTTTCCGGCGGCTTTCAGATGCGCCGCGATGCGCGGCGCAAGGGCGGCGACATCGTCATAAAGCGTTTCGGCGTTGCTGCGCACATCTGCCTGTGCAGTCTGTGCGATGGCAGCGCGCGCGATGGCATTCGAGGCGACAATGCGTGCATCATGGGCAAACGCCGGATTTTCAGGGGCATCGCCGATGCCCGAGCCAATGACGCCCAGACTGTCGCCTTCCACATCCGAAATCGCCAGCGTCGTTACATGGCGGCCCGGAAACGCCCCCAGCAGCTTGCCCCCTTTGATCCGCGACAAACCGCGCCGCATGGTGTTGATCTCGTGAATATCGGCCCCCGAGGCCAGCTTGGCCTGCGTCTGCTGTGCCAGATCGTCCAGCGTCAGGTCGCCCTCCAAAACCTCGGCCAGCGCCGACGCCCCGCCCGAAACCAGCATCAACAGATGTGAGGATGCGCCGCACTTTTCAACCACGTCCAGCATCGCGGCGCCGGCGGTCAGGCTGGCCGCATTGGGCACCGGATGCGCGGCTTCGATTACATGCGCGCGGTCGGGGGCGCCGGCGCCGTGGCCGTCCTTGGTGACGATCAGCACAGGTGCGTTCGGGAACAGCGCGGCAGCGGCGCGGGCCATGGCTGTGGCTGCCTTACCCACCGCGATGATCTGATCGGGCTTGGCAATGGGATGCGCCTGCAAAGATTGCCGCACACTGGCCTCGCCGCCCACGGCATCAACACCAATGTTCCAGAGATCTGCGAGCGCTGTCATAGTGTCCTCGATAGTGATGGCAGGGAGCAGGCAGGAGCCTGTGGCAAGCCTAGCGTGACGTCGCGCAGCAAGCCACCAACGAAAGGCAAAAAAAGTCAAAAAGACTCTATCCGCCGAATCATGATTCGGTTAGAATCACCTCAGGTCCTGCAAATCACGACACAACCCGCAAAAGACGGGGCGCGTGAAGGGCCCCGGATGGTGTAAATTGGTGCTTTTGTGCCGCCTGTATTCATGCAGGTGTGATGAAAAGTATCATATTATTCAATCCGATACAGGCATAGACGGTGGCGTCCCAAGGGGCGCGCGGCAGATCAGATTGGCAGGCACGCGAGGGGTGGAGGGCATGGGGCCCAACCGCCCCCGCGGCGCGTTTGTGATCCATTCTGGCGTTTGTGCCCGTGGCTTCTGAGGGTGCCTCCGGCGGGGATTTTTTGAACCAGAGAAATAGGGCCCGCGCACTCAGTCCGCAGTGTCCAGCCACAGGGTGACGGGGCCGTCATTGGTCAGGCTCACCGCCATATCCGCACCGAATTGGCCGGTTTGCGTCGCTATGCCCAGATCGCGCAGCGCCTGGGCGAACTGAAGATACAGGGTTTCGGCCTGATCGGGTTTGGCAGCACCGGAAAAGCCGGGGCGGTTGCCGCGTGACGTGTCGGCGGCCAGCGTGAACTGGCTGACCACGAGGGCCGAGCCGCCGGTTTGCAGGACCGACAGGTTCATCTTGCCGGCCTCATCCTTGAACAGCCGCATCTTCGAGATCTTGAGCGCCAGCGCGCGGGCGGTGTCCGTTGTGTCCTCTGGCATGGCACAGACCAGGATCAGCAGGCCGGGGCCGGTAGCACCGACTTGCGTCCCGTCTACCTTCACCGAAGCCTCGGTGACCCTTTGCAACAGCGCGCGCATCAGTCTTTCCAGTCGATGACGTCGGCGGGCGTCGCCCGTTCGGTGCGGAAACTGTTGGCGGGATGGTCATCGTCGGCATAGCCAAACGAGATAGCGCACAGCAGATTGCGGTCGTCCGGCAGGCGGAAGTGGTCGCGCACCATCGGCGCATAGGCGGCAATGGCCGCTTGCGGCACCGTGGCCACGCCCAAAGCGGCCGCTGCCAGCGTAAAGGTCGCGACAAAGCCGCCCGAATCCATCGCGCCATATGGTCCCAGCTCTTTGGGGGCGGTGACCAATGCCACGTGCGGCGCGCCAAACAGGCGATAGTTTTCCATCATCTGCTTGGCACCGGCAGGCCGGTCGCCCTTTTCGATGCCCACGGCGTTGTACAACTGAAACCCGCAGGCGCGGCGGCGGTCCAGATAGACGCCCTGATATTTCTCGGGCCAGTCCAGATCGGGGGCCGGGGTGGCTGACATCGCATGTGCATAAAGCGCCTCGCGAAAGCTGTCCGTGGCCGCACCGCTGGTGATGGTCACCTGCCAGGGCTGCGCGTTGCACCAGCTGGGCACCTTTTGCGCCGTGGCCACGATGGTTTCAATCGTCGCGCGGTCCACCGGATCGGGACGAAAGGCGCGGCAGGAATAACGCGCGTCCATAATCGCGTTCAGCGTGTCGATCTGGGTCATGTCAGCCTTCATTGGTTTTGTGCCACGACAAAGCCGATGGCCGCGGCGGCAATCAGGCCAAGGATCACGGCGATGGTGATCTTGATCGCGGAATAGGGGCGCTCGCCCTGCACGCGGCCGGTGCGGCCGTTGACGACAAAACGATAGGTCTTGCCACGATATTTATACGCCGCCAGCCAGACCGGCAGCAGGATGTGCTTGAACGTCACCGCGCCCAGCGTGGTGTCCATGTTGTGAATGCGCTGGCGGTCGCCACCGATGTCGAACCGCACATCGCGTTCGATCACGCGGTCCATATGGGCGCGGGCCTCGGCATAGCCGTCCTTCAGTTCGACCGAATAGGCCTCGGCGCGAAAGCCTGCCAGATACTCGGGGGTATAGGGTTCAAGGGCTGCCAGGTCCCACGGCTCCAGCGCATCGGTATAGCGTTTGGGCAGGCTGGTCGAGGCCAGCACCAGTACATCATCGAAGAACCGTGCCACACGGCCCGCGGCGCGGTTCCAGCGTATCTTGGCCTCTTGCACCATCGTCGGTTTGCCGTCGCGCATGACGGTGCGGGTGACGTAATAGACCGTGCCGCGCTCGCCGGTATAGGAGGTCTTGGTATCCGCGTCGAAGGTCCAGTAGGGCACATAGATGCCCTGCATCGCGCGCCCCTTGCGGGCGTATTCCTGCAAGCCGTTCGGGGCAAACCACAGGCTGCCCAGCCATTCGGTCATCGCCCCGCGCGCCGCGGTTTCGGTCAGACCGAATGGCAGGACACCGCGCGGTTTGATATGGCGGCTCAGGCCGGTGTCGGCGACCACGGGCGTGGCGCAGAACGGGCATTCGGTCGCGTGTACCTTGGGGTCGAATGCGACCTCGGCGGCGCAGTTGGGGCATTTTGAAATGCGGGTTTCTTCGATCTCGGCCTCGGGCAGGCGGGCATCCATCGCGGCGCGAAAGTCCAGTTCGCGGATGGCCTGACGTTTGGGGGCCCCCTGGTCCAGCGCCTGAACATGGCCGCAGTGGTCGCACTTAAGCTGTCCCTGACCGGGGGCGAACCGCATGTCTGCCCCACAGGCGTCACAGGGAAAGCGGAATTCGGCGGCGGGGGTGGGGGGCGGTTGATCGTCTTCAAAGCTCATGTTTCAGACCATGCCATTGATTGTCAGGGGTGTCATCTGGTGTGTTTGTCCGTCGCGGGGGCCGTTACAAATAGCGGTGAAACCGTCGCGGCACCATGATCCGCAAGGCGTTGTCGTGCAACCGGTAATGCCGCCAGATGTGGAACAGCGCATGGGCGCCGACCACCACGCCCAGCGCGTAAAACTGCACAATATGTACTGTGCCGACGATCTGGTTGGCAGTGCGCAGGCCCAAAGGCGGTGCGATGGGCAGAAAGCCGCCCGCCTTCAGCAGCACGGTCGAGGTCAGCCCCAACAGGAAACCGGTGAAGGCGACAAAGAACAGTCCCCAGATCAGGGTCAGATGCAGCCAGCGATGCGCCGGGCGCAACCAGCCGCGCAGTTTCGGCCCCGGACGGCTGGCCAGCCCGCGCCGCATCAGATCGGCGGTCCACGCCAGCGACAGCGACACAAAGACCAGTGCCAGCGTGGAATGGACCTGAAAGGCGCGGGGTCCAAAGGGGACGACATCCTTGGGTTTGACCAGCAGGAACCAGATGAAAAGCGGCACCATGATCCAGTGCAGCCATTTCAGCGCTACGCGACGTTCGGGCAGTCGGCTGCGCAGGCGGGCGGCGATATGGGGGGCTGTGACCATGTCACATGACACGCGGGGCGGGCGGCAATAGTTTCATTGCAGGGCCGCCCAACGGGAGCGGATCAGCGGAAAGCCCGTGTCGCGCCAGAACGCTGGCGAGACGAGGCCGTTGGACATGCCGCCCTGGGTGCGCCTGGTCCAGGACACGCGCAAATGGTCGGGCGCACCGGCCAGTGCCGCGCCGGTCAGTTCGGCAAAGCCGATGTCCAGCGCGTGGTTCAGCGTGACCAGATCATCCGGCATTGCCATGCCGTCAAACAGCCTGCGCAACGCGTCCCACAACAGCGGATCGCCGCGCAGGCCCCAGTGTCCGGGTGGCGGGGCAAACAGCGCCTCCATCCCGGTCATGGTTCAGCCCGCCGGAGGCGGCGGTGGGGGCGGGGGCAGGATGGTGAAAAGCTGCGCCAGCTCGGCCACATCCTCGGCGCGCATCCACCCGTCCTGCCCGGCCGTCCAGACAAAGCTGTCGCGGGTCAGCGCGCCATCGGCGGCCATGCGGCCCAGCGACGCCTTGGAGAAGGGGCCGGTTGTCTTGCCACCCTCGGCAATGTGCCAGACGTGTTCGACCGGTGGCGGTGGCGGCGCGACGCTGGCGCGCGCAGGGGCTGCCGCTTGCGGGCGTGCGCCCCAGGGGCCGGCACCGCCGGCAACCGACTGGCCAATCTGCATCCCCAGCCCGGCGCCCAATCCTGTCTGCATGGCCGCAGCCCCGGCACCGTCGCGGCCCATGGCCTCGGCAGCCTGGAACTGCATGTATTCGTTAAGGTTGCCGATCACTCCCATCGACGAGCGTTTGTCCATCACCGCCTCGACCGCCGGAGGAAGCGAGATATTTTCGATGTAAAGCTCGGGCAGCATCAGCCCGTATTCGCCAATCACCGGTGCGATCTGTTTGGACACCAGCGCGCCCAGCTCGCGGGTATTGGCCGCCATGTCCAGCACCGGTATGCCCGCGCTGGCCAATGTGCGCGAAAATTCCTGAACGATGATGTTGCGGATCTGAAAGCTGATCTCGTCCATGGTGAATTCGCCGTCGGTGCCGACGATTTCCAGCAGGAACTTGGCCGGGTCCGAGACTTTGACAGAATAGGTGCCAAATGCGCGCAGACGCACGGGGCCGAACTCGGGGTCGCGGGCGATAATCGGGTTCTTGGTGCCCCATTTCAGATCGTTGAAACGGGTGGTGTTGACGAAATAGATCTCGGATTTGAATGGCGATTTAAACCCGTGGTCCCAGTGCTGAAGCGTCGTCATGATCGGCATGTTGTTGGTCTCAAGCATATAGAGACCGGGGGTGAACACATCGGCCAGCTGGCCTTCGTGCACGAACACAGCCGCCTGACCTTCGCGCACCGTTAGCTTGGCACCGTATTTGATCTCGTGACCCTGCCGCTCGAACCGCCAGACCATCGTGTCGCGGGTGTCGTCGGTCCAGTGGATAACGTCGATGAATTCGCCGGAGAGGAAATCGAAAATGCCCATGTGAATGCCTGTTTATTTACTGCGTCGTGAATGAATTTGAGTGACTATGGCTGACCCGGTTTTAGGCAGCTTTTTGTTGATGCTCGTTGTATGCATGACTTTACCGGACGCGTCGTCACGCGCTCTCGACTCCCCAGATTCGCGTGCCGGCTTGGCGCTGTAGCCTTCGACCAACACTTTTCTTGAGCTTTTAGTCATTGCTGTCCTCATTGGTCAGAAACTCGATTGATTTCATGTCTTTCAAAGACATCAAGGCACTTCTCGGAGGGGTGGTTTCTTGCCACTGCCCGTCTTCAGAAACATCATATATGCGTTCCAGGTAAATGTCGCCATGTTCTGCATCAGAAGCGGCCAGGGAATGTTCCCCGAACAATCCGAAAACCTGAGATCCATCCCCAAATGTGACTATGACAAAACCAACCTCGCGATCCTCCGAGAAAGCAAAGTCATAGGCACGTTGGCTTGGTCTTGCTATTGGCAATGATAGGCGCCGCCAGAAAGCTTCGTTCCACCCTTTTGACAAGTTGTACCCGAACAATGCGCCTAATATCCCGGGCAAAAGCAAAACTTGCGTAAAGAATAAGGTTTGGGTTCCTAAAACCTCTTCCCAACGGGCGGGCGCAAGCCACAAGAGAAACCTGAAGAGCAATTGATTGATGAGCGAAAATATGACCGCTTCAACCAGCACATCGCTTGTGGCGGGGCGCTGGGTCGACACGAACCGCGAACGCACGATTATTATGACGTAACCGGCAAGCAAGTAGGTTGCGAAAAACTCAAAGGTTGCGGGGTTGAGAAGGTTGGACATCTAACCCGGCCCGCCAAGCTTCTCGCGCGCGATGATCCGCACGATGGGGGCGGCTTCGGACATGGTCATGCCGATCTTCAGGCGCGGATCATAAAGCATGCCCAGCAGCATTTCATCGTGGCCGGTCAGAAGCGCGAATTCGTCGTCGTCGTTGAAGATTGACGGGCGCGCCTGCGGGCTGTCGTTGGCCAGCCCCAAACCCTGCGCCAGCTCTTCGTGAATGCACGACAGACGCAACAGATCGGGGTTTTCGGCGCGCACCACCGCAACGGCGGCGGTATAGGTGTGCGGATCGGGGCCGGTGGCATAGGCGGCCACGGCGCAATAGATGTCATCGCCCAGGTTCACCAGCGGTGCCAGCGAGGCCCTGGTGATGCCGGGAATACGGGTGGCTTCGCGGGTCAGCACCGCGCTGCGGTCGTCTTCGGAGACGAAAAAGACCATGAAGTTCGGCGCGCTGCTCATGGTCACTGTATGCCCCGTCGCGCGGCCGAGGCGGGCCGCATAGCGGGTGACGTCGCTGCGATCCTGACGTTGCTGCGATGCGGGCACCGAAGGGCCAAAGGATACACCCATGCGCACAGGCCCGGCCCAGCGGCGCAGGCTGCCCGGCACGCCGGATGCGGCATTGCCCGCGCCATATTCGTTGAAAAACACGATCTGGTTAAAGTTGCGGGCCAGCATGTCGGCACTGAACGGCGTGTCAGGTCCGCCGCCGTCCTGACGCAGCAATCCTTGCGTCAGCTGCGCCGACTGCACCTGCGCCAGATAGCTGCGTTTGGCGGCACTTTTTTCGGAGGTCGGCTGGGCCACCTGTACGGGCGCCGCCGGACGTGCGGGGCGCGCGCGCGGTGTCAGGGTTGGTTCGACCGGTGCAAAGACATCACAGGCGGGCAGCAAGACGGACAGCGCCAGCGCTGCAATCAGACCTGTCCCTCGTGATGTAACCGCCGCCATTGTCCTAGCCCGGCACAGCGGTGCCGGCCGTGTCGCCGGTGTCATCCTTGCGCGCCTTGGCCGAAGCCAGCGTGTCGCGCAGGTCGGCTTCCATTTTCTTGAGCTCTTCTTCGGCGGCGGCGCGCTTGGCCTTGCCTTCGTCGGCGATTTGCAGGCTTTCCTGAATGGTGCCGATCAGGTCCGCGTTGGCCTGTTTCACCGCTTCGATGTCGAACACGCCGCGTTCCATCTCGGTGCGGATCATCGTGTTGCTCTCGCGCAGGTTCTTGGCGTTGGCGGTCAGCAATTCGTTGGTCAGGTCGTTGGCATCACGCACCGCAACGGCGGCTTCGGCGCTGCGCTGCATGGTCACGGCCTGCGCCAGCTGGGTTTCCCACAGCGGCACGGTGTTCACGAGGGTCGAGTTGATCTTGGTCACCAGCGACTTGTCGTTTTCCTGCACCAGACGGATCGAGGGCAGCGACTGCATGGTCACCTGACGCGTCAGTTTCAGATCGTGCACCCGCCGTTCCAGATCGTCACGCGCGGCACGCAGGTCGCGCAGTTCCTGCGCTTTCATCACCTGTTCGTCCTCGGGCGCGGCGTTCACCTCGGCCTCCTTGGCGGGGATCACGTCGGTGTCCATCTCTTCGATCTTGGCCTCGCCCGCCGCGATGTACAGCGCCAGCTCATCATAGAAATCCAGGGTCTTTTCGTACAGGACATCCAGCGATTTGATGTCTTTCAGCAGCGTGTGCTCGTGGGTCAGCAGGTTGTCGGTGATCTTGTCGATCTGCGCCTGCACGGTTTCGAATTTGGCGGTGAACTTGGCAAAGGGCGCGGCGCGGCCCAGCAGCTTTTCCCACCACGAGCGTTCGCGGCGCACGTCCAGTTCGGACACGCTGAAACCACGGATTGCTGTGACAATGCTGCGCAGACTGTCACCCGCAGGCCCCACATCCTTGTTGCGCACATCGGTCAGCATCGCCTGCGAGATGGTCTGCAACTCGGCCTGTGCCGCCGATCCGAAGGAGACAATCGACTGGGTGTCGGCCATGTCAATCTCGTCCATGCGCTTTCGGATCTCGGCGCTGACGGGGGCGTCGGCGTCTTTCAGGGACACAACCGCGGTTGCCTCTTTGGGTTCGGGCAGGATCACGGCGTTGATCTGTTCAACGTCGGCCAGTGATTTTTCCGCCTGTTGGCGCACATTCTCGGACATGAATTGTTCCTTACCTTACTCGTGTTTCTGTGAGTCGATATGCACGCCTTCGCGCTGCAAGCGTTCGCGCAATACGTCGATTTCAATGTTCAGGTCGCTGCGGTCATCCAACAGTAGCGACCGGGTCCGCGCGTCGAAGTTCTGTTCCAGATCGTCCAGCAAGGCCGCGTAATCAGCACGCGCCTGTGCGTCGCGGGTGCGGGCATAGATGTCGGCGAATTTGACCGTCGCGTCGCGTGCGCCCATCAGGTAAACCCCCAGATAGCGGCGCGCGGCGGTCAGGTCGCGCGGGTCTTCCTCGACCGTGCGGATCAGCGTGCGGGCCTTGGCCTGAAACTGGGCCAGACGGGTTTCCATCTTGCGATCATTCGCGCGCAGCAGGGCGTCGGACATCTCGCGCAGGTATT
Organism: Pseudosulfitobacter sp. DSM 107133; assembly: GCF_022788695.1. NCBI lineage: Bacteria > Pseudomonadati > Pseudomonadota > Alphaproteobacteria > Rhodobacterales > Roseobacteraceae > Pseudosulfitobacter > Pseudosulfitobacter sp. DSM 107133. The sequence goes on from NZ_CP085154.1 coordinate 1,017,603, forward strand.
TTTCAGCCTCGTCGACGACGCGGGCCACGCGGTCCTGTTGGAACGTGTCGACACCTTCCATGCCCTTGGACCGCAGCGGGTCGATGCCGAATGCGGCCACATGCAGGCCGCCTGCGATCACCCCGTATATGACAGATGAAATCACATCGGACTGGTGGGTCACCCCCGCCAGAACCGCACCGGCGGCGACAGCCACACTGGCCAGCATCTTGCGCGGCAGGGCAGGGCGGCGTGCAACCTTGCGATCGTGATAGGCCGCCTCGGCCCGCAGGCCTTCGCGGGTCAGCACGGCGGCCAGCGCCCAGACAGCAGCCCCGACCAGACCCGTGGCCAGATAGACAGGACCACCCCCGAATGACGTCAGCGCCAGCGCCAGCGGCGGCAGGAACATCAGGTTCGACCGCAACCCCGCAGCATCTACTTGTGCCGGTGCCTGCACGAAACCGCGGCTCTTGCCGGTGTCCTTGGACGTGTCGCCCTGCGTGCTGAACTTGCCGCCATACCGCTGCGCCATCAGTCAGCCCCCAACCAGCCGGAGCCTACGCCCAGCATCACCACCATCAGCAGCCCAAAGGCCACCTTGGGGATCGCACCCGAGGGCGCGCCGGTGGGCGTTGCCGGTTTGGGCGACTGGCGAAATACCGATGCCACGGCACTGGCCGCCACCACCACGGCAAGGATCAATATCACAAACAGGATCAGTCGAGACATCCGCAGGGCCTTTGTTCAACAGTGCTTTATACATACGCGCACCAGCAGATATTTCCAGTGGGCAGCGTGGTGGTCTCGTCGTCTGGCCCTTGGGCTACAGCAGGATTGTGACAATCGGACCCCGGTGCAAGGGGGAAACTTCGCACAGCCACCGCAGCAGCAGTGGACTGCCTAGCGCCGTGGCGGCTTGCCTGATTTCGGATCACGCGCGGGGCGCGCACCTGCGGGGCCACCGCGTGCGGGGCGCGTACCACCCGGCTTGCCAGCCGCAGGTTTGCCGCTGCTGAATGTCTTGCCGCTGCCCGCAGGCTTGCCAGCGCCAAAGCTCCGGCCACTGCCCGCAGGTTTGGCCCCGCCCGTGCGCCCGGTCTCGGACCGCTCCGACCTGTCGGCACCGGCTTTGCCCGCGCCGGGCTTGCCGCCCGCGCTAAAGGTTCTGCCCGCAGGCTTGCCGCCCGCGAATTTGCCACCACCCGACCGCGCACCTGCCGGTGCACCGGGGCGCTGGCCGGATGTTTTCGGCCCGCTGGGGCGTTTGACGGTGGGTTTTTTCACGGCGGTGCCGGTGGGTGCCACCTCCAGCGCCTCAAGCCCCAACTGGTCGCGCAGGATCTTGCGGCGCACTTCTTCCACCGCACCCGGTTTCAGATCGCCCAACTGGAAGGGGCCATAGCTGACGCGGATCAGACGGTTCACGCTCAGCCCGACTTCTTCCATCGCACGCCTGATCTCGCGGTTCTTGCCCTCGCGCAGACCCACGGTCAGCCAGGCGTTCGCGCCTTGCTGGCGGTCCAGTGTCACCTGCATCGGCTGGAATCGCTCGCCATCGGCGGTGATGCCGTCGCGCAGCGGGGCAAATGTGTCTTCGGTGGGCCGACCGTTGACCCGCACGCGGTAGCGCCGCAGCCAGCCGGTCGACGGCAATTCCAGCTTACGCTTGATCCCGCCGTCATTGGTCAGCAACAGCAACCCTTCCGAGTTGATGTCCAGCCGCCCGACACTCATCACGCGGGGCATATCCTCTGGCAGGTCCTCGAAAATGGTCTTGCGGCCCTTTTCGTCGGCATCCGTCGCCACCAGCCCCACGGGCTTGTGATACAGCCACAGCCGTTCGTGTTCCGGCTCGGCCACCGGCTTGCCGTCCACCACGATCATGTCGCCGGGGGTGACGTTCAGCGCGGGGCTGTCGATCTTGACGCCGTTGACGGTGACCCGTCCGGCTTCGATCATGCGTTCTGCCTCGCGGCGGCTGGCGACGCCTGCGCGGCTGAGGACTTTGGCGATGCGGTCGCCCTGGGGTGTGTCTGTGCTCATGTCACGCGGCATAGAGCAATTCGCGACCTTGCGAAAGCGTCCCTTATCGGGCCATGTGAGGTCATGAGTTTTCGCAGCTTCATGGATCAGGCCCTGGATGCCGCCACCGCCGCCGCCGCGCGGGGCGAGGTGCCTGTGGGCGCTGTGATCGTGGACCCCGCGGGGCAGGTGGTGGCCGTGGCAGGCAACCGCACCCGCGAAATGTGCGACCCAACGGGGCACGCCGAAATTCTGGCGATCCGCGAAGCCTGCGCTGCGGCCGGTTCGGAACGGCTGGTGGGCCATGACCTCTATGTCACGCTGGAGCCCTGCGCCATGTGCGCCGCCGCCATCGCCGCCGCGCGCATCGGGCGGCTGTATTATGGCGCATCCGACCCCAAGTCGGGCGGGGTGGCCCAAGGGGCGCGGGTGTTCAGCCATCCGCAAAGCCACCACGCCCCAGAAGTTTACGACGGCATCGCCGCGACCGAAGCCGAGGCGATGCTCAAGGCGTTCTTTGCCGCGCGGCGCTAGGTTTTGAATGTCTGCCGACGTTAGCTGGCTTTGGCAAAGCCAGAGGTGTTTTCGAAACACAGGGCAGCGCCCGACCGCGGGTGGGCATCATGACGAAAGTGGGTGCCACTTAATGTCTATGCTTTGGCGTGTGAATGCAGAATCGCAATCCGGTGAAGAAGCGCCCGCCCATGGGGCGGTCGGGCGCTGCCCGGCGGCACTGTGTGCCTTGAATCCGGGCTTTGGTGGTTGAGGCTCGCGTGCGCTGCCCTGTGTGGAGCAACGATACGGACGGGGATAGCCCGCTTGGACATGCAGCAAATAGTCGCCTAGATCGTGATCGGCTCCAGCACCTGAGGTTCGATCACATTGGCGTTTGGCAACCCGTCCACCAGCGGCTTGGCGTCCTGCGCCAGCAGCGGGAAGGTGCGGTAATGCGCGGGAATCACGGTCGAGAAGTTGAAATACCGCTTGGCCGCATAGGCCGCCGCCTTCATGTCCATGGTGAAGTGCCCGCCCGCCGACAGAATGCCCACGTCGGGTTTGTAATAATCGCCCATCCATTCCATGTCGGCCATGATATCGGTGTCGCCCGAGACATAGACGCATTTGCCTTCGCCCCGGATCATGAACCCGCATTCCTGCCCCATATATAGCGGCACGTCGCCGTCCATGATCGACGAGGAATGTGACGCAGGCACCAGCGTGACCGAGACCTTGCCCAACTGGATCGTGCCGCCGCGGTTGAATGCACTGCCTTCAACGGCACCTCTGGACACCAGATAGCCGACCAGCTCGACAATGCCCGAAATCGGCACGCCACTGTCCTTGCTGTACGTTGCCACGTCCTGCGTGTGGTCGAAATGCCCGTGGGTTACCAGAATCTGCGTGGCCCCTTCGCAGGCGGCGCGTGCCTTGTCTGCGTCCAGCATCGGGTTGCCGGTCAGCCACGGGTCGATCAGCAGCACCTGATCCTCGATTTCGATGCGGAATGATCCGTGGCCCATCCAGATAATATTCATGTTACGTCTCCTTTTGTTCCCGCCGATGGTAGCGCATGTGGCCGGATTGGGGAGCCTCCGGCGGGGATTTTTTTGAACCAGAGAAGGGAGCGCCCGCGTATTTTTGCAGCCACCATGTGCGTTGGGCGCATCCCGTTGCGGCGTGGCCCTTGCAGCGTGGCGGGCAGGGCGGTAAAGCCCTTGCCAAGCAGATGAAGGAGAGTTCCGATGTCGATTGATACAAGCACGGCCGCCCGCGTGGCCAAGCTGGCCCGGATCAAGGTGGAAGAAGACGCGTTGCCCGCGCTGGCGGCAGAATTCAACACCATTCTCGGCTTCATCGAACAGCTGAACGAAGTGGATGTAGACGGCGTCGAGCCGATGACCTCGGTGACCCCGCAGCGCCTGACGCGCCGCGCGGACGTGGTGACCGATGGCGACGTGCAGGGCAAGGTTCTGGCCAATGCCCCCGATGCCCGCGAAGGATTTTTTGCCGTGCCGAAGGTGGTGGAATAATGACCGATCTGAACACATTGACGCTGGCCGATGCCCGCGATGCCCTGCGCCGCGGCGACACCACGTCCAAGGAACTGACCGAGGCCTGCCTGAAGGCCATCGACGGGGCAGCGGCGCTGAACGCCTTTGTCCACCACACGCCCGAGATCGCGCTGGAGCGTGCCGCCGAAGCGGACAAGCGCATCGCCGCAGGCGACGCACCTGACATGTGCGGGTTGCCCATCGGCATCAAGGATCTGTTCTGCACCGAAGGCGTGCCCTCGCAGGCCGCCAGCCGCATTCTCGAAGGGTTCCTGCCGCAATACGAATCCACCATCACCGCGCAATTGAAATCCGCCGGAGCGGTGATGCTGGGCAAGCTGAACATGGACGAATTCGCCATGGGCTCGTCCAATGAAACATCCGCCTATGGCAACGCGGTGAACCCGTGGCGGCGCGGCAATGACGACGCGCAGCTGACACCGGGTGGCTCGTCCGGCGGCTCGGCGGCTGCCGTGGCGGCGGACCTGTGCCTTGCCGCAACCGGCACCGACACCGGCGGGTCGATCCGCCAGCCTGCGGCCTTTACCGGCATCGTGGGGATCAAGCCGACCTACGGGCGTTGCTCGCGCTGGGGCGTCGTGGCCTTTGCCTCCTCGCTGGATCAGGCGGGACCGATGACCAAGACCGTGCGCGACAGCGCCATCATGCTGGGCGCGATGTGCGGCCACGACCCCAAGGACAGCACCAGCGCCAAGCTGCCCGTGCCGGATTTCGAGGCGGCGCTGACCGGCGACATTCGCGGCAAGAAAATCGGCATCCCGCGCGAATACCGCATGGACGGCATGCCCGAGGATATCGAAAAGCTGTGGGATGATGGCGCGGCCATGCTGCGCGATGCGGGTGCCGAGATTGTCGACATCTCGCTGCCGCACACCAAATACGCGCTGCCCGCCTATTATGTGATCGCCCCCGCCGAGGCCTCGTCGAACCTGGCGCGCTATGACGGCGTGCGCTTTGGCCACCGCGCCAAAATGGCCCCGGGCGACGGCATCACCGAAATGTACGAAAAGACCCGCGCCGAAGGGTTCGGTGCCGAGGTGCAGCGCCGTGTGATGGTGGGCACCTATGTGCTGTCCGCCGGATTCTACGACGCCTATTACAACCGTGCCCGTCGGGTGCGCACGCTGATCAAGAAGGACTTTGAGGACGTGTTCGCCCAAGGGGTTGATGCGATCCTGACACCGGCCACGCCCTCGGCAGCTTTCGGACTGGGCGAGATGTCGGATGCCGATCCGGTGCAAATGTACCTGAACGACGTCTTTACCGTCACCGTCAACATGGCCGGCCTGCCGGGTGTTGCCGTGCCCACGGGTCTGGACAAGCAAGGTTTGCCGCTGGGTCTGCAACTGATCGGGCGGCCGTGGGAAGAGGCCGATTTGCTGTCTTCCGCCTATGTGCTCGAACAGGCCGCCGGATTTGTGGCAAAACCGGGCAAATGGTGGTAAAAGTCCTCAAACAGTGGGCGCAGACCCACGCAATTGGGCAGAGAAGCGCATGAAATATTTCCTGATGGCCGCAGCACTCGGTGCTTTGGCAGCGTGCCAACCGGCAGTTCCCGATAGCGCCGCTGGCGTGGGCAATCCCGGACGGGGCGTGGGGTTTGACACCTATGCAACGCCCGTGCCGGCGGCGCCCGCCGTCTCCAGTCAGTCATTAGACGGTACATCTGTGCCAGCCGCCACTTCTGCCGCGGCAACCGGCAGCTTTGACCCTGACCTGCTCGCCGCCTCGCTTGACGCCGATGAAGCTGCGGCAGCTGCGAATTCGGGCCGTCCGGTGGTGAACGCCAGCCCGTCAAACCCCGCACCCGCGCCGGTCAGCAATCCCGGTATCTCGGACGAGAACGACTTTGACGCCGTTGCGTCGCGCCAAACCATTGCCAGCGACAAGGCGCGCATCGCCCAGAACCGCGCGCAATACGAGGTCGTGCAACCCACGGCGCTGGCTGCGCGTGATGGCTCGGGCGGCCCCAACGTGGTCGAATACGCCCTGCAAACCAATCACGAACGCGGGTTCAAGGTGTACACGCGCCTTGGCCTTGGTGGTCAGGCGAAAATGGCCCGCAATTGTGCGAAATACCCCAATAGCGACGAAGCGCAGGCTGACTTTCTGGAACGTGGCGGCCCGAATCGTGACCGCATGGGCCTTGACCCCGATGGTGACGGCTATGCCTGCGACTGGGATCCCACCCCCTTCCGGCGCGCCGTTCAGGGCTGACGCGTAACGCATGCAGATCCGCAGCCGCCCGTCCCCCAATTGCGGTCCCCGCAGGGACGGGCTGGTGCCCGAGCTGGTGGTGATCCACTTTACCGCGATGCACAGCGCCGATGCGGCGCTGGAACGCCTGTGCGATCCGCAATACGAGGTGTCCGCCCACTACCTGATCGCTGACGATGGCAGCGTGATCCAACTGGTGCCCGAAGAAATGCGCGCATGGCATGCAGGGGCAGGTCATTGGGCGGGGCGCGACGACGTCAATTCGCGCTCGATCGGGATCGAACTGGACAACGACGGCCAGCGCCCCTTTGCCGAGGCGCAGATGCAAAGCCTTGAGATCCTGTTGCGTGGCATTCTCACGCGCTGGTCAATTCCGCCCAAGGGCGTCATCGGCCACTCTGACATGGCCCCCGATCGCAAATTCGACCCCGGCCCGCATTTCGACTGGCCCCGGCTCGAGGCCGCAGGCCTTGCCGCCCCGCGCGGCACTGGCACAGGCCCAAACGAACCACACCCCGACAGCTTTCGTGCCGCCGCCCGCGCCGCAGGTTACACCGCTGATGTCACCGACGCCGCACTGCTGAACGCCGTGCGCCTGCGCTACCGCCCCCATGCCACTGGCCCGTTGTCAGCGGAAGACTACGCCCCCCTTCATCTTGCCAAATAAACTCCCCCCGGAGGGCCGATCTGCCGCCAATCGCCCAAGCCCCCATTGACGCGCCCCTGCGCATCCGTCTAAGCCGCACCTGCGCGGAAGGCTGGATGGCCGCGGGGGCAGGGGCAACCTTGCGTCCGAGGAAAGTCCGGACTCCACAAAGACACGGTGCCGGGTAACGCCCGGCGGGGGCAACCTCAGGGAAAGCGCCACAGAGAACAGACCGCCTTTATGCGGATCGGGCAACCGACATCACATAGGGGTAAGGGTGAAACGGTGGAGTAAGAGACCACCGCGGGACGGGCAACCGGACCGGCACGGCAAGCCCCACCGGGAGCAATGCCAAATAGGGACCGCGTGTGGCGCAAGCCGCAGGGCTGCTTTGGCCCGAGCAGGTCCGGGTTGGCAGCTAGAGGCGCAGGGGTAACTCTGTGCCAAGATGAATGGCCATCCACGGGGGGCAACCCCCTGGACAAAATCCGGCTTACAGGCCTTCCGCGCAATTGGCCCTTCCCACGCATCTGCATCTTTATGCGGCAAGCCGCTTGAAATAAGCATCCCGCCCGATCGCCATGCGCCGTGCTGCCCGAATAAAAGCCCACGCGCCGAAAGCCGTGTTAGCATCCTCTTGAATCACTCTGTTTTCTCTGGGGAAACGAAAGGCTGCCTAAATGAAAGTTGTCGTAATGGGTGCGGGCGTCATTGGCGTCACCACCGCGTATTATCTGGCCAAGCAAGGCGCCGAGGTGGTGGTCATCGACCGCCAGATCGGGCCCGGGCTGGAAACCAGCTATGCCAACGCGGGCGAGCTGAGCTATGGCATGACCTCGCCCTGGGCTGCTCCGGGCATCCCCATGAAAGCGGTCAAATGGATGTTCATGAAGCGCCGCCCGCTGTTCATCTGGCCGCTGATCAGCCCGACCATGTGGAAATGGTGCATCGACATGGTGCGCAATTGCAACGACGAAAGCTATCGCATCAACAAGGGGCGCATGGTGCGGGTGTCGAACTATTCGCGCGACGTGATGCCCGAGCTGATTGCCGAGACAGGCATCGCTTACGATGGCCGCGAGCAGGGCACCTTGCAGCTGTTCCGCACCGCCAAGCAGATGAAGGGATCAAAGGCCGATCAGGAGATTCTGGCCGAATATGATTCCCCCTACGAGGTTCTGGGCCGCGACGCCTGTATCGCCGTCGAACCGGCGCTGGCCGAGGTGCGCAATAAATTCGTGGGCGGCTTGCGCCTGACCGCGGACCGCACGGGCGATTGCCGCATGTTCACCATCGCCCTGGCCGAAAAATGCGCGGAGATGGGGGTCGAGTTCCAATACGGCCAGGCGATCAAATCCATCGCCGTCGAGGACGGCAAGATCGCAGGCGTCGACACAGAGATCGCGGGCCGTATCACCGCTGATGCTTACGTCTGCGCCATGGGCAGCTATGCGGTGAACGTCCTGAACCCCATCGGGGTGCGGTTGCCCGTCTATCCGGTCAAGGGGTATTCGGTCACCGTGCCGGTCACCGACGATGCCTTTGCCCCGCAGTCGACGATCATGGACGAAACGCACAAGGTCGCCATCACCCGTCTGGGCGACCGCATCCGCGTGGCAGGGACTGCCGAAATTGCAGGCTATTCCAACCGCTTGGGGCCACATGCCACGGATACGGTGAAACACGTCATTGGGGATCTCTTCCCCAAGGGCGGCGATATTTCCCGCGCCGAGGGCTGGACCGGCCTGCGCCCCATGACCCCCGACGGCACGCCCGTGCTGGGGCCGACCAAATACGAAAACCTCTTCGTGAACACCGGTCACGGCACGCTGGGCTGGACCATGGCCTGCGGCTCGGGCAGGGCGGTGGCCGACGTGGTCATGGGCAAGACACCCGAGATTTCCTTTGACGGTCTGACAGCCGCCAGATTTGCCGGAAACTAGGTCGCAATCTTGTGGTCTCAGCACCGTATTCCCGTTGTGTCGCCCGATGTGACAGGATAGATGACGCGAGCGCACGCGGCCTGCAAATCTACGGTACCGGCCTCGCGCGCAGAACTTGCTGCAATTCCGGCCTGCGTGCCTCTTTTGCGGTTGACTCACCCCGCGATCTGCTTAGAAGGCGGGGTTCAGGATTTACGCGCCCGCCTACCGAGGCCACCGGCGCAGCAGGAGAAGAGACATGGCGAAGCCAACCACGATCAAGATCCGTCTGAACTCGTCCGCGGGCACAGGCCACTTCTACGTGACAAAGAAAAACGCACGCACGATGACCGAAAAAATGTCGGTCCGTAAATACGACCCCGTTGCGCGCAAGCACGTTGAATACAAAGAAGGCAAGATCAAGTAAGATCGCTTTCAGATTTCAATACGCTGGGCCGCGCCGCAAGGACGCGGCCTTTTGCGTTTCTACCCCCCCTTGCATCACAGGCACGGTCCCCATCCCCCCGCAGGCGTTCCCACGCGCCCGAAAGGAGACCGACCATGTTCATACGTCCCGCCACAGCCGCAGACAGCGACGCTGTAAGTGCGCTTCTGGCGCGCAGCTACCCGCTTCTGCTGGCCCGCGACTACGCGCCAGACGAGCTTGCCCCGGCCTTGCCGATGATGACCCGCGCACGGCCCGAATTGCTGGCCTGTGGCACATATTATGTCGTCGAGCATTGCGATGCCGTGATCGGGGCGGGGGGCTGGACGCGCGACGCCACCGACCCGACGCTGGGCCACATCCGCCATCTGGTGACCGACCCGCGCGAGTTGCGCGCAGGCGTGGCCACATGGCTGATGCACCACAGCTTTGACGCCGCCCGTGCTGCGGGGGTGCGGCGCATGGAATGCTGGTCGACCCGCACCGCCGAGCGGTTTTATCAGGCTGTGGGCTTCCGCACTTTGGGGCCGCTGGATGTGCGCATGGGCGATCAGGTCAGCTTTCCCGCCATCCGCATGGAACGGGCGCTGGAGGCCTAGCGTTCGGCTGGCGGCACATCGCGCAGCTTGGCCGACAGGGACGTCACTGCGTCAGGCGGATGGTTCATGGTCCGTCGCTTGGTGCCTGCCGGATGGTTGCCCAGTCCCGTGCCAGCGCGAAGCGCGCCCTTTGGCCGGATCGGACGCGGCACGAAGCCTCCGCCGCAGTTGGGGCAGACGTTGTGCAGATGCGTCTCGACGCAATCGGCGCAAAAAGTGCATTCATAGCTACAGATGCGCGCGTTTTCCGCCTCGGGCGGCAGGTCCACATCACACATCTCGCAGTTGGGGCGCAGTTCCAGCATTGTCGTTCTCCTGTCTATGCCGCACCGTCATCAATGATTGGAACCGGGTCAAGTTTTGCCTGCGACCATCGGCGCGGACAAAGAAAAAGGGCCGGTCCTGCGACCAGCCCTTTCAAAAGAGGTTCTGTTGGAAAGCGCGTTATTCGCGGTTGCCGAACAGTTGCAGCAGGAACATGAACATGTTGATAAAGTCCAGATACAGGTTCAACGCACCCATGATCGCCGCCTTGCCCAGCCATTCGCTGTCCATCTGGGCCGCGTGCTGGATATAGTCGTTCTTGATCTTCTGCGTGTCATAGGCGGTCAGACCGGCAAAGATCAGCACGCCCAGGATCGACACGGCGAACATGATCGCCGGTGATTGCAGGAAGATGTTGACGATCGAGGCCACCAGGATACCGATCACACCCATGATCAGGAACGAACCCCAACCCGAGATGTCTTTCTTGGTGGTATAGCCCCACAGCGACAGACCCGCGAAGGCGATCGAGGTGATCAGGAACACCTGTGCGATGGACATGCCGGTATAGGCGACAAAGATCCAGCTCAGCGACAGGCCCATGACCGACGCGAAAGTGTAAAAGAACAGCTGTGCGCCCGCAGCAGACAGGCGGTTGATCGCGGCACCAAAGGCAAAGACCATGCCCAGTGGTGCAAACATTACGATCCAGCCCAGAATGTTGGGTTGCAGCGTTTCAGGGTTGCGGAAGATGCCCAGCAAGTCGGGGTTCGACCCTACAGCCCATGCCACAAGGAACGTCAGCAACATGCCCACGGACATTGTGCCGTAAACTTTGTTCATGTGGGCGCGCAGGCCCGCGTCAATCTCGGCAGCGCGTGTGCCAGCAGCTGTCCGGATCGTGTTGATATCAGCCATTTAAGCCTCCGTTATTAACACTGGTGATCCGCAGATTTCAGCCTGCGGCGTTACATGCGTTAAATATCGGTGCGCAAGGGCTTGGTTTCAAGTGTTTTAGGAGCAATGCCGCCAGCTTTTTCACGGGCGACATCGCAGTTCAGTCTTTCCATATCGCGGGCACATCCCAGATCGGGCGTGTCGCTTCGCGGTGGGCCTCTTCGGCACTGACGCCAATGTCGTCCAGTGCGGTCTGGTCAAGCTGCGCAAGTGCGCGGCGTGAACGCCACAATCCCAAAAGGCTGCCGCGGCTGGGGCGGTTGCGATTGCTACGGGCGAACAGGGTCGAGCGGGCGATGATATCGGTCATGGACATGGTGTCTCTCCTTCTTGAAGTCGTATGGTTCATCGGGTTTGCATCAATTCTGTTGATGTATATGCCTATTCGTGTCACATATTGAAAACGAATGTTTGTGCGGTAATGCATCAAGGAGATTGATGAATGAGAAATCTGGACATCACCACGCTAAGGTCATTTGCTGCGGTGGCTGAAACCGGCGGCGTCACCCGCGCAGCCGGGTTTTTGCATTTGACCCAATCTGCGGTGTCGATGCAGCTCAAACGACTGGAAGAAACGTTGGGTCTTGACTTGCTGGACCGCTCGGGGCGCACCATCGCGCTGACCTCGGCGGGCGAACAGTTGCTGGTCTATGCAAAACGTATGGTGGCCCTGAACGACGAGGTGATCGTGCGTCTGACGGACCAGGCCTTTGTTGGCACCATCCGCTTGGGCGTGCCCCATGACATCGTCTATCCGGCGATCCCGCGTGTGCTGAAACAGTTCAATGCAGAATTTCCACGGGTGCAGGTGCAGCTGATCTCTTGCTACACCAAAGCGCTGAAAGAGGACTTTGGCAAAGGCGAATGCGATCTGATCCTGACCACCGAAACCTTTGTTGATGCAGGTGGTGAAACCCTCTGTCAGAAACCGCTTTGCTGGCTGGGTGCGCCAAACGGATCGGCATGGCGACAACGCCCGCTGAAACTGGCATTCGGCCGCCACTGCACGTTTCGCCCGCGCGTCATCGAGCGGCTGGATAAGGCGGGCATCGAGTGGGACGTGATCGTGGAAACCGACAGCGACCGCACCATCGAAGCAACGGTTAGCGCTGATCTGGCAGTTCACACGATGCTGGAAGGCACCGAGCCACCACATCTGGAACGGATCGACCACGGTGGCCACTTGCCCGACCTGCCGGCGCAGATGATAAACCTCTATGGGGCAGCGACATCAAAGAACACGGTACATGACGCTTTGGCCGATCTTTTGCGGCGCTCATTCGGGGCCGAAGACCATGCGCGCCTGCGCGCGGGCTAGTTGGATTTCTACCTTGGGTAGAATTGGCGGCCCGCGCAATTTCTCTGCGACCACGCAATCTTGCAGATGCCAAAAATGTCGGCGTCAGGCATTTGACCACGCGGTGCTGACGCCCAAGCCTATGGGAACCCAACATTCCTTTGCGCCCCGACAATTGCGAATGTTGCGCAAGCTTGCCGTAACGTAAGCTTTCCTCCTGTAGGGGCAGGTTGATACTTGTCATGTTTAACAATGCTGTGGAAGAAATGGACAATCCCTTAAGTTGAGTTACAGGACAGTTGCTTTTGACGTCCAAACAGTTATGTTCCTAAACATTCTAGTGTACTCTGGTCCAAGCCTGAAATTGAACGCACCAATACGCCTCAACTTCTACAGCATGGAAATAACGAACGAGGTGTTAAAGTGGCTCACAAAGTTGACGAGCATGTCGGGAAACGCATTCGCCAGCGGCGTTGGCTGATTGGCATGACCCAACAAAAACTGGCCGAGATGGTTGGTATCAAATTCCAGCAGATCCAGAATTACGAAACCGGTGCAAACCGCGTCAGCGCCTCGCGGCTTTGGGATATCGGGGAAGCGATGGGGGTAAGTGTCGGGTTCTTTTTCGAGGGACTTGATGCCGCAAAAGGCACGCAACCTTCCAGTGCCATTGTTCCCGGAGATCTTCTGGAAGACAAAGAGGCCATGGAACTGGTGCGGTCGTATTATGCGATCCCTCAAAACCAGCGTCGTCGTCTGTTCGAACTGGCCCGTGTTCTAAGCGACGTTGCCTAGGAAGCGCTGACGGTTTCACTTGAACAGCGTCCGCCACACTGGCACTTGAATGGCATGACACAAACACATGATGCCCTGCTGGACGTTGCGCAGTTACTGGCCGATGCTGCCAGAACCGCGATCCTTCCACATTTCCGCAGCACTGCGCTGACTGCCGACAACAAGCTGGATGGCGGTTACGACCCTGTGACGGTCGCAGACCGTGCCTCTGAGCAGGCGATGCGCGAGATTCTGGCCGATCTTCGCCCCGATGATGCCATTCTGGGCGAAGAATTCGGCGCAACCGAGGGCACCAGCGGCCTGACATGGGTGCTGGACCCGATCGACGGCACCCGCGGGTTCGTCTCTGGTACGCCCACATGGGGCGTGCTGATTGCCGTTGGCGGGGTCGCCGGGCCGGAAATTGGCATCATCGACCAGCCCTATATCGGCGAGCGTTTCATCGGCACGCCCGAGGGCGCATGGGTCGACGGCCCGCGTGGTCGCGTGCCCTTGAAGACGCGCGCGTTTCGCCCGCTGTCGCAGGCCACTGTCTTTACCACTTTCCCCGAGGTCGGCACCCCCGCCGAAGCTGCCGCATTTGCGGATGTGGCAGGGCGTGCGCGCCTGACCCGTTACGGCATGGATTGTTACGCCTATGCGCTGGTGGCTGCCGGACAGGTCGATCTGGTGATCGAAGCGGGATTGAACGCCTATGACGTTCAGGGCCCCATCGCCGTAATCCAGGCTGCGGGCGGCATTGTCACCGACTGGCAGGGTGGCCCTGCCCACAACGGCGGGCGCGTGCTGGCCGCCGCCAATGCCCAGATCCACGCCGAGGCGCTGGCCATTCTGGCAAAACACCCATGACCGAGGTGCTGATACAGGGTGCCGACCACATCCTGACCATGGACGACGACCGCCGCGAACTGGCCGGTGCCGACATCCTGCTGCGCGACGGCCAGATTGCCGCCGTGGGGCAGGGGCTGACCACCACGGGCGAAACAGTGCAGGCCCGGGGCTGCGTCGTGACCCCCGGCCTCGTGAACACGCACCACCACCTGTATCAGACGCTGACCCGCGCCGTGCCCGGTGGGCAGGATGCGCTGCTGTTCGGCTGGCTGAAAACGCTCTATCCGATCTGGGCGCGGTTCACACCCGACCATATGTTTACCTCGGCGCAGGTCGGGCTGGCGGAACTGGCGCTGTCGGGTTGCACGCTGTCGTCGGATCACCTGTACCTCTACCCCAACGGCGCACGGCTCGAGGATACGATCCACGCCGCCGCCGAACTGGGCCTGCGCTTTCACCCCACGCGCGGCGCGATGAGCATCGGCGAAAGCAAGGGCGGCCTGCCCCCCGACACGCTGGTCGAGGACGAGGCCGCGATCCTCGACGATTGCATCCGCGTGATCGACGCCTTTCACGATGCATCCGACGGAGCGATGTGCCGCGTCGGCGTCGCCCCCTGTTCGCCGTTCTCGGTCAGCACGGAACTGATGCGCGATGCGGCGCTGCTGGCGCGCGACAAGGGCGTGATGATGCACACCCATCTGGCCGAAAACGAAGAGGACATCGCCTATAGCCTTGCGGCCTATGGCAAACGTCCCGGCGCATATGTGCAGGATCTGGGCTGGGTCGGACCGGATGTCTGGCACGCCCATTGCGTCAAGCTGGACGCCGCCGAGATCGACCTGTTCGCCCGCACCCGCACCGGCGTGGCCCATTGCCCCTGCTCGAACTGCCGTCTGGGCAGCGGCATCGCACCGGTGCGTGCCATGCGGGATGCAGGCGTGCCCGTGGGCCTTGGCGTCGACGGATCAGCCAGCAATGACGCGGGCAATCTGGTGGCCGAGGCGCGTCAGGCCATGCTGTTGCAACGGGTTGCCAACGGGGCCGACGCCATGAGCGCGCGCGAGGCGTTGGAGATTGCCACCCGTGGTGGTGCCGACATTCTGGGCCGCCCCGACTGTGGCCGCATCGCGGTGGGCAAACGCGCCGATCTGGCAATCTGGGATGTCAGCGGTATCGCAAGCGCCGGCAGCTGGGATCCGGCGGCACTGTTGCTGGCGGGGCCTACAGCGGTGCGTGACCTGTTTGTCGAAGGCCGCCAGATCGTGCGTGACGGACACGTCACCACACTGGACATGGGGGCAACGATTGCGCGGCAGAATGTGCTTGCGCGGCGGTTGCAGGACGCGCTGTAGGGACAATTGGCTGCGGCAAAAGCCCGCTGCACGCTCCTGTTTACACCCTTTTCGTGCCGCGATTACTGTCCATTTTGCAGGTATTTATCAGAATCGGCGTATTGGTATGTTGAAAAAAATGGCGGGCAGGTTGATTTCAGCTGCCGAGAAACGAATTGGCGTCGAATTGGACTATGCCCACAAGATCGCCGCGACAGATTTTGGGCTGATGCTGCGGTATGGCAAGGTTTTTGGTTTTCTCGACCCGAACAAGAAAGTACCCGCCGCAGCCTATCACGTCGCGCGCCTGCGGGGGGCTGCTGCTGCCGATTGCGGAACCTGTGTCGAAGCCGAAATAAACTTGGCGAAAACGGCAAATGTCGCTCCCGACATTATTTCAGCGACACTTCAATCCGATTACGGGGCCTTGCCCGGCGAATTGGCCGCCGTTGCACGGCTTGCCGATGCGGTTGTGTCCACGCGGATGGATGATCCTGACGCACGGGCCGAAATCGTGAACGCATATGGCGAGGCCGGTTTGATCGAACTCAGTTTCGCGATGAACGGCGCGGCGCTTTTGCCAGGTATCAAAAGAGCGATGGGCTATGCCACGGTTTGCGATCTTCAAACGCTCAAGAAACTTGCGTGATGGTGCGCGGGGCTAACCCGCCTTCCGCCCGTTCACCCAGACCTGCGCCACGGCACGGTCATCACCCATCATGATCGTGGCAAAGACTGCCTCCCAGATGTCCGACACATTGGCCGCCCGCTGTGCAATCGCGGGCGTCGAGGCGAGGTCAAGTACACAGATGTCTGCCTCATAACCCGCCGCCAGCGTTCCGACCCGGTCGTGCAGATGCAGACTGCGCGCCGATCCGGCAGTGGCCAGCCACAGCAAATGGCGCGCGTGCAGCGGGGTGCCGCGCAACTGGCCGATTTCATAGGCGGCCGCCATGGTGCGCAGCATCGAAAAGGACGAGCCGCCACCGGTGTCCGTGGCCAGCCCCACGGATATCCCGCGCGCGGCCAGTCCTGCCAGATCCATCAACCCCGACCCGATAAAGGTGTTCGACGTGGGGCAATGCACCACTGCGGCGCCTACTTCGGCCAAACGATCCACCTCGCGCGGCTCCATGTGGATGGCATGGCCATAGACCCCGCGCGCGCCCAGCAGCCCGTGCGCCTCGTAGGTGTCCAGATAGTCGCGCGCGTTCGGGTAAAGATCACGGACCCATGCAATTTCGTCGACCTGTTCCGACAGATGGGTCTGCATCAGGCAATCGGGATGTTCGGCCCAAAGCGCGCCAAGTGCCTCAAGCTGTTCCGGGGTCGAGGTGGGCGAGAAACGCGGCGTGATGGCATAATGCGCGCGCCCCGTGCCGTGCCAGCGGGTCAGCAGCGCCTTGCTGTCGTCATAGGCGCTTTGCGCGGTGTCGCGCAGTGTGTCGGGGGCGTTGCGGTCCATGCAGGTCTTGCCCGCCACCACACGCATGTCACGGTCCGCTGCCGCCTGAAAGAACGCATCGACCGACGCGGGGTGGATGGTGGCAAAGGAACACATCGACGTGGTGCCATGGGCCAGCGCCAGATCCAGATAGCTGTTCGACACCTGTGCTGCATAGTCCGCATCGCCAAAGCGCGATTCTTCGGGAAAGGTATAGGTGTTCAGCCAGTCGATCAGCCGCTTGCCCCAGCTCGCGATGATTGCCGTTTGCGGATAATGCACGTGCGCATCGACAAAGCCGGGCAGGATCAGCCGGTCCGCATGGTCATGCACGGCAGCCTGCGGCGCTTGCGCGCGCAGTTGGCCGGCAGGGCCGGTGGCGACAATCGTGCTGCCCTCGATCAGCACGCCATGGTCGGCATTGATCTGCACAGCCTCGGGGTCGGCGAAGGGATCACCTGTGGTGGTCAGCACATGGCCAGTTAAAAGGGTTTGATTGCTCATGTGCTGCACGATAAGCGGGCGATCACAAAAGGTAAATTGACCTTTGCTAGGGTCGCACCATTGTGTAGCGAAAGGCCCGCGCCTATGGTCGCGGGCGCAATGCGGGGGCCGGGCCATGTCAGACGACAACAAAACGATCGAAGAAGAGGCCAAGGTTGAGGAAGACCGCAGTGACGAAGCCTATGAGCTGGACCGCAAAGCGGTCAGTGCAATCCTTTATGCGGTAGACATCGAAGATCAGGCCAAGCTGATCGAACTGATGGAGCCGCTGCACCCGGCTGACATCGCCGACCTTCTGGAACAGGTGAATTCCTTTGATCGCTCGCGGCTGATCCGCCTGTATGATCGCGAATTCGACGGCGATATCCTGTCGGAACTGGATGAAAGTATTCGCGACGAAGTGATCGCGGTGCTGACGCCGCAAGTGCTGACACAGGCGGTGCGCGACCTCGACAGTGATGACGTTGTCGATCTGGTCGAGGACATGGACGACACCCAGCAGGGGGCGATTCTGGATGCTCTTGAGGATGCCGACCGCGTGGCGGTGCAGCAAGCGTTGTCCTACCCCGAATTCTCGGCCGGCCGTCTGATGCAGCGCGAAGTGGTGATGGCCCCCGAACACTGGACCGTGGGCGACGCCATCGACCACCTGCGCAGCACGCCCGAAGAGGACTTGCCCGACCAGTTCTATCACATCGTCGTGGTCGATCCGCGCCTGCATCCGGTGGGAAATGTGACACTGGGCAAGCTGATGCGCTCGCGCCGCGATGTGCCGCTGATGAATATTGTCGAGGACACCTTTCAGGTGATCCCGGCCACGCAGGCCGAAAGCGACGTGGCCTATGCGTTCAACCAGTACCACCTGATTTCGGCCCCCGTGGTCGATGACGAAGGCCGCCTGATCGGTCTGATCACCATCGATGATGCGATGGCCGTTCTGGACGAAGAACACGAAGAGGATATCATGCGTCTGGCCGGTGTTGGCGAAGGCTCGCTGTCGGACCGCGTGATCGAAACAACCAAGCAGCGGATGCCCTGGCTTGCGGTCAACCTGCTGACTTCGATTGCGGCGTCGCTGGTGATTGCACAGTTCGAAATGGCCATCGCGCAGATCGTCGCGCTGGCAGTGCTGATGCCGATTGTGGCGTCCATGGGCGGCAATGCGGGCACCCAGTCGCTGACCGTGGCGGTGCGCGCGATTGCGACCAAGGATTTGACCGGCAGCAACGTCTGGCGGGTGATCCGGCGCGAGGTGTTGGTGGGGCTGGTCAACGGGCTTTTGTTCGCGGTGGTCATGGGGCTGGTTGGACTGGCGTGGTTCGGTTCAGCCGAACTGGGCTATGTGATTGCCGCCGCGATGGTGGTGAACATGGTGGTGGCAGGCTTTGCCGGCACGGTTATTCCGGTGATCCTTGACCGCGTGGGTGTCGATCCTGCGCTGGCCTCGGGCGCCTTTGTGACGACGGTCACGGATGTGGTCGGCTTTTTTGCCTTTCTTGGCCTGGCGGCGGCGGTGCTGCTGTGATGCTGGCGGCAGAGAAGGCCGCGGCGCGCAAGGCTGCTTTTGTCCGGCGCAAGGCGGCGTATGAAATCGCAGGGCCCGCCGCCAGCGGCCTGTTGTCCGAAGTGCTGGCGGGGCATCGCGGCGTGCCGCTGGCCGGTTTCCTTCCGATCCGCACCGAGATTGATCCGCTGCCCGCGATGGCCGAGGCATCGGCCTATGGCCCTGTGGGCGTGCCGGTGATTCAGGGCGCCGGGCTGCCTTTGCTGTTTTCGCAGTGGGAGCCGGACGCGCCCCTGCGCGAAGGTCCGTTCGGGGCGCGTGTCCCGATGGATGATGTATGGATGGTGCCCGAAATCCTGATCGTGCCCTTGGTGGCCTTTGACCGGCACGGCGGGCGGCTGGGCTATGGCGGCGGATTTTATGACCGCACGCTGGAAGGGTTGCGCGCACGGGGGCCGGTGCTGGCGGTGGGCTTTGCCTTTGCCGCGCAAGAGGCCGAGGCGCTGCCGATGGAAGAAACCGACCAGCGGCTGGATATGATTGTGACTGAAACGGATGTGTTCTCGTTTTGAGCGCGCTGGTTGGGGGCTTTGCCCCCGCGCCTTGCGGCGCTCCCCCAGGATATTTTGGGCCAAAAGAAGTCGGGGGGCTTGTTCGGGACCTGTCGGGGCGCATAAGAGGGCCGTATGAAAATATTGTTCTTAGGTGATGTGATGGGCCGCGCGGGCCGGCAGGCGGTGACTTCCGAACTGCCCAAGCTGCGTGCGGCGTGGAAACTGGATTTTGTCGTGGTCAACGGCGAGAACGCGACCTCGGGTATGGGGCTGTCGGCGGCGCACGCGCGCGGCATTCTTGAGGCGGGCGCGGATTGTGTGACGCTGGGGGATCATGCCTTTGACCAGAAGGACATGTTGCAGTTTTGCGAGGCCGAGCCGCGCATCATCCGGCCGCTGAATTTTTCGAAATCCGCCCCCGGCAAGGGCGCGCGTCTGTTCGAGGCGCGCGGCGGACGCAAGGTTCTGGTCTGCCAGGCGCTGGGGCAGGTGTTCATGAAACGCCCCTTTGACGATCCGTTCTCGGCCACGGAACAGGTGTTTCGCACCCATCCACTGGGCGGACAGGCGTCGGCGGTGATTGTCGATTTTCACTGCGAGGCGACCAGCGAGAAGATGGCCATGGGTCATTGGTGCGACGGGCGCGCGTCATTGGTGGTGGGCACGCACACCCATGTGCCGACGGCAGATGCGATGATCTTGCGCAAGGGCACCGCCTATCTGAGCGATGCGGGCATGTGCGGTGACTATGACAGCGTGATCGGGATGCAGCGCGACGAGCCGTTGCGCCGGTTCATCACCGGCATGCCCAAAGAGCGGTTCACACCCGCGCTGGGCGAGGTGACCCTGTCGGGCGTTTACATCGAGACCGACGACAAGACCGGCAAGGCCACGCGTATCGAGATGGTGCGCCATGGCGGGCGGCTGGCGCCAGCCGGTCCGGCGCCGGTGGTCTGAGCGCGCGTTGGTCCGAAAACAGGCGCGATCTGCCGAATTGTTGATCTGACAAGCGTAACCGGACGCACAGGTGCTTGCAGCGCCGCGCCTGATCGGCAAAAGTGTCCAACGGACATTTTCACAAGGTAGAGCCGCCACATATGGGCCTTCTCCAGCTTTCGCAGACCGGCAGTGCGGTATTAACACTGGGCATCGTCGGGATCATGTTCATCCTGTTCCTGCGCGAGACCTTCCCGACCGAGGTTGTGGCGATTGCGGGGGCGGCGGTGATGCTGGCCACCGGCGTGCTGCCCTATGATGCGGCGCGGCTGGTGCTGGCCAACCCGGCGCCCTGGACCATCGCGGCGATGTTCATCATCATGGGGGCGCTTGTGCGCACCGGCGCGCTGGATGCGTTCACCGGGCTGGCCAGCCGCCATGCCCGCACCAATCCGGCGCTGGCAATCGGTTTGCTGATGGCCTTTGTGGTCGGGTCCAGTGCCATCGTCAGCAACACGCCGGTGGTTGTGGTGATGATTCCCGTGTTCATGCAGATCTCCAAGACGATGGGTCTGGCCCCGTCCAAGCTGCTGATTCCACTTAGTTATGCCGCGATCCTGGGCGGCACGCTGACGCTGATCGGAACTTCGACCAACCTGCTGGTGGATGGTGCGGCGCGGGCCAACGGCATGGCGGCTTTTTCGATTTTCGAGGTGACGCCGCTGGGGGCCATTCTGGTGGTCTGGGGTATGATCTATCTGCGCTTTATCGCCCCGTGGCTGCTGCCCGAACGTGACAGCATGGCCAATCTGTTGAGCGACAAGCGCAAGATGAAGTTTTTCACCGAGGCGGTGATCCCCCCCGACAGCAACCTGATCGGGCGCGAGGTGTCCGGCGTGCAACTGTTCAAACGTGAAGGCGTGCGGCTGATCGACGTGGTGCGCGGCGACCTGTCGCTGCGGCGCAATCTGGCGGGGGTCAAATTGCAGGTGGGCGACCGCGTGGTTCTGCGCACCCAGATGACCGAACTGCTGAGCCTGCAAAGCAACAAGGAACTCAAACGGGTCGATCAGGTGTCTG
Source organism: Pseudosulfitobacter sp. DSM 107133 (assembly GCF_022788695.1). Classification (NCBI taxonomy): domain Bacteria; kingdom Pseudomonadati; phylum Pseudomonadota; class Alphaproteobacteria; order Rhodobacterales; family Roseobacteraceae; genus Pseudosulfitobacter; species Pseudosulfitobacter sp. DSM 107133. The sequence goes on from NZ_CP085154.1 coordinate 1,039,008, forward strand.
CGGTGGAAACCCAGACCGTCGAGGTGCTGATTACGCCCGGTTGCAAGATGATCGGCCGCTCGCTGGGGTCAATGCGGCTGCGGCGGCGGTACGGGGTCTATACGCTGGCGGTGCACCGGCGGAATCAGAACATCGGGCAGCAGCTGGACGATCTGGTGGTGCGCGTGGGCGACACGTTGCTGCTGGAAGGTGCGCAGGAAGACATCGCGCGGCTGGCCGCCGACATGGATATGGTCGACGTCTCGCACCCCTCAAGCCGCGCGTTCCGGCGCGGGCATGCGCCGATTGCTGTCGGCGCGCTGATTGGCATCGTGGCGCTGGCTGCCTTTGGCGTGGCCCCGATCCTGCTGCTGAGTGTGCTGGCGGTGGCGCTGGTGCTGATCACCGGCTGTATCGACGCGGACGAGGCGTTTGAATTTATCGACGGCAGTCTGCTGGCGCTGATCTTTGCGATGCTGGCCATCGGGGCGGCACTGGAAGCGTCGGGGGCGGTGGCGCTGATTGCCAATGGCATTGCGCCCCTGATTTCGGACCTGCCACCGTTCTTTATCATCTGGGCGATCTACCTGCTGACCAGTGTGCTGACCGAACTGGTCAGCAACAATGCCGTGGCGGTGGTGATGACGCCGATTGCCATCGGTCTGGGCAGCGCACTGGGCATTGATCCGCGCGCGTTGGTGGTGGCGGTGATGGTGGCGGCCAGCGCGTCTTTTGCCACGCCCATCGGCTATCAGACCAACATGCTGGTCTATGGCCCCGGCGGCTACAAATTCACCGATTTCATGCGTGTGGGCATTCCGCTGAATCTGAGCGTCGGTTTGCTGGCCTCGGCGATCATTCCGTTTTTGTGGCCGTTGTAAGGGGCCTTTAAGCGGCGTGTTGGGGGGCCACTGCACATTCATCGCAGGGAAGACAGGAACACTATGCGCAATGCGACCTATGGAATTGCACTGACCCTGATGATCGGCTGGCTGCTGTGGATCGGCAAGCCGGTGTTGCTGCCGGTGCTGGCGGCGCTGATTTCGGTCTATATCCTTCTGGCCGCAGCCCAAAGCATGCGACAGCTGCCCGTCGTGGGCCGTCTGCCGGACTGGGCGCGGCGTGCGGTGATCCTGATCGCCTTTACCCTGTTCGTGATCCTGTTGTTCATTCTGGTCCTCAACAATCTGGGGCAGGTGGCCGCCGCCTTGCCCAGCTACGAGACCAACCTTGAAAACCTGATCACCCGCAATGCCAGCCTGCTGGGCATCGAGGACGAACCGACCTGGGCCAATGTGCGCAGTGTCACGCTGGATCAGGTCGATTTCCGCTCGTGGATCGCGCCTGCGCTGTTGTCCCTGCGCGGCTTTGGCACGACGCTGTTCCTTGTGGTTCTTTACGCCAGCTTTTTCATCGCGGAGCGCGGTGCCATGGCGGGCAAGGTGGTGATGGCCATGGGCGGCGAAGAGGCGGGCAGCCGCGCGATTTCGCTGTTGTCACGGGTGAATGACCGGATCGGGCAATATCTGTTCGTCAAGACCACGCTGAATGTGATCCTGGGGGCCATCTGCTATGTCATCATGCTGCTGCTGGGCATCGAATTTGCCCTGTTCTGGGCGGTGCTGATCGCGTTCCTGAACTACATCCCCTACATTGGCTCGCTGATCGGCGTGATCTTTCCTGTCCTGCTGAGCCTTGCGCAATTCGGCACGCTCAGCATGGCGGGGGCGGTCCTGGTGGCATTGACGACGGCGCAGCTGGTGGTGGGGGCCTATCTTGAACCGCGCATGATGGGGCGGGCGTTCAACCTCAGCCCCTTTGTCGTGCTGCTGGCGCTGGCGTTCTGGAGCACGCTGTGGGGGCTGGCCGGCGCCTTGCTGGCGGTGCCGCTGACGGCAAGTCTGGTGATCGTTCTGGCGGAAATCCAGTCGGCGCGCCCCATTGCCGTTTTGCTGTCGGCCAACGGCAAGGTCTGAAAACGCGGGGCGTCCTTTGACCAGACGTCAGAGCGCGCGCACAGGCCGCCGCCTTGGCAGTCGCGCAGCCAGCGACAGGATCAACCGGCGCTGATCCGTGATATGGCGTTCAAAGACCTGCGCAAAGACCAGCCCGACCGTGATTGATCCGACAACCAGCAACCCGTCGCGGGCCAGTGTCTCGGCAGGAAAGGCCGCGTCGATCAGGTGCAGCATCGGATAATGCGTCACATAGATTGAAAAGCTGGCACCGGCCCACCAGCGCACGCGGGGGTGGGCGCGTTGGTAGCCTTGCAGCAAGCGAGCCATGCCCATGATGTGCACGACAGCCATGCCACCCAGCAATGCGTTCCAGATAAATTCGTCGGAAAAGGCCAGAAGCGCGCGATAGTTCAGCGGCGCGACCGCCTCTGCCGTCATCGCCGCCAGCGTATCGGGCACGTCGGCCCATTGGCACAGCACATACAGAACCGGCCCCGCGCAGGCCAACACCCGTGCAGATCCCGGCGACAGGCGGTCTGCCTTGCCTGCGGCCACCCAATGCCACAGCCAGACCCCCATCAGCCAGGCCGGCATCAGCAACAGCACACGCGGCCCGATGATCAGCACCAACAGGGTCAGCACAGCCAATCTGCGCGCGCCGCCCAGAAAAAACGCGGCGGCGAACAGCGCGTAATAGCCCGCTTCATAGCTCAGCGACCACAGCGGCCCGTTCGACCCCAGCCGGATGCGTTCGAACGGGCCCCATTCATTCGACATCGACAAACCGCGCCCCAGCATTTCGCCCAGCGAGGCGGGATTGTAAAAGCTGGTATAGGCCTCGGGGCCAAGGTGCCGGCCGATCTGGTCCAGCGCAAATGTCAGCAGCAGCGCAGGGGCCAGCACCGACAACAGACGCGTGATGCGGTTGAACGCAAAGCGCGGTAGCGACGCATCGCGTTGCGCGGCATAGGCGATGACCAGCCCCGAAATTACGAAGAACAGGATAACGCTGTCGCTGCCAAGGTTCAGTTCGCGGATAACAATGTAATCCCCACGGGTGAATCTGGGATAGGCGACATGCGACAGCACAACCACAATCGTGGCCAGCACACGCAGGGCATCCAGCCAGATGGACAGGCCGCGGGTCATGTTTGGGGCCGCTCTTCTGAGGCCGCAGTCGCCTGCGGATCGCGCGACGTGCCTTTCCAAAGGGCGCGCCAGCTGTCGGCAAAGGGATGCAACAGCGCCGTTGTCAGATCCGGATAGGGCTGTTCGATGCGCGCGCCGGTGGCGTCTGACAAGCCATAGGAAATCTGTTCGTGGCTGCGCAGTACATAAAGCGTGCCGAACATCAGATCCCAGATGGCAAAAACCTCGCCGTAATTCTTGTTGTAATGTTTCAGATCAATCGAATGGTGAATGTGGTGCTGGGCGGGCGAAATGAACACATGTTCCATCACCGGCCCATAGCTCAGCCAGACATGGCTGTGACGCAGGTTCGACCCAAGCATGTTGAACAGAAAGTATCCGGCGTTGACTGTTCCGATGGTCAACAGCTCGATCTTGCCCATCAGCAGGAACAGCACCAGCGCCTGTACCGCACCAAAAATCATCGAGGTGAACAGCGTGCGCAACAGCAGAAACACCGGGTGGTTCCGGTTGGCGGTCAGCGGTGTCATGACCTCGGCGGAATGATGCAGGGCGTGAAACGGCCACAGGATCGTGGCTTCGTGATGCAGCCGGTGCGCCCAGTATTTGCAGAAATCCAGCGTCAGGATCATGATCGCCGTTGCCAGCGCCATCTTGAACAGGGACAGATCAGGTGGCGCTGTGGATTTGCCGGTAAAGCTCAGCAGACTGTTCAGCACGCCATTGGTGACCAGCGGCGTCATGGTCACTGCGGCAAACAGACCAGAGGCCGACAAAAGAATGTTGAACAGGAAAATCTTGATATCGACGATGTTGGATTTGTGCAGATAGACCTCTTTTGGCAGCAAATAGGCAATAAAGCTGCTGGGCCGTCCGCGCCACAGCCACAGACCATAGACGATCAGCACAGTGATGCACAAATACAGAAGCGCCAGCCGCGACCCCATATCGGTGAATTTCGAAACCACGCTCGAAAGGAAGATGTAAAGAAAGTCCATAACGGCCCCGGATTGCTATGCGTACAATCTTGCGCCGGAATATGGCGTTAAAATGGCTGATTGATGCCAAAAATCATACAATGCTTAGCTTTTTCGCGTTTTGTCCGGGCCAGCACGGGCCTTGGAGCTTAGGTCACCGACTCATAAGTTCGCAACCAGATCCTGATTGACGCGAGTTGTATGGATGCGAGGAAATTATCATCGCGTTTGTCATATCTTGTTGCTACCGCGCGGAAGTTTTTGAGTTTGTTGAAGAAACGCTCCACTGCGTTGCGTGCTTTGTAACGCTCGCGATCATGCGCGATGACAGGATTGCGTTGCGGCATCGAAGGGATCACGGCTTGCGCCTTCTGTTTGGCGATCAAATCACGGATCGCGTTGCTGTCATAGGCGCGATCCGCCAGCACGCTGCAGCCTTCTTTCAGTCGATCCAGCATCTGCTCTGCCGCGTGTCCATCATAGGCCTGCCCAGCCGTCAGCATGAGCCGGATCGGGCGGCCAAGCGCGTCCACCAAAGCGTGGATTTTCGTTGTCAGCCCGCCCCTTGAGCGACCCAGGCAATCGGATCGCCCCCTTTTTTAGGGCCATTTGCGCCCTGTTGGTGTACCCGGATGGAGGAGCTGTCAATCATTTGCACCTCACCCTCATATGCCTCTGATATTGCTTCAAGAATACGCGCCCAGTGGCCCGCACGCCGCCAGCGGTTGAAGCGGTTCACACAGGTCGTATGCGGCCCGTATCGGGCAGGAATGTCTGCCCAGGGCGCACCAGTCCGCAAGCGCCAGAAGATGCCGTTCAAAACCCGCCGGTCATCCACACGCGGCTTGCCGCGCACCTTCGTCGGCAGCAACGGCTGGATCACCGACCATTCAAAATCTGTCAAATCAAAACGTGCCATTCTCACCTCCACATTTGCCGGAAAGTGAATCACGTTTTCTAAAGTCTGTGAATCCCTTTTATGGGTATGTGACCTAGCAACTGTATTTCTCAAGCGAGTTGAGTAGTCCATTTCTGTCGACTTTTGCAAAGGGCGTTCACGATTGTCACAAGCTTTCTTGCGACGGCGGTGATTATCACTTTGTGTGGTTTTCCGGCTTCGCGAAGGCGGTCTGCGAACGGCTTCAGGACGGGATTGTGGTGACTGGCGACGAGCGCCGCCTGGAACATAACGTGTCGCAGCGGGCGCCGGCCGCCTCCGATAGCGCGCTTGCCCCGCATCGCGCCGCTGTCATGGGCAATGGGCGCAAGGCCTGTCAGCGCGGCGGCTTGTTCGCCCGTGATCTGGCCGAGTTCCGGCATTTCAGCGATCAACATCGTGCTGGCGACCGGGCCAATGCCGGGAACTGAACGCAAGATGGCAGCAGTCGTGGCAAGGCCTTCCTCTGAGGCGATGATCTGTTCGATCCGGACCTCAAGTCCTGCAATCTGGCGATCCAGTAGGTCTTTCAGGTCACCATCCATGACGTCGAACAGATCATCCGAACCCAGTTTCGCATGCGCCTTGATTTGCGCCAAAAGCCGTTTGCGTGTTTCGACGAGCTGACCACGCTTGGACACCAAAGCCCTGAGAAGACGTATCTTTTCATGCGGCAAGGTCCGCCCTGCATCAGGCCGAAAGGCCATGAACCGCGCGATAAGCTCCGCGTCGATCCTATCCGTTTTCGCCCGCGTGCCCCGGCTGGCGGCAAAGGCTTTGATTTGCGCGGGCGGCAGTTGCCTGGTCGCGACCCCTGCAACGTCGAGGGCCGACCACAGACGCCATTCCTGCCCCCCTGTGGCCTCAAAACAAACCAGCGCACAGGCTGACTTTGCCAGGGCGCCCACGCGCGCATGCCCGTCCTCGGAATTGGGCAATCGAAGTCTCTGATTGCTTGGCAGGCAATGAATGTCCAGCCAATCGCGGCTGACATCTATGCCAAGGATTGCGTCTCGTGTTATCCTGTTCATGTTCTCTTCCTTCTGATCCGTGGTCCAAGCTGGCCACAAGCAACTGTTCGAGATGGATGAAGAGAGACAGTGCTGGCTCGCTAGCAAACGTGGTCCCAATTCAACTTGGGCCACAAGGCTCTGACGCCATACACCGTCCCGTCAGTGACCTCGGCCAAGGTCGCTGACGGGGGAACAATAACAGATCGGAGATACAGAAGGGTCTGGATCCTAGCCAATCGCCCGAGACCGCCCCGCATTGCGCCCCGAAAAGATGCATCCGCCCAGAAACGTGCCTTCCAGCGCATTGTACCCGTGATAGCCGCCACCGCCAAAACCTGCGACCTCTCCGGCGGCGAACAGCCCCGGAACGGGGGCACCATCTGCGCCGATCATCTGGCTGTCCAGATTGGTTTGCAGCCCGCCCAGCGTTTTACGCGTGAGGATATGCAGCTTGACCGCGATCAGCGGGCCGTTCGCCGGATCAAGGAACCTGTGCGGCTTGGCGGTGCGGATCAGCCTGTCGCCACGATAGTGGCGGGCGGCATGTATCGCCATCATCTGCGCGTCCTTGCTGAAAGGGTTGTCCACCTGCAAATCGCGCGCCACGATCTGCGCGCGCAAGGCTTGGGTGTCCAGCGGCACATCCCCGATCCGGTTCATGCCCGCCACCAGCCTGTCCAGATCGTCGGCCACCACAAAATCCGCGCCATGTTCCTTGAACGCTTCGACCGGACCCGTGGCGCGCTTGCCCGACAGGATGCGCTGGCGGATCACCTCGGACCACCTGGCCGAGGTGAAATCGGGGTTCTGCTCCGACCCCGACAGGGCAAACTCCTTTTTGATGATCTTCTGGGTCAGGATGAACCAGCTATAATCATACCCCGTGGCCAAAATCGCCCGCAGCGTGCCCATGCTGTCGAAACCGGGCAGGACGGGCGGGGCAAAGCGTTTGCCGGTGGCGTCGAACCACATGGACGAGGGGCCGGGCAGGATGCGGATGCCGTGGGCGGGCCAGATCGGGTCCCAGTTCTTCACGCCTTCGGTATAGTGCCACATGCGGTCGCCGTTGATCACATGTCCGCCGGCCTGTTCGGAAATGGCGATCATGCGGCCATCCACATGGGCGGGCACGCCCGCGACCATCTCTTTCGGTGCGGGGCCAAGCCGCGCGGTTGGCCACGCCTTGCGCACCATTTCGAAATTGCCGCCGATGCCGCCTGAAGTGACAATGACCGAGGCGGCCTTGAACGCAAAATCCCCCACCGCATCACGGTTGGTCGACGCCCCGCGCGGTGCCGTGTCATCGGCCAGTACCGTGCCGGACACGCCTGCGGCGGCCCCGTTGGTCATGTCGATGCGGTCAACGCGGTGGCGGAACTGGAACGAGACCAACCCCGCGCCCTCGTGCTCGATACAGCGGCGGGCAAAATGTTCCATTGTGCCGGGGCCGGTGCCCCAGGTGATGTGAAAGCGCGGCACCGAATTGCCATGCCCGTCGGCAAAGCCGCCGCCCCGCTCGGCCCAGCCCACCACCGGAAACCAGCGCAGGCCCATCTGGTGCAGCCACGGGCGCATCTCGCCCGCAGCAAAGTCGATATACGCCTCGGCCCATTTGCGCGGCCATGCGTCCTCGGAACGGTCGAATTGTGCGCTGCCCATCCAGTCGGACAGGGCCAGATCGCGGCTGTCGCGAATGCCCATGCGCCGCTGTTCGGGGGTGTCGATCATGAACAGCCCGCCAAGGGACCAGAACGCCTGCCCCCCCAGCCCGCTGCGCGGCTCCTGATCGACGACAATCACCCGCTTGCCCCGGTCCCCCAACTCGGCCGCGGCGGCCAGTCCGGCCAGCCCCGCGCCCACGATGATGGCGTCTGCCTGTTCCATGATGCTCTCCCCTAACGGGAAGCGTAAACGCGCAGGGGGGCAGGGGGCTAGATTTTTTTTGGAGCGCCTTACAACGGCCAGAAAAACAGGATGGCCGGGATCGACACGCAGACCACGATGATCTCCAACGGCAGCCCCATCCGCCAGTAATCGCCAAAGCGATAGCCACCGGGGCCGAGGATAAGGGTGTTGTTCTTGTGGCCGATGGGCGTCAGGAACGCCGAGGACGCCGCCACCGCCACCGCCATCAGGAACGGATCGGGCGAGACGTTCAGGCTTTGTGCCATCTGGATGCCCACGGGGGCGGCGACGATCGTGGTGGCGGTGTTGTTCAACACGTCCGACAGGGTCATGGTGACCACCATCAGCACGCTCAGCACCACCCAGGCCGGCATCCCGTCGGTCAGGTTGACCAGCGCACCCGAGATCAGTTCGGTGCCGCCCGATGTCTCCAAAGCAGCCCCCAGCGGGATCATCGACCCCAGCAGGACGACCACGGGCCATTCGATATGTGTGTAAAGCTCGGACAGGGGCACGATGCGGGCCAGCACATAGGCGATGACCACAAGGCCAAGCGCGATGGGCAGGTAGATCAGGCCGAAACTGGCGGCAGCAACGGCACCGGCGAACAGGCCGATGGCCAGCCAGACCTTGGAATTCTCGGTGACCGCCAGCCCGCGATCGGCCAACGGCAGAACGCCCAGCCAGTCGGTGACGTGTGCGGCAGTGTCGCGGGGCACCAGCAGCAACAGGATGTCGCCCGCCTGCAACTGGGTCTTGCGCAGCTGCGAGGTGATCTTGCGCCCCTGCCGGGAAATGCCCAGCAGCACCGTGCGCTGACGCCATGCCAGCCCCACGGTCTGTGCCGTCCGCCCGTCCAGACGCGACCCTTCGGGGATCACGACCTCGATAATCTCGACACCTTCGCCGTCGGCGTTCAGCCGCTCTTCGCGCTCGGCGTCCGCCACGCTCAGCTTCAGGGTCGAGCGGAATTCGTCCAGTGCGTCGGGCGCTGCCTCGATCACCAGCGCATCCCCCGCCAGCAAGGCCACGTTTCGGGCCGAGCCATAGCGCCGCTTGCCATCGCGGATCAGGCCAAGGACGGCAACGTCTGCCCCGTCCGCAATCTCTTGCAGTTCGGCAATGCGCTGGCCGATCAGTTTGCTGTCTTCGGGAATGATCAGCTCGGCAATATACTGCGAGATGTCTTCGCGGTTCAGCGTGGCGTCTTCGCGGCTGGGGATCAGTCGCCAGCCGATCAGCGCGACAAAGGCCAGACCCGCAATCGCCGCAATGCCGCCGACGGGAGCAAAGTCGAACATGCGGAACGGTTCACCCAGTGCTTCCTGCCGGATCGAGGCGATGATGATGTTGGGTGGTGTGCCGATCAGCGTGGCCATGCCGCCCAGAATGGTGGCAAAGCTCAGCGGCATCAGGCTCAGCCCCGGCTGGCGGCCCGCCTTGCGGGCGGTCTGGATGTCGACGGGCATCAAAAGGGCCAGCGCGGCCACGTTGTTCATGAAGGCCGACAAAACGCCGCCCACCGCGCCCATGATGGTGATATGCGCGCCCAGGCTGCGGCTGGCATCAATCAGCGTGCGGGTGATCAGCAACACAGCCCCCGAGCGCACCAGCCCCGCCGACACCACCAGCACCAGCGCCACGATCAGCGTGGCAGGATGCCCGAACCCGGAAAAAGCGTCTTTTTCCGGCACCACGCCCAGCACCACGCCGGTCATCAGCGCGGCAAAGGCCACAAGATCGTAACGGAAGCGGCCCCACAGCAGCAATCCAAAGACGGCGCCGAACAGGGTGAAGAGGATGATTTGATCTGTTGTCATGCGCGGCAACGTAGAACGCAGGCACGGGAGCGGCCAGTGCAATTTGATGCTTTTTGGCGCGCGGGAACAGGATGGGGGCTTTGCCCCCGGCGCTTGCGCGCCTCCCCCAGGATTTTCTGAACCAGAGAAGAGGCGCGGGCGTGCATATCTGGACGGGCTTGCGGCCCCCCCGCATGGTGCACTATAGCAGCCGACAAAGCCGCGCGGCGGCGCATGTCAGTTGCAAATCGGAGGCGTTATGGCAGGCCACTCAAAATGGGCGAACATCCAGCACCGCAAGGGGCGTCAGGACAAGTTGCGCGCCAAGGTGTTTTCCAAGATGTCCAAGGAAATTACCGTGGCTGCCAAGATGGGCGACCCGGATCCCGACAAGAACCCGCGTTTGCGTCTGGCGATCAAGGAGGCCAAGTCGGTTTCGGTGCCCAAGGACGTGATCGACCGCGCGATCAAGAAATCGCAAGGCGGCGACAGCGAGGATTACGAAGAAATCCGTTACGAGGGGTACGGCCCCAACGGTGTCGCGGTGATCGTCGAGGCGATGACCGACAACCGCAACCGCACCGCATCTGTGGTGCGCTCGACGTTCACCAAGAACGGCGGCAACCTGGGTGAGACCGGCAGCGTCGGTTTCATGTTCGACCGCAAGGGCGAGGTCGTCTATCCCGCCGCCATCGGTGACGCCGATACGGTGATGATGGCCGCAATCGAAGCGGGCGCCGAAGACGTGGAAAGCACCGAGGACGGGCATGTGATCTGGTGCGCCGACACCGACCTGAACGAGGTGTCCACCGCACTGGAAGCCGCGCTGGGCGAAAGCGACGCCACGCGGCTGGTGTGGAAACCCACCGTCACCACCGAGATGGATCTGGAAAGCATGCAAAAGCTGATGAAGCTGATTGACGCGCTGGAAGACGATGACGACGTGCAGCGCGTCACCGCCAACTTTGAAGCCTCGGACGAGGTGATGGATCAGCTGGGCGAAGAGTAGGGGCCTGAGCCTAAGCCGGCCCACCGTTTACAAGATCAGAACGCTGCTCTGTCACCGGAGCGGCGTTTTTGTTGCAGAACAGGCCGCGCGCAATGCTGCCCCAGCCCTGGGGGGCTTCGATCTGCGGGCGCTGGCGGCGCAAGCGGCGCAGCACCGAACGCAATGCGGTCAGGCGGGCTTCGGCGGTTTCGCCACCGGCACGGACCTGTACAGCCAGAATCTTTTCCTGCGTTTCCAAAGCGCTTTCGATCATGTCGAAATCGGTAGCGGAGAGAACAAGGCTGTGGGGCAGGGCGGACATCTTGGCGTTCCTTAAGTGATCAGTCTTGTGCATATGGTGCAGGATTGACGCCACGCCAACCTCTGATTTGAGAAATATGACAAAAAAGTAACGCGTATCACGCAGCAGTGAATTCATGTGCAGATTTGCGCAGACTGCTGTGCCGCCGTAAACAGGTGCGACGCGCTGTAGGGACATCACGGATGACATCATTCTTGCCAGGGTTTTATCTGGGGCTTTCGTTGATTCTGGCCATTGGCGCCCAGAATGCCTTTGTGCTGCGTCAGGGGTTGATACAGGCCCATGTATTCTGGGTCTGTCTGGCCTGTGCCCTGTCCGATGCGCTGTTGATCTCAGCGGGGGTGGCAGGGTTTGGCACATTGGCCGCGGCGGTGCCCTGGCTGGAAAACGTGATGCGCTGGTTTGGCGCGGCGTTCCTGCTGTGGTACGGCTGGCGCCATGCAGCAAGCGCGTGGCGCGGCGGACAGTCGCTGGACGCGGCGGCGGCGCGGGGCGGATCGTTGCGGGCCACGGTGCTGGTGGCGCTGGCGCTGACCTGGTTGAACCCGCATGTCTATCTGGACACGTTGGTGCTGCTGGGATCGGTGTCGGCGCAATACCCTGGCAAGCTGGCGTTTGGCGCGGGGGCGGTGACGGCCAGTTTCGTGTTCTTCTTTGCCCTGGGTTATGGCGCGCGGCGCTTGCGGCCGCTGTTTGCCAATTCGCGCAGCTGGCAGGTGCTGGACGTGCTGATCGCGCTGGTCATGTGGGCGATTGCACTCAAACTGATCTGGATGTGACACCAAGACACGCGCCGTTGATCGGGGGTGCGCTGCATGATAACCGGGCAGCGTAGCGCACGGTGATCCCATGACCCGATCTTCAAGACTGTATATACTCGGCGCGTCCTGTTCCGGCGTGTCAACGCTGGGGCAGAGCCTGTCGGCGCACCTGCGGGTGCCACAGCTGGATGTGGACAACTTTTACTGGTTGCCGACCGACCCGCCCTTTACCACCAAACGTCCGCCCGAAGATCGCGTCCACATGATCCAGGCCGAACAGGCACGGACGGATGGCTGGATCTTGTCCGGCTCTTTCATCGGCTGGGGCGAGGCGCTGGTCGAGGATGTCGACATGATCATCTATGTATACACCCCCACCGAGGTGCGGATGCAGCGGCTGGACGCCAGAGAGGCGCAGCGCCACGGTGCGCGTATCCTGCCGGGCGGAGACATGCATCTGGCCCATCTGGCGTTTCGCGACTGGGCCTCTCATTATGATGATCCTGCTTTTTCCGGCCGCAACCGGGCGCAGCACGAGGGTTGGCTGGACTCCCTGAGCGTGCCCGTGCTGCGGCTGGACGGGGCGCAGGACCAGGCGGCGCTGTTGGATGCGGTCGTCCGAGAGCTGTCCGGCGTTCGGGCCTGAACCCCGTTGCGTGAAAACAAGCTGGTTCAATGTCATAGGCTGCTGTCAGGCAGAACGTTGCGCGCAGGCTCTTGCACCTCGTTGCGGGCTTGCCCATTGATACGCCCATGATAAATGGACAAGAACCGCGCCCCATGACGGGCATTTTGTGGATGCTGGTGACGGGGCTGTGTTTTGTAGCCGTGACCGCGCTGGTCAAATCAATGGGGCCGACGATGCCGCCCGCGCAGTCGGCGTTCTTGCGCTATGTGTTGGGGATGGTGTTTCTGATCCCGATGCTGGGCGACGTGCGCCGTGCCAACCTGACACCGCGCCAGTGGAAACTGTTCACCTTTCGCGGGCTGTTCCATGCGATTGGCGTGTCGCTGTGGTTCTATGCCATGACCCGCATTCCCATCGCTGAGCTGACGGCGATCAACTACCTTGCGCCGGTCTTTGTGTCGATCGGGGCGGCGCTTTTTCTGGGCGAACGGCTGGCGGCCCGCCGTATCGTTGCGGTGATCGTGGCGCTGGTCGGCACGGCAGTGATCCTGCGGCCGGGTTTTCGTGAAGTGTCCAACGGCCATATCGCCATGCTGGCGGCGGCGGCGGTGTTTTCGGGGTCGTACCTGCTGGCCAAGATCATGACGGACGAGGTCAAGCCCACCGTCGTGGTCTTCATGCTAACCATCTTTGTGTCGCTTGGCCTTGCGCCGCTGGCGGCGCTGGACTGGGTCACGCCCACATGGGGGCAGATCGGTATTCTGGCACTTGTCGCGCTGTTTGCGCAGGCGGGGCATTATACCATGACGCTGGCCTTTGCCTCGGCACCTGTGACGGTGACGCAGCCGATTACCTTTCTGCAACTGGTCTGGGCCACGCTCTTGGGCCTGCTGGTGTTCAATGAACCGATAGACATTTGGGTGGTGCTGGGGGGCGTGCTGATCCTGGGCGCGGTCACCTTTATCACATGGCGCGAAGCGCAGCTGAACCGCCGTCCGATCACCCCGCCGATCAATGCCACCAAGATGTGACAATTTTTTATTGATTGACTAGTCAGTAAAAATCCCCAATCCTTTGCGCCAAGCAATGGAGGGATAGGCCGTGCCCAAAGTGGGAATGGAACCGATCAGACGATCCGCACTGGTGCAGGCCACCATCGCGGAAATCGGGGCTGCGGGATCGCTGGATGTCACGGTGGGGCAAATCGCGCGCCGTGCCGGCATGTCGACAGCGCTGGCGCACCACTATTTCGGTGGCAAGGACCAGATATTTCTGGCCGCGATGCGCCACATCCTGACCGAATATGCAACCGAGGTGCGCGCAGCACTGGCCAATACCTCCTGCCACGCCGACCGCGCCGCCGCCATTGTGCGCGGCAGCTTTGCCCAATCATGCTTTGCCCCCGCAACGATCAGCGCGTGGATGACCTTTTATGGCCGTGCCGCGTCGAGCCCTGACACCCTGCGATTGCTGCACCTGTACCAGCGGCGGTTGCGGTCGAACCTGACCCATGCCCTGCGCGGAGTCAGCGCCGATCCGGTGAACGACGCCGAAACCATGGCCGCCCTGATCGACGGTCTGTACCTGCGCGCAGCCCTGTCGGGCCGTGACGATCACGGCGCTTGCGATGCGGCACTGCGCACGCTGAACACTTTGATCGAGAGGCAATCATGACTGACGCTCCGGCCAAACAGCCCAACATCCTGATCTTCATGGTCGACCAGCTGAACGGCACGCTGTTCCCTGACGGCCCCGCCGACTGGCTGCACGCGCCCAACATCAAGAAACTGGCCGCCCGCAGCACACGGTTCCGCAACGCCTATACCGCCTCGCCTCTGTGCGCGCCGGGGCGGGCGGCGTTCATGTCGGGGCAGTTGCCCAGTGCCACGGGCGTCTATGACAACGCGGCCGAGTTTGCCTCGTCCATTCCCACCTATGCCCACCACCTGCGCCGCGCAGGCTATCACACCTGCCTGTCAGGCAAGATGCATTTTGTCGGCCCCGACCAGCTGCACGGCTTCGAGGAGCGTCTGACCACCGATGTCTACCCGCCCGATTTCGGCTGGACCCCCGATTATCGCAAGCCGGGCGAGCGGATCGAATGGTGGTATCACAACATGGGCTCGGTCACGGGGTCGGGCGTGGCCGAGATCACCAACCAGATGGAATATGACGACGAGGTCGCCTATCACGCCACCCGCAAGGTCTATGATCTGGGGCGCCGCCACGATGCGCGCCCGTGGTGTCTGACGGTCAGCTTTACACACCCGCACGACCCCTACGTCGCGCGCAAGAAATACTGGGATCTCTACGAGGATTGCGACCACCTGATGCCCGAGGTCGCACCGATCCCCTATGACGAACAAGACCCCCATTCCAAGCGCATCTTTGACGCGAACGACTGGCGCAGCTTTGACATCTCGGACGACGACGTGCGCCGCTCGCGCCGCGCCTATTTTGCCAACATCAGCTATCTGGACGACAAGATCGGCGAAGTGATGGAGGCGCTGGAAGGCACCCGCCAAGAGGCGATCATCCTGTTCGTGTCCGATCACGGCGATATGCTGGGCGACCGTGGCCTGTGGTTCAAGATGTCCTTCTACGAAGGATCGTCGCGCGTGCCGCTGATGATCAGCGCGCCGCAGATGGAACCGGGCCTTGTGACCGATCCCGTCAGCAACATCGACGTCTGCCCGACCTTATGCGATCTGGCGGGTGTCAGCATGTCCGAAGTCGCCCCATGGACCACCGGCAGCAGCCTTGTGCCGCAAGGGCAGGGGGTGAAACGCAGTGAACCCGTGGCGATGGAATATGCCGCCGAGGCGTCCTATGCACCGATGGTGTCGCTGCGGATGAGCAAATGGAAATACAACCGTTGCGCACTGGACCCCGACCAGCTGTTCGATCTGGACGCCGACCCGCAAGAGCTGAACAATCTGGCCGCCGATCCCGCGCATACCGCCACGCTGAACGACTTTCGCGCGATGGCCGACTCCCGCTGGGATCTGGACCGATACGATGCCGATGTACGGATAAGCCAGGCCCGCCGCTGGGTGGTCTACGAGGCGTTGCGCAAGGGCGGCTATTACCCGTGGGATTACCAACCGCTGCAAAAGGCATCGGAACGCTACATGCGCAACCACATGGACCTGAATGTGGTGGAAGAAAACGCAAGATATCCGCGCGGCGAGTGAGATCGCAGCGCGGGTTACGTGAAACGCTGAAACAGAATAAACTGGCGGCACGTAAACCAAGGCCAAACAGGCCAACTCGGAGGGACCAATGTTAACAACAATCATCTCATTCGGAGTTCTGCTGGCGTTCGCGCTGGTGATCTTCTGCACCATCAAATGGTGGAACCTGCGTCTGGTGGGGCCTGATCCCGTCGGCCTGTTCACCTTTATCGCGATCCTGTTCACATCCGGTCTGGACGTGGGCCTGATCATGTTCCCCATCGCCTTCGACTTTCCGCTGTATGCGGACGTGGCGACCGAACCGGCCTACGGGTTCACCAACCCGCTGGCGCTTGAGTTCGGGTTCTGGGGCTTTCTGATCTGGGCGTTCTACTTTCTGACCGCCTTTTATTTCTGCGCCATCGAACCACGGGTCAAATTCTTTGACCACGGCATCGTCAAGCTGATCAACAACCTTGTCATCATCACCACATGTGCCTTCACCGGCGCGCTGTTCCTGATCTACATGCCGTACTACATCCCCGAAATGGGCGATGGCGAAACGGTGATCCCGGCGTTCTATGTGATCTGTTTCCTGGTGATCCTGGCGGCGTCCTATTCGTCCACCGACATCAAATACGTCAAGGTCCTGTCGGTTGGCTCAACGCTGGTCTTCTTCTTGCTGATCGTCGGCATGTGGATCAACGCAGGCATGTCGGGCGGCGAGTTTGTCGACACCATCAGCCTTGTCGGCGGCTACTTTGGCAACATCCACAAATTCGTGGTCCCGTTGACAGAATACCACGAATTCTACCTGTTCTGGTGGTTCGCATGGTCGATCATGATCGGACAGTTCACCTCGCGCTTTGTCGGCGGGCTGAAGACATGGCAACTGCTGGCGTCCCTGCTGGTGTTCCCCTCGATCCCGCTCGCGATCTGGTTCTCGGTTGCCTATTACTACCACCAGAACGCCATCGACATGACCGGACTGGTCAACTGGTCGATGACCGTTGTGGGCATCCTGTTTGTGATCAACTCGTTTGACTCGCTGATCCGGCTTTATACCGACAACCTGAACCTGACCACAGACCGCTATGGCAAAGTGCAATATGTGCTGGGCAACGCGGCCCTGCTGTTCGTGCTGACATTGGCGTTCCAAAGCCAGTGGCTGCAAATCCAGTGGGTCGGAACCGTGGTGATCTGTCTGTACATCGCCTGCATTGCCTATGTGATCGGCAAGCGTGAAGCGATTGCCGACATGACCGAAACGCGGCCGCTTCCGGCCGAATAACCCAAACCCCTGCGGTGGTCCGGTGCGCATGATGCGGACCGGACCCCCCTTTTTATCCAAGAGGCTTCGAATGCAAACCCAACCCGCCGCCAGCCATTTCATCAACGGTCAATATGTCGAAGACACCGGTGGTGAAGCTTTTGACGTGATCTATCCGGCCACCGGCGAGGTGATCGCCAAAATGCATTCGGCGACCCCCGACATTATCAATCAGGCGCTGGACGCCGCCGCCGCTGCGCAACCCGCATGGGCCGCCATGTCCGGCACCGAACGCGGCCGCATCCTGCGCCGCGCTGCCGACATGATCCGCGAACGCAACCACGACCTGAGCATTCTGGAAACCTACGACACCGGCAAACCCTATCAGGAAACATCCGTCGCCGACGCCACCAGCGGCGCTGACGCGCTGGAGTATTTCGGCGGTCTGGCCGCCAGCCTGACGGGCGAGCATATCGCATTGGGCGGGGGCAACTGGGTCTATACCATCCGCGAGGCGCTGGGCGTCTGCGTGGGCATCGGTGCGTGGAACTATCCGACGCAAATCGCCTGCTGGAAGGGCGCACCGGCGCTGGCCTGCGGCAATGCGATGGTGTTCAAACCATCCGAAACCACCCCCCTGTCGGCGCTGAAAGTGGCCGAGATCCTGCACGAGGCGGGCCTGCCTGCGGGCCTGTACAACGTCGTTCAAGGCCTGGGCGATGTGGGTGCCGCACTGGTGGTCGACCCGCGCGTCGACAAGGTGTCGCTGACCGGATCGGTGCCCACGGGCCGCAAGGTCTATGCCGCCGCCGCCGCTGGCATGAAGCACGTCACGATGGAACTGGGCGGCAAGTCGCCCTTGGTTATCTTTGACGACGCCAACCTTGAAAACGCCGTCAGCGGCGCGATCATGGCCAACTTCTATTCCACCGGTCAGGTCTGTTCCAACGGCACCCGCGTGTTCGTCCAGAAGGGCATCAAGGATGCCTTCCTGAAACGTCTGGCCGAACGGCTGGACAATGCGGTCATTGGTGACCCGATGGACCCCGCCACCAGCTTTGGCCCGATGGTCAGCCAGCGCCAGATCGACATCGTCGACGGCTATATCGCCAAGGGCAAAGCCGAGGGCGCGCGTCTGGCCTATGGCGGCGACCGCATCGACCAGCCCGGTTTCTGGATCCAGCCCACGGTCTTTGCCGACGTCACCGATGACATGGCCATCGCCCGCGAGGAAATCTTTGGCCCCGTCATGGCCGTGCTGGATTTCGACGACGAGGCCGAGGTGATGGCGCGCGCCAATGACACCGAATTCGGCCTGGCCGCCGGTGTGTTCACCAACGACCTGACCCGCGCCCACCGCGTCGCCGCAGGGTTCGAGGCGGGCACCTGTTTCATCAACACCTACAACGACGCACCGGTCGAAGCGCCCTTTGGCGGGGTCAAGGCGTCGGGTGTGGGCCGCGAAAACTCAAAGGCTGCAATCGAACACTACAGCCAGGTGAAATCCGTCTTTGTGCGCATGGACGATATGGAGGCCCCCTTCTGATGACTGCCGATTACATTATCGTGGGGGCCGGCAGCGCGGGTTGCGCCGTGGCCTACCGTCTGGCCGAGGCGGGCAAATCCGTGCTGGTGATCGAACACGGCGGCACCGATGCGGGGCCCTTCATCCAGATGCCTGCGGCGCTCAGCTATCCGATGAACATGTCGATGTACGACTGGGGCTTTCAAACCCAGCCCGAACCGCACCTGAACGGCCGCCGTCTGGCGACGCCGCGCGGCAAGGTCATTGGCGGGTCGTCCAGCATCAACGGCATGGTCTATGTGCGTGGTCACGCGATGGACTATGACCACTGGCGCGACAGCGGGGCCGAGGGCTGGGGCTATGCCGATGTGTTGCCCTATTTCAAACGTATGGAAAACTGGCATGCCAACGGGCATGGTGGCGACCCCGAATGGCGGGGCAATGACGGTCCGCTGCATGTCACACGCGGCCCCCGCAAGAACCCGCTGTTTCAGGCCTTTGTCGATGCGGGACAGCAAGCGGGATACGAGGTCACCGACGACTATAACGGCGAGAAACAAGAGGGCTTTGGCCCGATGGAGCAGACCGTGTGGAAGGGCCGCCGCTGGTCCGCCGCCAACGCCTATCTGCGGCCTGCGCTGAAACACGAGCACTGCACGCTGATGCGCGGGCTGGTCGAAAAGGTGGTGATGGAAGAGGGCCGCGCCGTCGGCGTGCAACTGGCAGGCGGCGAGATCGTGCGCGCAGGCCGCGAGGTGATCATCGCCGCGTCGTCCATCAACTCGCCCAAGATCCTGATGCTGTCGGGCATCGGCCCCGCCGCCCATCTGGCGGAACATGGCATCGACGTGGTCGCCGATCGCGCGGGCGTGGGCCAGAACCTGCAAGACCATCTGGAACTGTATCTGCAAGTCGCATCGCTCCAGAAGATCACGCTTTACCGCTATTGGAACCTGTTCTCCAAGGCCCGGATAGGGGCGCAATGGCTGTTTTCAAAAACCGGTCTTGGCACGTCGAACCAGTTTGAGAGCGCCGCCTTCATCCGCAGCGCGGCGGGTGTGCCATACCCTGACATTCAATACCACTTTTTGCCCATGGCCGTGCGCTATGACGGCAAGGCTGCCGCCGAAGGCCACGGCTATCAGGCCCACGTTGGTCCCATGCGCTCGGCGTCGCGCGGGGCGGTCACGCTGGCCTCGGCCAATCCGGCAGATGCACCCAACATCCTGTTCAACTACATGTCCGACCCGCAGGATTGGGAGGACTTCCGCACCTGTATCCGCCTGACCCGCGAGATTTTCGCGCAAGAGGCGTTCAAGCCCTACTTCAAACACGAAATCCAGCCCGGCGCCGACGTGCAAACCGACGACGAGCTGGACGATTTCATCCGCGACGAGGTCGAAAGCGCCTATCACCCCTGCGGCACCTGCAAGATGGGCAGTGCCGACGATCCAATGGCCGTGGTCGATGCCCAAGGCCGTGTGATCGGGGTCGATGCCCTGCGCGTGGTGGACAGCAGCATTTTCCCGCGCATCACCAACGGCAACCTGAATGGGCCCTCGATCATGACCGGCGAAAAGATGGCCGATCACATCCTGGGGCGCAGCCTGCCTGCGGTGAATGACGAACCCTGGATACACCCCGATTGGGAAACGCAGCAGCGTTAACTTTTACGGTCGAATTCGGTTGAAGCGGGGCGTGCGCCCCGACTAATTAACCGAATGTTAAGAATTTGGTCCCTTATTGTTCTCCTGTCCCTGCCTGTCATGGCCGGGGCAGGGGAATTTTCCGGCCCCGTGCGGGTGATCGACGCCGATACCATCGACGTGGGCACCACCCGCGTGCGCCTGCACGGGATCGACGCGCCCGAAATGGATCAGGAATGTCTGACCGCGCAGGGCGTCGCCTATGAATGCGGGCGTTGGGCCACCGATCAGGTGCGTGACCTGTTCCAGAACCGTCTGGCGCGCTGTGTTGCGGTGGACATCGACCGCTACAACCGCACCGTCGCGCGCTGCGTTGTCGGTGATGTGGACATGGGGCAGGAAATCGTCAGCCTTGGACTGGCCTTTGCCTATACCCGTTATTCCGACGCCTATGTGCTGGATGAAAAAGGGGCGGCGGTGAACAACCGCGGTCTGCATGCGATGCGTGTGCAATCGCCCGCCCAATTCCGCGCCTTGCGTACCAAAGGGCGCACCGCCCCCGATCCGGCCTGCGTGATCAAGGGTAACATTTCGAAGAACGGACGTATCTTTCATGTGCCGGGGCAAGAGTTCTACGATGGCACCGGCATCGACACCACGCGCGGCGAACGCTGGTTCTGCTCGGCGGCACAGGCCCGCGCCGCAGGCTGGCGGCCCGCGCGCAGATAGGCCGTTATCCGACCTGATAGGGCAGCACGTCACGCACATCGGGATCGACCTGCAACTGCCGTTCCAGCGGCGGGATTGACCGTTGGTGGCACTGTTTGCGCTCGCAGATCCGGCAGGAAATGCCGATAGGCTCAAACGTGTCGGCGCGCGTCAGGTCCAGCCCGTCGGCATAGACCAGTGCGCTGGCGTGGCTGACCTCGCAGCCCAAAGCGATGGCAAAGCGGCGCACCGGCGCGCCGAACCGGCCCGCAGGTTTCGACACATCGCGCGCCAGATTGATGTAACGTACCCCGTCCGGCGTTTCGGCCAGCTGGCGCAGGAACTGTCCGGGCTGTTCAAACGCGCGGTGCACGTTCCACAAGGGACAGGCCCCGCCAAAGCGCGCGAATTGCAGCCGCGTGGCCGAATGGCGCTTGGTGATCGTGCCGGCCTGATCGACGCGCACGAAAAAGAACGGAATCCCCTTGGCGCCGGGGCGTTGCATGGTCGACAGACGGTGCACCACCTGTTCGATCGACGCCCCGAACCGGCTGGCCAGAATTTCGATGTCGTGGCGACAGTCCTGCGCGGCCTGCAAGAACGGGCCATAGGGCAGCAATGTGGCCCCGGCAAAATAGTTTGCCAAGCCGATCTTGGCGATGGCGCGCGCCTCAAGCGACTGGAAACGCGCCAGATCCAGAGTTGCTTCCAGCAGCGCATCCTGTCGCACCAGCGCCAGTTGCAGCAGCATCTGGAAGGTCTGGGTTTCCGGTGAAAGCCGCGATGAAATGCGCAGTGTCTTTGCCTTGGCGTCATAGGACCGGATCAGGTCCATGTCGGTGAACTCCACCGTCACGCCCGCATTCCCCAGCTCGGCCACGACCGAGACCCGGATATTGCCGGATCGCCCCTTTGCGGTGGCAAAATGTTCGGCAGCGCGGTCGACCGCATCAATGTAATTGTCGCAATAGTGAAAGAAATCGCGCACCTCTTCCCAGGGGCTGGGGCGGGCGCGGGCGTCTTCGCGGCCCAATGCCTCGTCAAGCGAGGCCAGCCGCTCGTGGGTCTGCCGATAGCTGCGGTGCAGGGCAATAAAGGCATGGGCCAGCGCCGGTGCGTTCGACGCGGCCAGCCGCAGGTCGGCCATCGGGGGCATATCCCCTGAAAACACCGGATCGGCCAGCGCTTCGTGCATGTCCGATACCAGCCGTTCACTGTCGCCGGTGCTCAGCTCGGTGACGTCCAGACCGAATTCCTGCGCCAGTGCCAGCACCACGGTGGTGCTGACGGGCCGGTTGTTGTTTTCCATCTGGTTGAGATAGGGCAGGGACACGCCCAGCTTGGCCGCGAAATGCTTTTGGGTCATGCCGATGCGGGTGCGCACCTCGCGCAGCTTTGCGCCGGCATACAGTTTTTGTTGGGCCATCAGCGTGCACCTTTGCAAGTTTGCATTGATGCACGTTAGCTTTGCAAAGTCAGTCGGGCAAGACGGCTGGTGCAATCTGGCGCTCGCGCCAATAGACCGATCCGATAGAGGCAAGGGCCAGGACTGCGGTGATGGTCATCATGTACAGCAGCGGAAAGGCCCCCGATTCCGGCGTCAGCATCGTGCCAACCAGCCCCGACAAAATCGCGCCTCCGCCAATCTGGATCGAACCGCCCAGCCCCGATGCCGTGCCTGCAAGGCGCGGGCGCACCGACAGCATACCTGCGGTGGCATTTGGAATGGTCAGCCCATTGCCCAAGCCCACAAACGTCATCATGCCAAAGAACGACCAAGGGCTGCCATAGCCCATCAGGAACAACAGCAATGACCCGAATACGCCAAAGAAATTGGAGAGACAGCCCGCCAGCACCAGCCGGTTTACCCCCAGCCGCGTCGCAAAAACACCGGTCAGCGCGTTGCCGGCCATATAGCCGATGGCGGGCGCACCGAACACCAGCCCCAACATGGAGGGCGACATATGAAACAGCACCGATCCGACAAAGGGCGCGCCGCCCAGATAGGCAAAGAACGACCCCGAGCATAGCCCCGACGCCAGCGAATAGCCCCAGAACCGCGGGCTGCGCAGCAGTTCGGGATATTCGCGGAACTGTGCCCCCAGCGATTTGCCGGTGCTGGTTGCGGTTTCGCCCAGATCAGACCAGACCACCCACAGGGTGATCGCGCCGATCACGAAGAACGCCCAGAAATTCGCTTTCCAGCCAAACCATTCATCCAGCAGGCCGCCGATGGCGGGGCTGATCATTGGCACGACAGACATGAACATCGTGACGATGCCGATCATCGACGCGCTTTGGTTCTGGTCATACAGGTCGCGGATCACCGCGCGGCTCAGCACCATGGCGACGGCGACCACGGCCTGACACATGCGAAAGAACAGGAACACCTCGGCCGAGGGCGCAAAGATGCAGCCCAGTGTGGCCAGCAGGAACAGCGCTAGCCCGCCCAGCAAAACGGGCCTGCGCCCGATGCTGTCCGAGATCGGCCCGATCAGGATCTGCAACACGGCGCTGACCCCCAGAAACAGCGCTACCGAAAGCTGCATCAGCCTGTATTCGGTGTGGAAATACTCGGTCATGTTCGGCAGCGAGGGCAGGAACATGTTCATCACCATCGCCGACATGCCCGCAAGCATAATCAGGGTCATCAGGTGGGGCGGGGTGGATTTGTCGAGAAAACGCACAGTTGGTTTATGTTGCATTGGTGGAAGGTAGATTGCAGTCTGGCCAGTGTCCATTGCGCTGGATGCATAGCAGCCATGCGCTTTCGTATGTTTTGCAACTTTGCAATTAGCAAAACATGTCTCGCAAAGGATTTGCAAATATTCCACAAGATGCTTTTGCGCGCGTCTTTGGCCTGATACCCTGTGCCAAATCGAAACAGGGGCCTGACATGAAAGACATTCTGACCGAACTGGAAGACCGTCGCGCACAGGCGCGGCTGGGCGGCGGGCAAAAGCGCATCGACGCACAGCACGGCCGTGGCAAGCTGACCGCGCGCGAACGGATCGAGCTGTTGCTGGACGAAGGCAGCTTTGAAGAATTCGACATGTTCGTGGCCCACCGCTGCACCGACTTTGGCATGGAGCAGCAAAAGCCCGCAGGCGACGGTGTGATCACCGGCTGGGGCACGATCAACGGTCGTATGGTCTATGTGTTCAGTCAGGACTTTACCGTGTTTGGCGGCTCGCTGTCCGAAACCCACGCCCAGAAGATCTGTAAAATTCAGGATATGGCGATCCAGAACGGCGCCCCCGTCATCGGTATCAACGACTCGGGCGGTGCGCGTATTCAGGAAGGTGTCGCCTCGCTGGCCGGCTATGCCGAAGTGTTCCAGCGCAACATCATGGCCTCGGGTGTTGTGCCGCAGATCAGCCTGATCATGGGCCCCTGTGCAGGCGGTGCTGTCTATTCCCCCGCGATGACCGACTTTATCTTCATGGTGCGCGACACCTCCTATATGTTCGTGACCGGCCCCGACGTGGTCAAAACCGTGACCAACGAACAGGTCACCGCCGAAGAGTTGGGCGGTGCCTCGACCCATACCAAGAAATCCAGCGTGGCCGACGGCGCCTTTGAAAACGACGTCGAGGCGCTGGCCGAAGTGCGCCGCCTGGTCGATTTCCTGCCGCTGAACAACCGCGAAAAGCCGCCCGTGCGCCCGTTCTTTGACGAACCGGGCCGCGTCGAGGCCAGCCTTGATACACTGATCCCCGAAAACGCCAACACCCCCTACGACATGAAAGAGCTGATCCACAAAGTCGCGGACGAGGGGGATTTCTTTGAGATTCAGGAAGATTTTGCCAAGAACATCATCACCGGCTTTATCCGTCTTGAAGGGCAGTCCGTGGGTGTTGTCGCCAACCAGCCGATGGTGCTGGCGGGCTGTCTGGACATCGACAGCAGCCGCAAGGCCGCGCGCTTTGTGCGGTTCTGCGATGCGTTCGAAATTCCGATCCTGACGCTGGTCGACGTACCCGGCTTTTTGCCCGGCACCGGTCAGGAATACGGTGGCGTCATCAAACACGGCGCGAAACTGCTGTTCGCCTACGGCGAGGCGACCGTGCCCAAGGTCACCGTGATCACCCGCAAGGCTTACGGCGGGGCCTATGACGTGATGGCCTCCAAGCACCTGCGCGGCGATTTCAACTATGCCTGGCCCACAGCCGAGATTGCGGTGATGGGGGCCAAGGGGGCCACCGAGATCATCCACCGCGCCGATCTGGGCGATGCAGACAAGATCGCCAAACACGCCGCCGACTACGAAGAGCGGTTTGCCAATCCCTTTGTCGCCGCCGAGCGCGGGTTCATCGACGAGGTGATCATGCCCCATTCGACCCGCCGCCGGATCAGCAAGGCGTTCGCGTCACTGCGCACGAAAAAGCTGACGAACCCGTGGAAGAAACACGATAATATTCCGCTGTGATCGGCTCTGGTGATGAACGCGAAACCACATAGATCCCAAAAGCCTCTGGACAGGATCAACCGCTGCGTACCGCTGCGCGCGGCGGTCCTGACCACGCTGATGGCGACGGCCGCCCCGCTGTGGGCCTTTGACGTGCCTTCGGGGCAGGTGATTGATCTGCAAGAGGTGTTGATCGACGACACCAGCGGCACGAGCATCCTGCGGTTCCGCTTTCTGGCCCCCGAAATTGCCCGCGACGGCGGCACCATGTCCTATGTGGACAGCGCCCCCGATATCGAATCTCTGTGCGCAAATACTGTGGTTCCCTACATCGCTGAATATGCGCTGACACCCGAAGTCGTGGTGATCTCTCTGGCCGACCGCGCGGTCGAATTTGGCCAGCCGGACCCCGACGCGACCCAATTCTTTGATGCTTTTCGCATCGAAAACGATACCTGTATTTGGGAGGCTTTTTGATGCCTGCACAACATCTTGCGGCGCGACCCTCATGTAAGCGGGAAATTGCGTCTTTGGAGTCACAGCGCGGCGCGATGACGCAGCGCAGATATCTTTCGCATTTGGAATCCGCTATGTTTGCGCCAAGGAAACCCGTTGGGTCCCTTACCTCAATTGAGGCAGGGTCCGCACAGCCGTGCGGGCAACGCCTTGTGCATCTAAACAGGAGATACAGATGTCGAAGAACATCATACTTTTGGCATTGTTCGGTTTTACAGCCGTCGTTGCCGCCTGTGCGCGCGAGCAGCAGGAAGAATTTCTCGTGGTCGATCCCGAGCCCATCTCGGTCGAGCCAACATATACCGGGAAATATAAATAATCCCACTTCAGCGCAGGCCTTCGGGCCTGCTCTGGCCCCAAAACTGGCCCTGAGTTCCGTGCGTGGGGGTGTCCCATGCTGAAACACCGTGGTTTTCCCGGTCGTCTGGCCAGCACCGATTTCCAATTTACCCTGCGCCGCGCCAACCCAAAGGGCGCAACGCCGCTGACCCGCCGCGAGCGCAAGCGCGACCGCAAGCCGGCTGACCGGCGCGCCGATCTGGGCTTTATGAAAGCCCTGTGGGAGCAGTTCGGAGAAGAACCGTTCGAACGCGGCAATCTGGACGCGGGGCGTTTGTCCTGGCTGTTTGGTCGAGAAGTGATTCCCGCTATGGATGAATTCGACCCGGAATCCTACGAGTCGCTTCTGGTGATCGACGTCAAGGTTGCACGGGCGTCCTTTCCCGAAGCATTTGACGCGTGATCGGCATGAATTTGCTTGCAGATTCCAGTTTCAGGCGGGCATTGGCCGACGTGGGTTTCCGTGGCTTGGCAGGGCAGCAACTGTCGTGCCAGTTTCAACTTCAGGGTGCTGTGCTCTCAATCATTGCAGCCCCCGAACACCATCTCCATACCCCTTCCCCTTACGGGCGGTGGCCTGAAGCCCTTCAGGTCCCGCCCGTCTTTTCGCCGATGCGCGCTGCGATTTGGCGGAATTTGGCGCATCTTGAGGGGCTATGTCTTTTTACATTGTCGGAACCGTTCGATCTGTCATGCGTTGAGCAGGCATATCAGGCAGTACAAGGACAAAAATCATGCCCCTCAAATCCTTCATCATCGCAGCCATCGCTTGCGCAGGGCTGGCCGCCTGCGGTGACACCATCGGCGAACAGGCTCTGGTCGGCGGCGCCGTCGGCGCAGGCGCGGCAGCGGTCGCATCGGGCAGCATCCTCACGGGTGCGGCCGTCGGTGTTGCCGGCAACGTTGCCTACTGTCAGGCATACCCGCACAAATGTAACTGATCGCCGGACGCGGGCAGGGGGCCACAGCGCGTCTTTGCCGTTTCCGCCGATCTCTTCCGAAATTCGCAACAATGCCGCAACCGCCCTGCTTTCGCAGGGCGGCTTTTCGCGTTCGGCACCATTCAACTCAAGGGACCCGATATGTTCAAAAAGATCCTGATCGCCAACCGTGGTGAAATCGCCTGCCGTGTCATCAAGACCGCGCGCAAAATGGGTATCCAGACGGTTGCCATCTATTCCGACGCCGACCGCAAGGCACTGCACGTCGAAATGGCTGACGAAGCCGTGCACATCGGCCCGCCGCCTGCCAACCAGTCCTATATCGTCATCGACAAGGTGATGGAGGCTGTGAAGTCTTCGGGCGCCGAAGCGGTCCACCCCGGCTATGGTTTCCTGTCGGAAAACTCGAAATTCGCCGAGGCGCTGGATGCCGCCGGGGTCGCCTTTGTCGGCCCGCCCGTGGGTGCGATTGAAAAGATGGGTGACAAGATCACCTCGAAGAAGATCGCCCAGGAGGCCGGCGTCAGCACCGTGCCCGGTTACATGGGGCTGATTGATGATGCCGAACATGCGGTCAAGATCGCTGCCGAGGTCGGCTATCCGGTAATGATCAAGGCCAGCGCCGGTGGCGGCGGCAAGGGGATGCGGATCGCGTGGAACGACGACGAGGCCCGCGAGGGGTTCCAATCGTCCAAGAACGAGGCGGCCAACAGCTTTGGCGACGACCGGATTTTCATCGAGAAATTCGTGACCCAGCCGCGTCACATCGAAATTCAGGTTCTGTGCGACAGCCACGGCAACGGCATCTATCTGGGCGAACGCGAATGTTCGATCCAGCGCCGCAACCAGAAGGTTGTCGAAGAGGCACCCAGCCCCTTCCTTGACGAGAAAACCCGCCGCGCGATGGGCGAACAGGCCGTGGCATTGGCCCAAGCCGTGAATTACGCAAGTGCGGGCACCGTGGAATTCATCGTCGATGGCGACAAGAATTTCTATTTTCTGGAAATGAACACCCGCTTGCAGGTGGAACACCCTGTAACCGAGCTGATCACCGGTGTCGATCTGGTCGAACAGATGATCCGCGTCGCCAATGGCGAAGCGCTGAGCATCACGCAAGACGACGTAAAGCTGAACGGCTGGGCCATCGAAAACCGCCTTTATGCCGAAGATCCCTATCGCGGCTTCCTGCCGTCGATTGGCCGTCTGACCCGCTACCGTCCCCCCGCCGAGGTGGCCGCAGGTCCGCTGCTGGACAACGACAAATGGCAGGGCGATGCCGCCGCTGGCCCCGTCGCCGTGCGCAATGACACCGGCGTGTTCGAGGGCGGCGAGATCAGCATGTATTACGACCCGATGATCGCCAAGCTTTGCACATGGGCACCCACCCGCGCCGAGGCGATCGAGGCCATGCGTGTGGCACTCGACAGCTTCGAGGTCGAAGGCATCGGGCACAACCTGCCGTTCCTTTCTGCCGTGATGGATCACCCGATCTTTATCAAGGGCGAGATGACAACCGCCTTTATCGCCGAGGAATATCCCGAAGGCTTCGAGGGTGTGAACCTGCCCGAGGCGGACCTGAAACGTATCGCCGCCGCCACCGCCGCGATGAACCGTATCGGAGAAATCCGCCGCGCCCGCGTGTCGGGCCGCATGGACAATCATGAACGCAAGGTCGGCACAGACTGGAACGTGGCGCTGCAAGGGGTCTCCTTTGACGTCACCATCAGCGCCGCCGACAGCACGGGGGCCACGGTGACATTCGACAGCGGTGAAAGCCTACGGGTGCAGGGCGACTGGACCCCCGGTGACCAGCTGGCCAAGATGACCGTGGGCGATGCGCCGTTGGTGCTGAAGGTCGGCAAGATCAGCGGCGGTTTCCGCATCCGCACCCGTGGCGCCGACCTCAAGGTGCATGTGCGTACCCCGCGTCAGGCCGAACTGGCCCGCCTGATGCCCGAGAAAGTCGCGGCGGACACCTCCAAACTGCTGCTGTGCCCGATGCCGGGTCTGGTGGTGAAACTGGACGTGGCCGAAGGCGACCAGGTGCAAGAGGGCCAGGCCCTGTGCACCATCGAAGCGATGAAGATGGAAAACATCCTGCGCGCCGAAAAGGCAGGCACCGTGTCCAAGGTCAACGCCAGCGCAGGCGACAGCCTTGCGGTGGATGATATCATCATGGAGTTCGAATAAGCCGTCATGGCCCGTGTTGCGTCGCATAACGCCCGCACACGGGCGATGACCGGGGCTTTGGTTCAGCCCTCGGGTTTGACCGCGCCGCGCAGCTCTTGCTGGCGCAATGGCGTCTTGTCGATGCTGCGGGTGATTTCGCGCACATGCCAGGGCAGCGGCTTGCGCAACAGCACTTCGCCGTTTTTGTCGATAATGGCCATCATGTACCCCCGTGGGCGCAGCTTTTTGCGCAGGGGCGACGCGCCGGCCGGATCGGTGTCCAGCATCACCACCACGTCGCGCTCGAGCAAATCTTCGG
The DNA here is from genome assembly GCF_022788695.1 of Pseudosulfitobacter sp. DSM 107133. Taxonomy (NCBI): domain Bacteria; kingdom Pseudomonadati; phylum Pseudomonadota; class Alphaproteobacteria; order Rhodobacterales; family Roseobacteraceae; genus Pseudosulfitobacter; species Pseudosulfitobacter sp. DSM 107133. The sequence goes on from NZ_CP085154.1 coordinate 1,068,438, forward strand.
CGCGCGCGCGCAGCAGCGCAACCTGTTCGACATATCGCGGGTCGGCGGGGCTGTCGGAAAATACGATGATGGGCCGCTTTATCCAGACAAATTGCGCCAAATCAGTGACATCTGCCGTGGCAAAAAGCTGTTCGGCAGCGGTGGGGGTCGTGTCGTCAGCCAGGGCCGGAAGTGCTGTCATGGCCATGAAAACAAGGGCGAATAGTCTTTTCATTGTCTCTCCTGTCCCCCTTAAGATAAGGGGTCGCGCTGCAATTTCGATACTGAAACGGCATCAAGGCGCGATTAAATCCTCTGTAACGGGCGCGGGCGCATGATCCGCAGGCTCCGATCCAGACTGTCATACCATTCTCTTGCACACGGGGCGCATGTCTTGCGAAAGGACACAAGCCCCATGGACGTTATCCTGCATTTGGGTGCGCACCGCACCGGTTCGACCAGCTTTCAGGATGCGCTGCGGCGCAATGCCGACAGCCTCAAAGGGGCCGGCATCGGCTTTTGGGGGCCACGGCGCACCCGGTCCGGCCTGTTTGCGGGGACATTGCCGCAACCGGGCAGCGATCCGGTGCGCGCGGCCCGTCGTGCGCGGGGGCGGGTGCAGCTGCATCTGAACAAGACGGCGGCCAGCGGTGTCAGAACCCTGTTGATCAGCGACGAGAACATGATCGGCTCGGTGCGCGCCAACATGCGCGCGCACGGACTGTACCCTGACATCGGGCAGCGCATGGCCCGCTATGCGCAGCTTTTTGACGGTCGGGTCACGCGCATTGTGCTGTCCTTACGCGCCCAGGACCTGTGGTGGTCCTCGGCCATCGCCTATGGCATCGGGCGCGGCGCGCCGGTGCCCGACTATCAGGCGCTCAACCTGATTTCCCAATCACGCCGCAACTGGCGCGATGTCATCTCCGATCTGGCCTGCGCCGTCCCCGACGCCGACCTGCGCATTCTGCCGTTTGAACGTTTCGCAGGGCGTGCCAACGCCATTCTTGCTGCAGGCGTCGGTTGCGATGTCGCTTTGCCCACACAGGGCGACTGGCTGAACCGCGCCCCCGATGCCGCCGCCCTGCGCGCTCTTGTGAGTGAACGCGGCGGACCCACGCACACGATCACCGGCCATGGCCGCTGGACCCCATTTACCCCCGAACAATCCACGCAGCTGCGCGCCGCCTATGCCGATGATCTGGCATGGCTGGCGGCGGGCGCGGACGGGCTTGCAACACTGACACAGGATCCGGGACGCACAAGAGCGGGACAAACCCTGCCGTTCGCCCCACAACCAAAAGGACATAGACATGACCGACCAAAAGGCAGACTGGCGCACTCTGGCTGAGGGCGAATTGCGGGGCCGACCCGTGGACGACCTGACGTGGAAAACGCTGGAAGGCATCGACGTCCAGCCGCTCTATACCCAGGACGACCTGAAAGACGTCAGCCATCTGGGCACCATCCCCGGCGTCGCGCCCTATACCCGTGGGGTCAAGGCGACGATGTATGCAGGCCGCCCCTGGACCATCCGCCAGTATGCCGGTTTCTCAACGGCCGAAGAATCCAACGCCTTTTACCGGCGCAACCTGGCTGCCGGTCAACAGGGCGTGTCTGTGGCCTTTGATCTGGCCACCCACCGTGGCTATGACAGCGATCACGAGCGTGTTGTCGGTGACGTGGGCAAGGCCGGGGTTGCCATTGATTCAGTCGAGGACATGAAAATCCTCTTCGACGGCATCCCGCTGGACAAGGTCTCTGTGTCGATGACGATGAACGGCGCGGTGATCCCGATTTTGGCCAGCTTTATCGTCGCGGGCGAAGAGCAGGGCCACGACCGCAAGGTGCTGGCGGGGACCATCCAGAACGACATTCTCAAAGAGTTCATGGTGCGCAACACCTATATCTACCCGCCCGAGCCGTCGATGCGCATCATCGGGGACATCATCGAATACACTTCGGATTTCATGCCGAAGTTCAACTCGATCTCGATCTCGGGCTATCACATGCAAGAGGCGGGTGCGAACCTTGTTCAAGAGCTGGCGTTCACGCTGGCCGACGGGCGCGAATACGTGCGCACCGCCATCGCCGCAGGCATGGACGTGGACCGTTTCGCCCCGCGCCTGTCGTTCTTCTTTGCCATCGGCATGAACTTTTTCATGGAGGCCGCCAAACTGCGCGCCGCGCGTCTGCTGTGGTCGCGGATCATGGAAGAGTTTGACCCCAAGGACGCGAAATCCTCGATGCTGCGCACCCACTGCCAGACATCCGGTGTCAGCCTTGCGGAACAGGACCCTTACAACAACGTGGTGCGCACCGCCTACGAGGCGATGAGCGCGGTGCTGGGCGGCACCCAGTCGCTGCACACCAACTCGCTGGACGAGGCGATCGGCCTGCCCACCGAACATTCCGCCCGCATCGCGCGGAATACGCAGTTGATCCTGCAAGAGGAAACCGGCGTGACGAACGTGGTCGATCCGCTGGCCGGGTCCTACTATGTTGAAAAGCTGACACACGATCTGGCCGAGGCCGCATGGACCCTGATCGAAGAGGTCGAGGAACTGGGCGGCATGACCAAGGCGGTTGCATCCGGTATGCCCAAACTGCGCATCGAAGAGGCGGCCGCGACCCGTCAGGCCAATATCGACCGTGGCGACGAGGTGATCGTGGGCGTCAACAAGTACCGCCGCGACAAGGAAGAGCCGATCGACATTCTGGACGTCGACAACGTGGCGGTGCGCCTCAGCCAGATCGCGCGTCTGGAAAAAATCCGCGCCACCCGCGACGATGCGGCCTGCACCGCCGCGCTGGATGAACTCAGCCGCCGCGCCCGCGAGGGTGGCAACCTGTTGGACGCAGCGGTCGAAGCCGCCCGCGCCCGCGCCTCAGTCGGAGAAATCAGCATGGCGATGGAAAAAGTATTCGGCCGCCACCGCGCCGAAGTGAAGACATTGGCAGGGGTTTACGGCGCCGCCTACGAGGGCGACGAAGGCTTTGCCGCGATCCAGAAATCGGTCGAGGATTTTGCCGGGGAAGAAGGCCGCCGCCCGCGTATGCTGGTGGTCAAGATGGGGCAGGACGGCCACGACCGTGGGGCCAAGGTGATTGCCACCGCCTTTGCCGACATCGGCTTTGACGTGGACGTGGGCCCGCTGTTCCAGACCCCCGCCGAAGCCGCGCAGGATGCGGTGGACAACGATGTGCACGTCATCGGCATCAGCAGCCAGGCGGCAGGGCACAAAACACTGGCCCCGCAATTGGTGCAGGCGCTGAAAGACGCAGGTGCGGGGGATATTCTGGTGATCTGCGGCGGCGTGATCCCGCAGCAGGATTACCAGTTCCTCTATGACGCGGGCGTCAAGGCGATCTTTGGCCCCGGCACCAACATCCCCGCCGCCGCACAGGATATCCTGCGCCTGATCCGCGAAACCCGCGGCTGAAACGAAAGCGGGCCGCCCTGTGATGGGGCGGCCCGCTTCTGTTCCAATACAATTACTGCGCCGTCAGGCCGCCTCGGCCTCAGCATCGACCGGCGTGCGCTGTGCCGCCAGCATCAGCGCGCAATAGCCCATCAGCCCCGACACGATCGACCCCGACAACACGCCCAGACGCACTTCGTTCATCAGCAACGGGTTGTCATAGCTCAGACCGCCGATAAACAGCGACATGGTAAAGCCGACACCGGCCAGACAGGCCACACCATAGATGTGCAGCATTGTGGCCCCCGCCGGCATCCGTGCAAGGCCGGTCTTGACCATCAGCATCACCACACCGAACACCCCCACCTGTTTGCCCACGATCAGACCCAGCGCAATGCCCATGGGCAGCGGGCTGATCATGTCGGCGAACGTCATGCCTTTCAGCACCACACCGGCGTTGGCAAAGGCAAAGATCGGGATGATAAGGTAGAAGACGTAAGGCGTCAGCGCATGTTCCAGCGAATGCAGCGGCGACTTGCCCCAGCGGTCTTTCAGCGGAATACAGAAGGCGGTGACCACACCGGCCAGCGTCGCGTGCACGCCTGATTTCAGTACGAAATACCACATGATCGTGCCCAGCAGCAGGGCGGGGCCGACCACATGGGTGCCCTTGATGTTCAGATAGATCAGCGCCGCAAGCGGGATCATCGCCAGAAACAGGTAATCCAGGTTCAGGTTCGCCGTGTAGAACAGCGCGATGATGATGATCGCACCCAAATCGTCCAGAATGGCCAGCGTCAGCAGGAACACTTTCAACGACACGGGCGCGCGGCTGCCCACCAGCGCCAGAATACCCAGGGCAAAGGCGATGTCAGTTGCCGCCGGAATGGCCCAGCCGTTGATGTTTTCGGGAATCTGCCAGTTGATCGCCAGAAACACCACCGCAGGCAGCGCCATGCCAAGGATTGCCGCAACACCGGGCAGCACCACATCGCGGGGGTTCTTCAGCTTGCCCTCCATCATCTCGCGCTTCAGCTCAAGCCCGATCAGAAAGAAGAAAACCGCCATCAACCCGTCGTTGATCCACAGGATCAAGGGCTTGGACAGGCCTTCGCCGTTCAATGTCACCGAAAATTTGGCCGTCAGAAAGGACTGATAAGCATCCTGCAAGCCCGAGTTTGCCACCATCATGGCGGCGACAGCGGACAGCATCAGCAATATGCCCCCCGCAGCTTCGTGGCTGAAAAATTTGTCTAGCGCGCGAAGCAGCATAGGATATCCCTCTAAGTTGTAATTGATTGGCTTACAGATGGCTTCTTTGGCGCTAAAATCAATGCAACATGCTGCGTTAAACGGGCGCAGCAATGCATTTTTTGACATAGGATTTCCGATATGATGCAGTTCGACCACATCGCAGTGGCAGGGGCCACTTTGGCCGAGGCCACTGCCCATGTTGAAACGGCCCTGGGGGTGTCTTTGCAGCCCGGTGGCGAACATGCGGTATTTCACACCCACAACACCCTGTTGGGCCTTGCCGACGGCCTCTACCTCGAAGCGATTACGATCAATCCCGACGCGCCGCAGCCCGACCGCGCGCGCTGGTTCGATCTGGACCGGTTCACCGGCCCCGCGCGTCTGACCAACTGGATCTGCCGCTGCGACGATATGGATGCGCTGCTGGCGCAATTGCCCGATCTGCCACCCCAAGGCGCTGGGCAGCCGGTTGATCTGCAGCGCGGTGATCTGCGCTGGCGCATGGCGGTGCCTGCGGGCGGCGTGCTGCCCTATGACAATTGCTGGCCTGCGTTGATCCAGTGGCAAACCACGCAGCACCCCGCGGCCCGCCTGACGCCCAGCGGTGTCAGCCTGTCGCGTCTGATCGTCAGCCATCCGCGGGCCGATGATCTGCGCAGCGCCCTTGGCCCCTGTCTGAACGATTCTCGCGTGGTATTCGACACCGGCCCTGCGGCCCTGCACGCCCGGTTTGACACGCCTCACGGCACGCGCAGCCTATGATCCGCGCGGCCACCTGTGCCGATGCCGCCACCATTGCGGCCATCTGGAACGGGGTGATCGCACTGCCGCACATCACCTTTACCACCGACCGCAAAAGCCCCGACGAAGTGGCAGCCATGATTGACGCGCGTGATGGTGCATTCTGGGTGGCCGAAGTGGCGGGACAGGTCGCGGGCTTTGCCACCTTTGGCGCGTTTCGCAGCGGTCCGGGGTATCGCCACACGGCCGAACATTCGGTGATGCTGGCCCCTGATGCCCGGGCGAACGGCCTTGGGCGGGCGTTGATGGCGGCATTGGAAGCCGAGGCAAAAGCCCGCGACATTCATGTGCTGGTGGCCGGTATCAGCGGCGGCAATCCCGACGCTGTCGCCTTTCACAAACGCCTTGGATTTGCGCAATCTGGGTCAATTCCGCAAGCGGGTTACAAATTTGACCGATGGTATGACCTGATCTTGATGCACAAAGTGCTAATCTGATCCTGACACTTTCTTCTGACCTCTCTATGGTGCGTCCCATGTCGATCTGGACCCGCATAACCGAAGCGCTCAGCGCCCTTGCCGCAGGCGAAAGCCTGTCATCGGTGTTTGAACATCTGCGCACCCCGCCCGAACGGTCTGTGGGCTTTGCCATTGCCGTGATCGCGCTGTCGGCCAAGATGGCCAAGGCCGACGGGCAGGTGACCCGCGACGAAGTCATGGCCTTTCGAGAGGTCTTTCACATCGCCCCCGAAGACGAAGCAGGGGCGGCGCGGGTGTTCAACCTTGCGCGGCAGGACGTCGCGGGCTTTGACGTCTATGCGCGGCGCATCCATTCGATGTTTCGCGACCAGCCCGACACACTGCTGGATCTGACAGAGGGGCTGTTTCACATCGCCATGGCCGACGGCCACTACCACGAGGCCGAGGCCGCGTTTCTGGAGCAGGTCGCAGAGATTTTCGAACTGCCGCCCGCACGTTTTGCCGCCCTGCGTGCCCGCGCGGTGCCGAACCAGAAATGCGACCCCTACACCGTGCTGGGCGTTGAATGCGGTGCCGATCTGGCCACCACGCGCGCGGCCTGGCGCAAACTGGTGCGCGAGAATCACCCCGATGTCCTGATGGCACGCGGCCTGCCCGAAGAGGCCATCGGCATGGCGCAGAAACGGCTGATCGAGATCAACCGCGCCTGGGAAGAGATACAGGAAACCACCACCTCCGGCGCCGCCTGATGCGGTTGGCCACCTACAACGTCGAATGGTTCAACGCGTTGTTTGATGATGCAGGCAGGCCTCTGGCCGATGACGGCTGGTCGGCACGCTACAACATCACCCGCGCCCACCAGCTCGAGGCGCTTGGCATCGTTTTCACCGCGCTGAACGCCGACGCGGTGATGATTATTGAAGCCCCGGACCAGAACCGCCATCGCGACACGGTGCGCGCGCTGGAAAGCTTTGCGCAACTGTTCGATCTGCGTGCGCGCCGTGCGATCATCGGGTTCGAGAACGACACCCAGCAGGAAATCGCGCTGCTGTATGATCCCGATGTGCTTCGCGCCACCCACGATCCTGTCGGCCACGAGACCGGCAAAAAAGGGGCCACCGACGCCCCGCGTTTTGACGGCACATTCCGCATTGATCTGGATGTGGACGACACGCAGGATCTGGTGCAATTCTCCAAGCCGCCGCTGGAACTGGCGATGCGCAGCCGCGCCACCGGTTTTGAATTCCGCATGATCGGCGCGCATCTGAAATCCAAGGCCCCGCACGGTGCCATCACCCGCGACGAGGTCATGCGCCAGTCGATTGCCAACCGGCGCAAGCAACTGGCTCAGGCGATCTGGCTGCGCGCCCGCATCGCGGGCCATCTGGCCGAAGGCACGCCGCTGATCGTCATGGGCGACATGAACGACGGTCCGGGGCTGGACGAATACGAACATCTTTTTGGCCGATCTTCGGTGGAAATCCTGTTGGGGGCTGAGGGCGAGCCCCAGATGTACGATCCCCACGCACGGCTTGCGCTGGGGCGGCGTCTGGGGGCAATGCCGACAACCGCCCGATTCTGGATTCGCCCCGAAAAGCGCTATTTGCAAGCGTTGCTTGACTATATCATGGTGTCGCCAGACCTGCGCGACCCTGCGCCAAGCTGGCGTATCTGGCACCCGCTGGACGACCCTGATTGCTGGCATGTGCCCGAACTGCGCGACGCACTGGTGACCGCATCAGACCATTTTCCGGTGACACTGGACATCGAGATTTAGCAGCCGCTTCACAGCCCACTTTGAATTGTCACGCTTTGCCCCCATATTGGGGACATGAAACGCCTGTTTATCCCCGTAACGCTTGTGGCCGCGCTGGCCACACCGTCCTTTGCACAGGACGACGACGGCGACAGCCTGTCGCTGATGGAGCGCGGGGCCAGGATGTTCATGGAAGGTATCCTGAAAGAAATGGAGCCTGCCATCGACGACCTGGGCGCGCTTGCAGAAGAATTCGGGCCCGCCATGCGCAGCTTCGCGCAACAGATGGGCCCCGCGCTGCGTGACCTGATGGAACAGGTCGAAGACTGGAGCGCTTATGACGCGCCCGAAATCCTGCCCAACGGCGACATCATCATACGGCGCAAACCCGACGCGCCGGACTATGTGCCGAAAGAGGGTGAAATCGAGATTTGATGCTTCGCTCTCAGGATTAATGGGTCCAGAGCCTAAGCCTTCGGAGCGCGCCGCCGTGTCTTGACCGTCAGTTCGGCACCCATGCTGCTGGCCAGCGACACCAGCCGCGCTTCGGCCACTTCGCCGTACAGCGGCATCACCGCAGGCGACAGATGCAGCTCCAGCTGCTTTTTCTTCGGATACCAGCGGAATTCGCCCCGATCCGCATCCTTCTGCATCCAGAACATCGCCCCGAACCGCATCGCCTTGCCCAGAATTTCGGCGTCGCGCTGGGTCTTTTCGTCCAGCACGTCATAGAGATTTTCGAACGGCGTGCCCTCGCGCTTGTTCGAATAGCGGTGCAACAGCGCCAGCCCCAGAAAAATCCGTTCCGAATGTTTCAGCCCGCCCAGATTGGCACGGGTCGCATTGTCGAAACAGACCTCGGCGCGGTAATCGGGATGCGCGCGCCAGCTGACGTCATGCAGCAAACATGCCGCCTTGATCAGCCGCTTGCGGTGAACCGGTGCGGATTTGAACAGCGGCATGATGAAATCATACAGCGTGCGGCCAAAGCCGGGCAGGCGGGCGTCCTTGGCTTCGACAAAGCGGCAGGATTCAACCAGCGGATCACGGTCGCGCAGGCGCTGGGGCATCTGTTCGTACAACAGCCCCTCGCGGATACCATAGGACGACACCGCAATGTCCTTGGGTTTGAAGGTGCGCACCAGCCGAGACAGCACTTCGGCGGCCAGTGGCACCAGCCCCATGCGTTGCGCCGAGATGCCACAGTGGTTGCGCAGCTCTTCGGGGTCGCTGTCCGCGATAAAGGCCACGGTCTTGGCCACGCCGGTCGGCGTCATGCGGTATTCGTGCAGCACATGCAGCGGATAATTGCGCCGGTACATGTCGATGCGCGCAATCGCCCGCCACGATCCGCCCACCAGAAACAGCCGGTCGCGTTGGATGCCCATCGCCTCTTGCAACTGTTCCATCACGGCGGCGATATGTTCGCGACGGCCCTTTTTGCCGCCCTTCACATCCACCAGCTTGAGCGGCCCCAGTTGCGATGTCTCGCGCCGGCCCACGCGCCCGCCGGAAATCTCGGCCAGCTCCATGGATGACCCGCCAATGTCACAAACCAGACCATAGGCGCCGGGCCAGCCCAGCAGCACACCCTGCGCCGACAGCCGCGCCTCTTCGCGCCCGTCGATCACCCAGATGCGCAGCCCCGTCTCGCGCAGCACATCGGCGCAGAAATCGGCACCATCGGATGCATCGCGCACCGCCGCCGTGGCCACCAGCGTCAGTTCGGGCAGGTCCATGCCGTCGGCCAGATGTTTGAACCGGATCAACGCCGCCAGTGCGCGCTTGCGTCCCGAAGGGTTCAGCGTGCCGCTTTCGCTCAGGCCCGCGCCCAGTGCGCACATGATCTTTTCATTGTAGAAATAGGCAGGACTGCGTGCCGCGCCGTCAAAAACCACCAACCGGACCGAGTTCGACCCGATGTCGACCACCCCCACACGGGACAGCGCCCGTGCGCCGGGATCCTGAAACAGAGGCCGCCCAAAAGGCCCCCAGTCGTGTTTGCCCACAGCGTCGGTTGCCTGTTCGCTCTGTTCGGTCATCAGCTTCCCTATGGCCCGCCGCAGTGTCGTTTCCGAACATGGCCCACGGGGGCCGCGCGGTCAATCAGTCCTCGGTATGGGTCAGCTGCGGCACATCCGACGCGCCCGCCGATCCACGGCCCGACAAGGACGGGTTTTCCATGAAGAAACGGTGGCAGTTAAAGGCAAAATCGCCTTCGGGCACTTCGGGGCGCACGAATTTTCCGTCCGGAGCCATCACCCAGCTTTGCGCCACATCCGCCAGGTTTGCCGCCATCACCTGGCTGGTGATCTGCGATTTTACCGTCGGGTTTTCGATCTCTACCAGTGTTTCCACACGGCGATTCAGGTTGCGGCCCATCCAGTCGGCAGATGAAATAAACACCCGCGCCTTTTTGTGGGGCAGCCCCTTGCCGTTGCCAAAGCAGACGATCCGCGAATGTTCCAGAAACCGCCCGATGATGGATTTGACGCGGATGTTCTCGCTCAGCCCCACGACACCGGGGCGCAGGCCACAGATGCCACGGATCACAAGGCTGATCTTCACACCGGCCTGCGACGCCGCATACAGCGCATCGATCACTTCGGAATCGATCAGCGCGTTCATCTTGGCCCAGATTTCGGCAGGCCGCCCGGCGGCGGCATGTTCGGCCTCGTTGGCGATCATTTCCAGCAGGCGCGGCTTTAGCGTGGTGGGTGAAATCGCCAGATTGTCCAGTTCTTCCGGCTCGGCATAGCCGGACAGGAAGTTAAAGACCTTGGTGGCATCGCGGCCCAGCTTGGGGTCACAGGTGAACAGCGACAGGTCGGTGTAAATCTTGGCGGTGATCGGGTGATAGTTGCCGGTGCCGTAATGGGTATAGGTCACCAGTTCATCACCCTCGCGGCGCACAACGGTGCTGATCTTGGCATGGGTTTTCAGGTCGATAAACCCGTACACCACATGCGCGCCCGCACGTTCCAGACGGCGCGACTGGTGGATATTCGCCGCCTCGTCAAAGCGCGCCTTCAGCTCGACCAGTGCGGTGACCGATTTGCCGTCTTCCGCCGCCTCGCACAGCGCCTCGACAATGGGCGAGCGTTTCGAGGTGCGATACAGCGTCTGCTTGATCGCCACCACATTGGGATCGCGCGCCGCCTGTTGCAGGAAACGGATCACCATTTCAAAGGTTTCATAGGGATGGTGCAGCAACATGTCCTTTTGCCGGATCGCGGCAAACATATCGCCTTCGAAATCCGACACACGTTCGGGCACGCGCGGAGTGAATGTGGGCCACAAAAGTTCGGGGCGGCTGTCCAGCACCAGCTTGCCCAGATCGGCAAGACCGATCATGCCGTCAATCTCGATCACTTCGGAGTGCATGACGTTCAACTCACGCATGATCACCGATTTCAACCGCTCGGGCGCGCCGGCCGAATGCAGCATCCGCACCACTTCGCCCCGCCGACGGCGTTTCAGCGCCACCTCGAATTCGCGCACCAGATCTTCGGCCTCGTCCTCGACCTCAAGATCGCTGTCGCGCAGCACCTGAAATTCGAAATGCGCCGTCAGCCGATAGCCGGGGAACAGCGTGCCGATCTGTTCGACCAGCAGTTCCTCCAGCGGCAGGAACCGCGTGCCCTGACCGGGCAGGGCGACAAAGCGGTCGATCTGGCCGGGGATCGGCAGCAGCGCCTGCAACGGGCGTTTGTCCGATTTGCGTTCCAGTTGCAGCGCCAGCGCATAGCCGGTGTTGGGAATGAACGGGAAGGGGTGTGCCGGATCAATCGCCAGCGGCGACAGAACCGCAAAAACGTGGTTCAGGAAATAATCGGCCAGAAATGTCTTGTCGCCGGGCGTCAGCTCGGCGCGTTTCAGCACGTCGATGCCTTCGGCTTCCATCTCGGCCAGCAGGTCTGACAGCACCCGTTGTTGCGACAGCATCAGGGCGCGGGCGTCTTCGTTGATCAGCACCAGTTGCTCGGCAGGCGTCAGCCCGTCGGCGGCGGGCGTGGTGTTGCCTGCAATCGCCAGTTCGCGCAGGCCCGCGACGCGCACGGTGTAAAACTCGTCCAGATTGGTGGCGCTGATCGACAGGAACCGCAGCCGCTCCAGCAGCGGAACACGGGTGTTTTCCGCCTCTTCCAGCACGCGCCAGTTAAAGGCAAGCCAGCTCAGCTCGCGGTTTACAAATCGGCCGGGTCCCGAAAAATCGAGATCATCCAGCGCCTGAGGCTCGGGGAAGGGATGTGTGAGAAAATCTGCCTGTGACATGGCGTGCTGTTAAACCCGGATTGTAACGGAATAATAACAATCCTCGCGCGATTTTACATGAAATGTCCAGATTTAAGCCATTGAAAGCACTAAAAGTTGGCGGATCGGCGCGCAGGCGTCGGATCACTCTGCCGCGCGGCCCAGAACCTTGGCTGCCATCACCCGCGTCAGCGGCTTTTGCGCGCTCAGCGATTCTGCGTCCAGCGCCGCCACCATGCGCCGTGCCGCATCAAACGAGCGTTCCATATGCAGGGCCAGATAGGGGATCACATCCATACGCGGTTTCAGCTGTCGGTCGGCAAACAGTTTGGCCAGAACCGCCGCCAGCAAGGCGTCGTCGGGCAGTTCCAGGATCGCCGCGGGGGTGCCGCCCACGCGGCTTTGCAGATCGGGCAGGCCAAGCCCCCAATGGGTCGGTGCGCCGCGCCCCGTCATCAGCAGCGCATGGCCATTGGCCAGCGCCAGATTGTGCAGATGAAACAGCGCGGTCATCGCCTCGGTGTCGTCCGCAATTTGCGGCACGTCCTCGACCGCAATCGCAGCGCTGGCCAGATCGGGAATATCCGCCCCCGCCAGATCGCCCGCCGATACGATACGCGCGCCGGTCAGCTTTGCCCAGACATGGGTCAGATGCGTCTTGCCCGCGCCCGGCGGGCCGGTCAGCACCAGCTTGCCGCCGGGCCAGTTGGCCCAGCTCTCAATCAGGCTGACCGCCACCGCATTGCCGGGCGATACCATGAAATCGTCACGCCCCAGTGCGGTGCGCACCGGCAGGTCAAAGTGCAATTGCTTGGGCATGGCTCAGTCCGCGTCGCGCTGGTCGGGGACAACATCGCCGTCGTCTGTAATATGATGGTCTGACAGCCCGCGATACAGCAGGCTGTGCTGGTACTGTTGCACCGCAAACCGCGTCACCACGCCCAGCGCCGCCGCCACCGGCACGGCCACCAACATGCCGACAAAGCCGAACAAGGTGCCAAAGACCGACAGCGCCAAAATCAGCCACACAGGGTGCAGCCCCACCGAATTGCCCACCAGCTTGGGCGTCAGGAAATTGCCCTCGATCACCTGACCGATGACAAAGATACCGGCCACCAGACCCAGCGAGACCCAGTCGCCCCAGAACTGGAACAGCCCCAGCCCGATCGCCAGCGCCCCGCCGATCAGCGCGCCCAGATAGGGAATGAAGGTAATCAGCCCTGCGACAAACCCTACGACCAGCCCGAATTGCAGCCCTACCAGCATCAGCGCAATCGCGTAATAGGTGCCCAAAATCAGACAGACCGTGCCCATGCCGCGAATGAACGACGCCAGCGTCTTGTCGATCTGTCCGGCCAGCTTGCGGATCGTCGGCGCATGGTCGCGCGGCAGCAGCTCGTCCACCCGCGCCACCATATTGTCCCAGTCCAGCAACAGATAGACCGACACCACCGGCACGATCACGAACAGCAGGGCGATGTTGATCAGAGACGCGGCACTGCTCAGCGCCGTGGTCACCAGTTCGCCGCCACGTTCCTGCACCGTGGCCGCAATGCTGTCGAGCGACTGGCGCAGGGTGCTGTCGGCATCCAGCAGTGACGGAAAGCGTTCGGTCAGGAAGGTGCCGAAATTCCTGGCCAGATCGGGCGCGGTGTTGAACAGCTGCACCGACTGGCTGACCAGCGTCGGCACCACCAGCAGCGCCATCAGCACAAACAGCAACAGCGCCACCAGTGTGATGATCGCCGTGGCCAGCACACGGCTGGCGCCCATACGCTCCAGCCTGTCGGCCACCGGATCCAGGAAATAGGCAATCGCCCCGCCCAGCAGAAACGGCACCAGCACGTCACCCAGCGCCCAAAGCAGGACAAAAAACACCACTGCGGCCAAGCCCCAGTATCTCAGCTGATCGCGGACGGGCAAACCCATGTGATGCTCCTGCAAAATCCTGCTTTACACATCGCCCATGGGGCGTTCGGTTTCAAGGGGCAGGGTGGGGGCATGGGTCTCTTCGAGGTCCTTGCTGGCGACATTCCGGTGCTCCGCCCGTTCAGCGCTGAAACCGTCCACCGGACGGTTTCCGGGACCGGCCTCACACTGTTCGGGATGATGAAGAGAGACGGTGCTCGCGCGCGCAAAGGTCGTCAAAACCACAAGGGTCAAACGCCAAACACCGTCCCGTCACCGACCCGGGCCGAGGGCGGTGACGGGATCAGAATAGCAAAACAGAGATACAGAAGGGTCCAGACCCTAATGCCGCTCCAGCCAGTCCAGCACCACATCTGCAATTTCCTGCGGTTTCTGGTGGAACAGCCAGTGATCGGCATCTGCAATCTCCACCCGCGTCAGATCGGGGGCGTAATCCTCCAGCCCCTCGGTCGCCTCGGGCATCAACGCAACATCGCCCGCCGCCCAGATCAGCAGGTGCGGACAGCGCACTTGCAGCCGCGCGACGGGCAGTTCGCGCAGATCCGTCACCGGCTTGCCCGGATCGGCCACCACCAGCGGCGAGGCGCGATACCAGTTGATCATGCCGCGCAGCCGCCCCGGACGGCCCCAGGCCTCTTTATACTGCGCCAGAACCGCGCCTTGCAGCCATGACATATCCATCTTGGCCGAAAACAGCGCCAGCAGCTTTTCGAAATCGTTGGCGGCCAGCCTGTCCTCGGACCCTTCGGCGCGCAGGTAGTTGATATATTGCGAGGCTTCGGACTGGCGGCCGCCCCTGGCCATCTCGCGCTGGAAGGGACCGGGATGCACCCCGTTGGCGATAATCAGCCGCGACACCAGTTCGGGGTGCATGAAGGCCAGCGCATAGGCCACCCCGGCCCCCCAGTCATGCCCCAGCACCGTCACCGGCCCTTCGTCCCCGATCAGCGCCACCATGTCCGACACCAGTTTCGACGCGGTGTAGTCCCCCACATCCGCAGGCGCCCAGCTGCGCCCATAGCCGCGCTGGTCGGGGGCGATGACGTGGAACCGGTGGGCCAGCAGCGGCGCAAAGTCGTCCCATGCGCCGCCGAATTCTGGAAACCCGTGCAACAGCAACAGGCGCGGCAGGGAGGCATCGCCCCAGGTGCGGACATAGAACTGTTGTCCGTCCAGATTGCGCATCCCTGCCTGCATGGTCATTCCCCTTTGGCTTTGGTTTCGAACCGCAGACCGGCGGCGGTGCCAGCCTTGAAGCCGTTCCAATAGGTGTGATCGGCGGTGGGTTTGCCCGCATCATCCATCGCCACGACCCCATCGCCCGAGACCGGGACAAGGTCGAAAAAGCGCGCTTCCTCGACCTTGTCCTTCAGGTGCACATCCATAAAGGCGGTGGCAAAGTGCTGGGCGATGTTGTTCATGCGGTTGGTGTCCCAGACCGCATCCGCGTAATGCTCGAACGGAGCATAGCCCAGCCCTTCGTCCATGGCCCAGCTTTCGAGGGGCGCAGGCATCGGCGCGGCGGCATTGTGGCCGGCATTGTCAAAGGTCAGCAGGTGGCGGTCGGTGCCCGTGGTGCCGTCGAAAATGCCACGGATTGCGTCATAGATCGAGGTGTCGTCCACGCTGCCCGCCATCAGCATCAGCGGCTTGCGAAAGCCCGCCAGCCCCTCGGCATCCCAGAAACCTGCGTTGTTGCCCCAGGGGCCGATGGCGATGATCGCCTTGACCCGGTCGTCAATCAGCGCCTCGTGGGTTTCGGTGCCTGCCATGTTCGCCGCCAGCAGCCCGTTGGGCGTGCCCCAGCTGTATTCGGTCGACGCCTGCGTCACCCCCGCACCGCCAAAGATCATCGCGCCGTAGCCGCCCATCGAATAGCCGATCACGCCCACGGTGTCGCCGTCGATGATGGCCCCCAGCGGGCCGTCCAGCGCGGCCATCTGGTCGATCACAAAACGCTGGTCAATCGGGCGGTTCAGCAGGGTCGAGCCAAAGGCGCCCTTGTCGGAATAGGTGCTGTCGGTGTGGTCTATGGACACGGTGACATAGCCCTTGGAGGCGAGGTTTTCGCCCAGATGGCTCATCAGGAAGCGGTTGCCGGGATAGCCGTGGCTGATCACGATCAACGGGTATTGCGCGTCGGTGGCAGGGGCCGCATCGCGCGCGGCGCGGCCTGTCAGCCGGGCCTGCCTGTGCCCGTCGCGCAGTGTGGTGGTGTATTCGCCGCCCGGCTCGGTGCCCGCCGCGGCGGGATACCAGACCTCGACCGTCAGGGGGCGGTCATAGGTGGGGGCGCTGTCGGCGGTGGTGTTGACGATATCGATCTGGCCGGCATGGCTGAATTCCAGCGTCTGCACCCCGATGACATGGTCGCCATAAGGCGCAAGCTCGGGCGCGTCGGGGCGGATCTGGTCGATGGGGTTGGCGTAAAGCATTCCGGCGGCGCTGATGCCCGCAAGGCCGAGTGTAACGGATTTCAGTGTGGTGGTCATGACAGTCTCCCTTTCTGTCTGTTCCGCGCCCGCCGGCATCGTTTGGCTGCGTGCAGGCCTGTTGCGCCCGCCTGTGGTGAACGCCGGGCCACTGTGACACAGCCTCCCAAGCGATCAACCCGTGACCTTACGGCGTAAAGGGCGCGAACAGTTTGCGTCGTCGCTCGGATAATGTGCCCTTGTAACAGCGCGGCAACAGCGGGGGCTTTTTGGTGGCATTGGCGCTCTTGGCTGATGGCGTGAGCGGGGACATCGCGCCAGCGGCGCGTCTTCGACACGATCGCGCCGACGGCGCGTCTTCGACACGATCGCGACCGGATGCCGATCCATGTCGGGCAGGGCAGGGGCGTAAGGATTGCAAGATGATGCTGTCGTCCGGATGGCTCGATCTGCTGCGCAACTGGTAGCACGCGCCGGCCACCAGGACCTTGGTGTCACGGACCGCCGGCGTTTCGCAGGCAGGTTCAAGGAGCGTGGTCGCGGGACAGGCTCCCGTTCCCGACCCGTTACAATGCGCCCGCGCTGTGCGTCGTCAATCCCTTGACACTCCGGCACCCACGCTCCCAGATGCGGCCCAACCCCCGGATGCAGGAGAGCCGCCATGCGCACCGATTTCGACACCGAACTGGAAGACCGTCTTGTCCGCTATGCCAGGATCGACAGCCAAAGCGACGGACACAGCGCATCGGTCCCCAGCACGCAAATCCAGCTGGATATGTCGCGCCTGCTGATGGACGAGCTGAAAGCGATGGGCGCGCAGGATGTGACGCTCAGCCAGGACAGCGTCGTGCTGGCCACCATCCCCGCAACCCAAGGCGTAAACGCCCCCGTCATGGGCTGGCTCGCCCACGTCGACACCGCCCCCCAGTTCAATGCATCCGGTGTGAAACCCGTGGTGCATCGCGGCTACAACGGTGGCGATATCAGCTTTGCCGATGCCCCCGACCTGCGCCTGTCGCCCGAAGACTACCCCTTTCTGTCCGAAAAGGTGGGCGAGGATATCATCACCGCCAGCGGCACCACCCTGCTGGGGGCCGATGACAAGGCCGGCGTCGCCGTGGTCATGACCGCCGCGCGCCACCTGCTGGAAAACCCCGACATCGCGCATGGCAAAATCCGTCTGGCCTTTGTGCCCGACGAGGAAATCGGGCGCGGTGTCACGCCCAATCTGCCCGCCGATCTGGCGGCGGATTTCGCCTATACTTTTGACGGCTCTATGCCTGGCGAAGTGGAATACGAAAGCTTTTCGGCGGACGCGGGCGTGGTGAAGATCACCGGCGTGTCGATCCACCCCGGTTGGGCCAAGGACGAGCTGGTCAACGCCCTGCATCTGGGCGCCAAGGTGCTGATGACGCTGCCCCATGTCACCATGACCCCCGAAACCACCGAAGGCCGCGACGGGTTCATCCATGCGGTGTCGATGACCGGCAGCGCCGCCGAGGTCGAGATGTATTTCATCCTGCGCGACTTTGAAATGGAGGGGCTTGAGGCCAAGGGCGCGCTTTTGCGTCAGGTCTGTGAAACCGTCGCCGCGACAGAACCCCGCGCGCAGATTTCCTGCGAGATCAGCCACCAGTACCGCAACATGCGCTACTGGCTGGAAAAAGACATGACGCCGGTGGATATGGCCACCGCCGCCGTGCGCAAGGCGGGGATGGAGCCGGTGTCGGGCGCGATCCGCGGCGGCACCGACGGGTCACGCCTGACCGAGTTCGGCACCCCGTGCCCCAACATCTTTTGCGGCATGCAGAACGTCCACGGCCCGCTGGAATGGGTGTCGGTGCAGGACATGGCCAAGGCGACACTGGTGGCGCTGAACCTCGCGACGGGTGTGGCCGAGCTGGACGCGCCTGCGTAAGCGACAGTGTGGAACCTTCGCGCATCTCTGGCACGATGGGGCAGGTTTTCTGATTCCTGTCAGTGGGGGGGCGATACAATGTCGGTCCAAACCGGACCTTGGGCGCTGTATGGTCCAAAGTCTGGTGTGCGGGACTTTGCTGCCGTCCACCAAAGCCCGGAATCAAGTATCCGTCTTGGTCAAGGGTGTTTTGGTGTCCATTCTCTGTTTTCGCTTATGAGAGTGTTTGCGAGGATCAGGAGTTTTCGCATGAGGACGGCGAGCGCGACCTTGTGGGGTTTTCCGGCGGCTCTGAGGGCATCGTATTTCTGGCTCAGATCGGGGTTTCGCTTCATGGCGACGAGGGCGGGCATGAACAGGCTCTCGCGCAGGAGCCTGCGCCCGCCCTGGATGTGGGCCTTTCCGCTCCACTGACCGGACTGACACGTGATCGGCGCGAGACCTGCGAGCGCCGCGATCTGCTTTGACCCCAGAGTGCCGATCTCGGGGCATTCGCTGAGCAGCGCCCGTGCGGTGATGGCACCGATCCCGGGGATCGAGGTGAGAATGCCGATTGCCCTGGCGCGTTCCGGGCAATCGCGGTTTCGCCGTTCGATTTCGGCGTTAAGCCTGTCGATCTGGTGGTTGACCTGACGCAGGCGTGCCCGGGTCAGGCGGCGGGTCACGTCGAGCTGTTGCGTGCCAAGGCGGTTCATCAGCGCGGTACGATCCCGCACCAGCCCGGTGCGGGCGACATGCAACTCCTTGATTTCACGCTGTTTGGGGTCGGTTGGCTGGTCCGGAACCAGCTCCAGCGCGCGCCCCATGAGCGCGAGCATGCGGGCATCGACCGCGTCGGTCTTAGCGCGTGTGCCGTGGGCCTGCGCGAAGCGGCGGGCCTGCAGCGGGTTCACCTTGACGAGCGGCAGGCGGCCTGAGAAATGGCTCTCGAGGCGTCGGTGGTAGGGGCCGGTGGGCTCGAAGACCACGCGCTCCGGCGTTGTCTGCCCCAACCAGCGCTCGAAGGCGCGCAGGCCTGTCGCGGTATTGTCGAACCGGGCGTGGGTTGCGGTGCTGAGCCGGTGCGCGTCAAGATGCGCTTTCGAGATGTCGATGCCGATGGTATCGTTGATCATCTTCGTCATGTCCTTTGCTTGTCGTGCAGAGCCTGTGAGCTGCTGCGTATCCGTTCAGGCCTCATGCGAAGACGACGGGCGATCTCACTTGATTACGGTCCTCGAAGACCTGGCCGCAGACGATCCACCCGTCGCCGGTGCCTGCGATCCAAAAGGTGGCTGGCACCGGCTCCACCTTCGCAGAAGAGCCACGGAAAGTCTGAGACAAGGCACGAAGTGCCGCCGGGCAGCGCCCGACCGCCCCATGGGCGGGCGCTTCCTCACCGTGTTTCACCTCTTCATCCCCACGCCAAAGACGAGAAATAAAGTGGCGGCCACTGACGTCGCGATGCCCACCCGCGGTCGGGCGCCGCCCTGTGTGGGTAAGTCACTTTGGACTCCAAGCCGACATTCGTCGCATAGTGCATCGAAGTCCGGTGAGCGGGACAAAGTGAGCTTTCACTGTAGTTGCGCGAAGGTCTGCAGGTTGGCTCAGCCGACGCCGCCGTCTGCCATGCCATTGCCTTTGCCGCGAGCGATTTCTTTGGCATCATAGCCGGCACCCGGAGTATGTGGCCCGTGGACTTTTGGCGGCTGATTTTTCTTGAGCTTTCGAACATGCAGAACGGTGTAGACAACGAGCATGCAGGCAACCAATGGCACAAGCAGAAAGGTTATTTGGTTAGCAGTCAAAACGATTTCCTATGCAGGATGTTAGGTCTGATCTCTTTAGCTTAGCAGACCTTCGCGCATATTGCAGTATCGGGGACTTTGGGCTCAAACCGGACCCTCGCTGCATCCTATGCGAACGTCCGCACCTCAATTGCCGGCTTTGCCGGATCAAGAGGTCGTGGGCTGTCTGTATTGCAGTTACCCCTGAATGCTGCGAGCTTCTGACATGCCGCAATGATGGAACCGCAACATGCCAGAAATCGCTACCACAGCGGCCGAAATGATCTCGGGAATGACACCGGTGTTACAGCCCGGGACGTTTGTCTTCATCACAACCCAAGACCCTGCACGTGTCGCCGCACTGTTCGCACACGCCGTTTCGACCGTCAGGGAAGCAGAGGGCATGTCGATGCTGATCCCTGTGGAATCGGCGCAGGAAACAGGGCTGAATGTGGACCATCCGATGCGCTGCATTACGCTCAACGTCTTCTCTTCGCTGCAAGGTGTCGGACTGACCGCCGCCGTTTCATCGGCGCTTGGTGAAAACGGCATCCCCTGCAACATGGTTGCCGGCTTCCATCACGATCACGTTTTTTTGCCCGCAGACATGTGCGACAGGGCGATGCGGATTTTGACAGCTTTGCAGAACACTGCGGCTGAGAACATGAAGGCCACCGGCGACTGACGCGCGTATTGGATCGCCAGGGTCATGATCCACCGGTCCCTGTGGGTCCAATTTGACAACAACAGCATCCCCCGCCCCCCGCTTTCCCAATTGCGACAGCGCCAGCAATGCCCTAATCAGGCCCAAACACCGTTCCAAGGAGGCCATGATGCGCCTGAGCCGTTATTTTCTGCCCGTTCTCAAGGAAACCCCCAGCGAGGCACAGATCGTCAGCCACCGCCTGATGCTGCGGGCGGGTATGATCAAACAAGCCAGCGCGGGCATCTATTCGTGGCTGCCGCTGGGCTTCAAGGTCCTGCGCAAGATCGAAAACATCGTGCACGAGGAACAGGCGCGCGCCGGTCACATGCCGATGCTGATGCCCACCATCCAGTCCGCCGACCTGTGGCGCGAAAGCGGGCGTTACGACGCCTACGGCGCGGAAATGCTGCGCTTCAAGGACCGGCACGACCGCGACATGCTGTTCACGCCCACCGCCGAGGAGCTGATCACCGACATCTTCCGCGCCAACGTCAGCAGCTACAAGGACCTGCCGCTGACCATGTACCAGATCCAGTGGAAATTCCGCGACGAGATCCGCCCGCGTTTCGGCGTGATGCGGGGCCGCGAATTCCTGATGAAGGACGGCTACAACTTCGACCTCACCAAAGAGGACGCGCTGCACGCCTACAACCGTCACCTGGTCTCCTACCTGCGCACCTATGAACGCATGGGCCTGCAAGCGATCCCGATGCGCGCCGACAGTGGCCCCATCGGGGGCGACGACACCCACGAATTCCTCGTGCTGGCGGAAACCGGCGAGAGCGAGGTGTTCTATGACAGCGCCGTGACAGACCTCAGCTTTGGCGACCGCGAGATCGACTATGACAGCGTTGCCGATTGCGCCGCCGTGATGGAAGAATTCACCACCAAATACGCCCGCACCGACGAAACCCACGATCCGGCCCTGTTCGAACAGGTCCCCGAGGACCGCCGCCGCGTGGCGCGTGGCATCGAAGTGGGCCAGATCTTCTATTTCGGCACCAAATATTCCGAGCCTTTGGGCGCGGTGGTGCAGGGACCGGATGGCAAACAGGTGCCGGTACACATGGGCAGCCACGGCATCGGCGTCAGCCGCCTGTTGGGCGCGATTATCGAGGCCAACCACGACGACAACGGCATCATCTGGCCCGAGGGCGTGACCCCCTTCCACGTCGGCATCGTCAACCTGCGTCAGGGCGACGAAGCCACTGACGGGGCCTGCGAAGCCCTGTACAAAGCGTTGAAGGCCAAGGGCTTGGATCCGCTCTATGACGACCGCGACGAGCGGGCAGGTGGCAAATTCGCAGCGATGGACCTGATCGGCCTGCCATGGCGCATCACCGTCGGGCCCCGCGGGCTGAAAAACGGTGTGGTCGAACTGACATCGCGCCGCAGCGGGGAAAGCGAAGAGATGACCGCCGAGGCCGCCGTCGCCCGCATCGCGGAGATTTACGCAGGCATTTAAAGGGGCACCATGCGCACGCTTCTCATCCATAGCATTGGCACCGGACCATGATCGTGCGCACCCTCACACTGGTGGCGGCCCTGACCGCAGGGGCCGCCACCTCGCAATTTCCCGAATTCTCTCAGCAATATGCGCAACGTCTGGGCGGGGCAGTCGATGCGCTGGCCGAGGTCGCGGCGGATTTCGACGCCTCCGCACAGGCCGAGGGGCTGACCCGCACCCAAGCGTTGCAGCAGATGCAAGGCACCCCCTTTATCGACCGTCGTCGCGCCGACATGATCCGCACCTTTGCCCGTTACGACAAACTGCGCGCCGATCTGGCCGCCCTCGACAGCGCCGGCCCCTTCATGCGCGCCTATAACGCCACCCGCATGACCGACCGTGACGTCGCCCGCGCCGCTTGGGCCGCCTTCCAGCCCGCCGTGCCGCTGACCTTCGCAGGGGGTATTTTCGCCGCTGCGGGCTTTGTCGCCATGCTGCTGCTGATCGGCATATTGCGGCTGCTGTCGCCCAGACGCCGGAGAAGCACGGTATAGGTCTGCTGTTGTGGCCTCAGGAGTTGTCTCTGCGACATTCTAGCGACCTGAAACTTTCCATCCGCAGCGCTGGCCGTGAAGGCCGTAATGCGGGACATTGCTGTAATCCACCAAAGCCCGGAATCAAGGTGCGTAGCACCGCCGGGCAGCGCCCGGCCGCCCCATGGGCGGGCGCTTTCTCACCGTCTTGCACCTCTTCCCCCTCACGCCAAAGCGGATAAATAAAGTGGCACAGACCAACGTTCCGCTGCCCACCCGCGGTCTGGCGCTGCCCTCTGTGGCGATGTCACTTATTCCCACAACTGTCTGCCCCCCCCCACACGCAAAACTGCGTGACCAAACCCACCTCCCACCGCACCACGGCTTGACCCCACCCGACAAACAAACCAACGTGCGCGCGACCCCGAGCAGGAGCCGTAAATGGCCAATTCCACAGCCCCCTTTGCCCCCTTTGAATGGATGATCGCCTGGCGCTACCTGCGTGCGCGGCGCGCCGAGGGCGGCGTCAGTGTCATGACATGGATCAGCCTGATCGGCATCACCCTCGCGGTGTTCGCCCTGATCGCCACGCTGGCCGTGCGCTCGGGCTTTCGCGCCGAATTTGTGGACACGATCCTGGGGGCCAACGCCCATGTGACCGTCTATAATCTGGGCGAAACCACCGCCACCGGCCAGATCGACCGCACCATCCCCGACTATACCGCAATGGCCCAACGTCTGGCCGCCGTGCCGGGTGTCATCCGCGCGGCCCCGCTGGTGCGCGGACAGGTCATGGCCAACATGCGTCAGGCCAACGCGGGCGTCGAGGTGTTCGGGATCGAACTGGCCGACCTCAAGGGCCTGCCGCGCATCGCTGACCCCACCACCAGCCTTGGCGACATCAACAACTTTGACAAGGGCATTGCGATCGGCTCGGGCGTGGCGCGCGAACTGGGCGCGACCGTGGGCGACAGGATCAAGCTGATCTCGCCCAATGGCGTCAAAACCGCCTTTGGCACCAGCCCGCGCGTGAACGCCTACGAGGTCGTCTATGTCTTTTCCGCAGGCCGCTATGACATCGACCGCACCCGGGTCTACCTGCCGCTGGCCGAAGCGCAAAGTTTCTTCAACCGCGAAGGCGTCGCCACCGAGATCGAGGTGATGGTGCAGAACCCCGATACCGTCGACCAGATGACGCAGGCCCTGCAACAGGCCGCAGGCGAACGCGCCCAGACATGGACATGGCGCGATGCTTCGGGCAGCTTCCTGCGCGCGCTTGAGGTCGAGGACAACGTGATGTTCATCATCCTGTCGATCCTCGTGTTGATTGCCGCGATGAACATCGTGTCGGGGCTGATCATGCTGGTCAAGAACAAGGGTCGCGACATCGGCATCCTGCGCACCATCGGCCTGTCCGAAGGCTCGATCCTGCGTGTGTTCTTTATCTGCGGTGCCTTCACCGGCCTGATCGGCACGGCGCTGGGCGTCATTCTTGGCTGCCTGTTCGCCCTTTATATCGACCCGATCTTTTCCTTTGTGAATGTGGTGATGGGCGGCGGCGTCTGGGATCCGTCCATTCGCGGTATCTATGCGTTGCCGGCCCAGTTGAACCTGTCGGATGTGCTCAAGGCGGTCAGCCTGTCGCTGGGCCTGTCCTTTATCGTCACCATCTTTCCGGCCCGCCGTGCGGCGCGGATGAACCCTGTCGAGGCGCTGCGTTATGAGTGATCCTGTTCTGCACCTGCAAGGGCTGCAAAAGACCTATAACGCGGGCCTGCCGGGCGAGGTGCAGGTGCTGCGCGGCATCGACCTGACGCTGAACGCAGGCGAAGTCGTGGCACTGGTGGCCCCCTCGGGGGCGGGCAAATCCACCATGCTGCACATCGCGGGGCTGCTGGACGTGCCCGACAGCGGCACTGTCAGCCTTGCAGGGCAGGACATGACCGGCCTGTCAGATCGCAAACGCACCGCCGCGCGGCGCTCTGACATCGGGTTCATCTACCAGTTCCACCACCTGCTGCCCGAGTTCTCGGCGCTGGAAAACATCGTGCTGCCGCAACTGGCCGCAGGCACCGCCCGCAAGGCCGCCGAAGCCCATGCCCGCGCGCTGCTGGACACCGTCGGCATCGCCCCGCGCGCCAACCACCGCCCCGCAGCCCTGTCGGGCGGCGAACAACAGCGCGTCGCCTTCTGCCGCGCACTGGCCAACAAACCGCGCCTGCTGCTGGCGGACGAACCCACCGGAAACCTTGACCCGGCCACCTCGGATCAGGTGTTCGGCGCGCTGATGGACCTTGTACGCGGCACCGGCCTGTCGGCGCTGATCGCCACACACAACATGGAGCTGGCCGCCCGCATGGACCGCGTCCTGCGGCTGAATGCGGGACAGCTGACGGCCTGAGGGGAGCCTGAAGCTGTCAGTTGCCAAGCAAGACCGACTTTTGTGTCACATCACTGGCCCATAGTGCGGCGCTACGTCCGAAGGACGGGGAAAGGGCCAAGCGGCCATTCGCGAAAAATGCGGTGAAGGTCAGCTTGGAGCCCGAGAGTTACCGTGCAACATAGGGCAGTGCCTGACCGCGGGTGGGCATCGGAACGCCAGTGGCCGCCACTTTATTTCTAATCTTTGGTGTGCGGCAGAAGAAGCGCAATACGGTGAGAAAGCGCCCGCCCATGGGGCGGTCGGGCGCTGCCCGGCGGTGCTACGCACCTTGATTCCGGGCTTTGGTGGGCGGCAGCAAAGTCCCGCTCTTCCGACATTCACCCAGACCGTGCCCAGGGTCCGGTCCGGGTCAGACCTGCTTGGCATTGGGGTCGGTTTTGGTTGGTACGGATCGCTGGGAAGTTTCGGAAAATCCGTCACATCGAGCCGGACTTGCACGGCATTCGACAAAAGCACCTCTTAGGGTCCAGACCCTAACCCTCCAGGATGGTTGCGGCACGTTGGATCGCGGCCCGAATGCGTGTGTAGGTGGCGCACCGACAGGCATTGCCGCCCATGACCGTGCCAATAAGTTCATCTGTCGGGGACGCGTCGAGCGCCAACAGGTCATTCGCCTGCATGATCTGACCGGATTGGCAAAACCCGCATTGGGCGATGCCTCAGCCGTACTTTGTGCCGGTCAGCTTCAATTCATCGCGGATAACCACAAAAGCGGAGTTTCCGGGTCTGCGGTAATGCTGTGCGTTTGACCATTCAGGTTCAGTGATATTGCCATGGGGCGGCCTGCGATCTTCTATCCTGTTGCCGCGAATTCATTTGCTTGGATCACCCGATGCCCACGCAACCCCGTCGCCCCTGTCCATCGCTGCCATTTGCGTCATATCCGGGTCGTCGATCGCAAAGGAAAACAGATCGATATTCTGGCGCATCCGGTCGGGGTTCAGGCTCTTGGGCAGCACCGCATAGCCGTTCTGCACCCCCCACCGAAGCAGCAACTGAGCTTCGGTCACGCCGTACTTCTTCGCCATTTCGGCAAAGACACTGCCGTCGGCTTTCATCTCGTCGGTTTTCGCACTGTCCTGTCCCGGCTCTGTCCGCCAGGTCGAAAGTGGCACAAGACTGCTGTAGGCAATCGGTGCGATGCCGTTCGCGGCCATATAGGCCAGAAGTTCAGGCTTCTGAGACCAGGGATGAAGCTCGATCTGATTGACGTCAGGCATGGGAAGACCTGTCGATCTGATCTCTTCCAGATGATCTATGTTAAAGTTGCTCACCCCGACCGACCGCGCCCTTCCGCTTTTCTGCAACTCAAGTAACGCCCGCCACTGTTCCAGCCGCATGTCGCCGCCATATGGGGCATGGATCAGGTAGAGATCGACATAGTCCAGACCCAGCCTTTCGAGGCTTGCCGCGCATTCCGCTATGGTTTGCGCGCCTGTCTTGGGTGCATCGCCCCATGCCGGATTGCCGGGCCACAACTTGGTGGTCACAAACAGCGCGTCTCTTGGGATTCCAGCCTTGGCCAGGCCCAGACGGATGCCTTCGCCGACTGCGGTTTCGTTCTGGTAGCCCGAGGCCGCATCAATGTGCCGGTAGCCGTTGGCAATGGCGGCACAGACGGCCGCTGGAGCATCGTCATTTGAGATGAGGTAGGTTCCGAAACCGACAGCGGGGATCGCTGTGGTGGCGTTCAGGGGAAAGGACGGTTGGATTGCTGACATGCGACTTCTCTGATCAATGGTTTGCTGAAATCAAGCTAGGGTGTTGGGCGATCGCCGTCCTGCCTATTCTTCCATTAAACGTATCAATTCCTCCAAATGGAAAGTTTTTTGCGTGATTTCATGGATTGACTTTGATAAGCCGGAACCCAAGGAGATCTCCATGTCACTTGACTACCTACAAAGCCTGGCAGAGCGCATTTTTACCAAAGGTGTTGATAAATCAGAGGGTAGCTTGCCTTCCCTTCATGTTTTTCGCCGGGAAAAGACGAGCAATTTCGAAGTTATGGTCTACAACCCTGTGATTTGTCTGATCCTACAGGGAGGCAAAGAAATTCACATAGGCTCGCAATCCGTAACTCTTGCGCGCGGAGACGCTTTGTTGGTCAGTCACGACTTACCTGTCACATCGACGATCACCGAAGCGAGCCCGGATATGCCCTATCTCGCGCTTATCCTTTCGCTGGATCTTGGCATTATTCGCGGACTTTATGAACAGGTGGGTGAAGCGGTGAAAGATGTCACGGATGCCCGGTCTCTTTGTGCCGGTGTCGCGGATCCGATTTGGCTTGAGCCCCTGGCGCGATATCTGAGGCTGGTGAACAATCCGCTGGAAGCGCAGGTTCTTGGGCCGTTGATCTTGAAGGAAATCCACTTTCAACTGTTGATGTCCCCCATAGGCGGTATGCTCAGAAACCTGCTTTCCGTGGACAGCCACGCCAGCCGGATTGCCAAAGCCATCCGGCGTATCAGGACAGATTTTCGTGATCCGCTGATCGTGGCGGACCTCGCCCAACTGGTTAGTATGAGCCAGTCCTCTTTTCACGAACACTTCAAATCGGTGACCGGCACCACCCCTTTGCAATACCAAAAAGATCTACGGATGATAGAAGCGCGGCGCCTTTTGGAGGGCGGCGCGGGCTCCGTTTCCGCCGCAGGTTTTGAAGTTGGCTACGAAAGCCCCACGCATTTCAGCCGCGACTACTCCCGCAAATTCGGTTGCTCACCAAAGCATCACCTCACGCAAGCTTATGCGCGCTCCCTGTAAAGGATAATCACATGACCGCAGAGTTTCTGTTTATAACCTTCACCCTGTTTCTGGCAGGGATGGTCGCCGTTCCGCTGGCCTCGCGCTTCGGGCTTGGGTCGGTGCTGGGGTATCTGATCGCCGGTATCGCGATCGGGCCAGTGTTGCACTGGGCAGGCGTCGACGTGATTGGGTTGCAGCATTTCACCGAATTTGGTGTCGTGATGATGCTGTTCCTGATCGGGTTGGAGATGCAACCTAAAGTCCTGTGGGCCATGCGGGCGCGAATCTTTGTGATGGGTTGGCTACAGGTCGGTGTGACAACAATTGGTGTGATGGCGGTGGCGATGCTCCTTGGGCAGCCGTGGACGGTGTCGCTGGCCATTGGTCTGATCTTTGCGCTGTCCTTGACCGCGATTGTGACGCAAACGCTGAATGAAAAGGGCCTGATGCGCAGCGACGGCGGACAGGCCAGTTTCTCAGTCCTGTTGTTTCAGGATATTGCCGTGATCCCCATGCTGGCTCTGATCCCGCTCTTGGCGCTGCCCGAACTGACCGGGGCCTTGCATCACGGCGATGATCACGGTGGCGGACATGGTGAGGCGGGGCTGACTCTGAGCCTTGTTGAAGGCTTGTCAGGCTGGCAAACCGCTTTGGTGACGCTGGCAGCCGTGGGGTTGGTCATTGTCGCCGGCCGCTATCTGACGGGGCCGGTGTTTCGCTATGTTGCGGCTGCGCGAGTTGTTCGTCAGCACAGCGCTGATGATGGTGGTTGGCATCGCTCTGTTGATGACCATGGTGGGGCTGTCGCCCGCGTTGGGGACATTCCTGGCCGGTGTCGTGATGGCCAACAGCGAATACCGGCACGAACTGGAAAGCGATATTGCGCCATTCAAGGGCATTTTCCTTGGTGTGTTCTTTATTACGGTGGGGGCCAGCATTGATTTCGCCCTGTTCGGCGAAAACCTCGCGTTGATTGTCGGGCTAACCCTTGGCCTGATCGTGTTAAAGGCAGGCGTCCTGTTTGCGCTTGGGCATGTCTTCAAACTCAGGGGCGGAGACAAGTGGCTTTTCGCGCTTGGCCTTGCCCAGGCAGGCGAGTTCGGCTTTGTACTGGTGTCGTTCACTGTAGCCAACGCTGTGGTCCCCGCCCCGGTTGCTGATCTTCTTTTGCTGGTCGTTGCACTGTCCATGCTGCTCACACCGGCTTTGTTTATCTGCTACGACAAGCTCATCGCGCCGCGTTACTCTCGTCAACAGGCGCAGGATGCAGATGAGATTAAATCCGATGCCAATATCATTATCGCCGGACACGGTCGTTTTGGTGGTATCGTGAACCGTGCGTTGCAAGCAGCCGACTATGAGACCACGGTGATCGACTACAGCAACGAACAACTGGCCATGTTGCGCAGGTTCGGTCTTAGCGCCTTTTTCGGTGATGCCACACGCCCCGACCTGTTGCACGCCGCCGGCATCGACGAGGCCAAGGTTTTGGTGATCGCCATAGACAACAAGGACGCCGCAACAGAACTCGCGCGCTACATGCGCGAACACCATCCGAACGTACATGTTGTTGCCCGCGCGATTGACCGCTGGCATGTCTATGATCTTTGGGCCGCCGGATGCCGCGATATCATTCGGGAAACCTATGACAGTTCAATCAGGGCTGCGCGCTCCGCTTTCGAGGCGCTCGGGCTCGACCACGAGATCGCAGAGCGTTTGACCCTGGTATTTGAAGAGTTCGACCGCCACACGATGGTGGAAACGGCAGAGGCATTTATTCAAAGCGAAGATCCACATAGCGACGAGAGTGCATATTCCCAACTGATCCGTGAGAATCTGGAGCAATGGGAGGCTGAACTGCGGGAAAGAATGCGAGATGCGCGTGGAGCTGGGTAAACGGCTGTTATGTTCGTTTAGCGGTAGTTGGTTCCGCGGATACGAAGGGCAGCAACGTCCACTCACCGGACTTCGATGCACTATGCGACGAATGTCGGCTTGGAGCCCATAGTCACCGATGCTGCGGTCTGCGTGAATGTCAGCGATGCGCAAGAAAGCAGACTCTGCAAAGTTTGATCTTGCCTGACAGACAGAGAAAATTTGTCCCCTTTGACGGTATCGCGAACATTGCCCGGGGCATTGGTATGATCATTTGGGCTTTGGTTTTCGCCAATAGTTGGTTCTATTCAACAGGACTGTCGATCCAGCAAATTCCCAAGATCGCGTTTCCCAAGATATGTTGTTGCCATCAAGCTTTATTTTCGCCGATTCTAATAGGCGATTGTAAACAGTGCGAGAGATGTAGGTATCGTAACCGTTTTCGCGAATGTCACTGAATTTTGCTGCGAGATTTGGCACTGCACCGATGGAAATTAGGTCATTATCCCCCCGAGCTCCGGCGCGAACAATAAAAACAGTCCCATATGCAACACCCGTGGCGTGTCTTATTTTAAACGGCGCATTGCGAACAGACTCGTACTTCGCCTCGAACTTTGGGCGGAGAACTTCGTTGACCATCCAAGATATTGAGAAAGCACACCTTGTTGCAGTTGTTGCCGGAGATTCACCCATAAAAGCCGCCATGACTCTGTCGCCGTCAAAGCTCATTACTTTGCCGTTGTGATAGCGGATTATCCTCACGCTAGAGGCAAGAAACGACTTCAAAATTTTTGCGGTGACCCGACGGTCAAAATTTTGCGCCATCTTGGATGAATTTGCCATGTCCGCAAACAGATAAGCTGCGTCCAACTCAACCGCACCACCATTAAGCGCGATTGTCTCGGTGCTGGGAACCACAGTCCCTTTCCGAGTGTTCCAAGTGGCGTTTTTGATAGTTTCGATGTCATTTTCGACTAAGTCGTTGATGTCCATTGTGTCGGTTACTCAATAAATGTTCATTACGGCAAAAGCCCAAGGGGCAAATGCAATCATCAAAAAAGCCATTGAGCGGCCAATCCATGTATATTTTTGGTTCGCAATCCGCGCGTTCACGTGAATTTGCGAAGCGAGGTCAGCGAAATAATCTTCTTCAGATAAGGATTTCAACTGTTGCTGATACTCGTCGGCCGAGAAAGTTGCGATCGGCCCGAAGAAGATCAAAGATCGGGCCGGTCCGCTTGTTCGTGGGAACATTGCAAAGGTGCAAAAAGCTATCGATGCGGCGAGGAAAACGAGGCAGAACCAAGCCGCTACTTGAACGCCATTGGTTGCCTTTTCTAGCTCAGAATACTTTATCGCAACAGAAGCAAAAAGTGCTGACCCGAGCGGCACAATAAGCTGTATACGGCTTTCTGCCGCTCTCACCCACTCCAATTGCCTATCGAGAAGCTTTTCCAGTTCAGAAATGGTTAAATAATCCAAAGAAATACCTCTAAGTTTCTTTCAAGATATTAGCTCAATTCTTACCGTGCAAGCTAGGGTGTTCGTAGAGCTACGTTGTCGAAATGTTACTCGATTGCGGCCAGTGGCATAAGCTCCTTCAACGGCAGCTTCGTCCCGCTCTGCCGACATTCACCCAGACCGTGGCCAAGGTCCGGTCCGGGTCCAGACCCTAAAAAACCTTCAAACCAAGATGCCCCAGCAGCTCGCCCGCCTGATGCTTGGAAATGATCGCGCCCTTGAACAGCCGGGCATCGGTCAGCCTTACGCCGCCCAGATCCGCGCCCCGCAAATCCGCACCCTCGAACCGGCACGCGGGCAGGTGCGCATCCCGCAACGAACAATTCTCGAATACAGCGTCCCGGAAATCGCAGGACCGCAGGTCGGCATCGGTAAAATCCACCTCCCGCAGCGTCGCCTTGCGAAAGGACATGCGCGGAAGAACCGCAAGAACCAGCAGAACGCCCTCGATGGAAACGCCCAGCGTTCTTGCATCGGTGAAATCAGACCCGGTCATCTTGCAGTTCAGAATTCTGGTCTCATTCAGCGTCGCCGCCCGAAAGCTGGTGTTGCTGAAGTCGCCGCCTTCAATGGTGGCCTCTTGCAGATTGGCCCCGACAAAACTGGCCCCCGCCGCGCGACAATTGGCAAGCCGCGCCGCGTCAAGCCGCGCGCTGTGAAACGAGGTGCGCGCCAGCTTGCAGCCCGTGAAATGCCAGCCCGACAGGTCAAGATCAGACAGATCCTGCCCGCTTAGATCGCAGTTTTCAAGAATCGCGCCGTCGCCTGCCACAAGGATCTTTTCCAGATCGGAACGGCTGGGGGACTGGTCGGCAAGCGTGCGGGTGTCATCCATCCCGGATACCTCGCAAAAGCCTGCGGGATAAGCAAGAAAAGTGTCGGGGCTGGGTCCAGAGCTAACCGTATCGCGTTTCAGGCACCCCAATCCAAAAGGATGGGTTCAGGCGGCTCCTTCCAGCGTTCCACTGTCCACCCGCGACCTTCAGCCATCCCCTTGAATATGGAAACGCGTTGTTTCCGTGGATCGGCTGGCGCTTCACGCGGCGGCATGGGCTATGCTATCCTTGTCGCACGGGTGCAGCGCGCCCCGCGACAGCACGACGGGCAGACATGGAAAAGGGCGGCATGAAAGATCATCTGTCACACGACAGCCTCGACGCGGATGTGCTGGCCAGACTCGCCAGGAGCGGCAGCGCGCCCGATGCCAACAACCGCACCACCATCAGCGGGTTCGATCCCGCCGAAGACGTGCTGCTGATCGCCGTCCCTGCGGGGCAGGATGCGGCGATCACCGGCCAGAAACGCACCCGCGCCGGGCTGGTTGTCACGTTCTCGACGGGGGCATCCGTATTGCTCGAAGGGCTGGACACGCCGGTTGATGAAGCGGCGGTGACCTTTGTGGAGGAAGAGGAGGAGACGCCGGACTCAGATCCTGACAGCACGACGGCCAGCGCGCCCGATACGGCCCCCGAGACCAGGCCCGAAACAGCGGCAGACACCAGCGGCGTCCTTTATTACGGCAGCTACACCACGCGGGACGGCCAGCCCCGCAGCTATATGGGCACGCGGGATATCCCCGCCGACCCACCGGCCGGCGCCCCCGTTACCGGCAACGTGACCTTGCACGGCTTCACCCCCGGCACCGATTGCATCGCCATCGTCTCCGACACGCCCGAAGCGCTGTCCATGCGCAGGCAAAAGATCACCGCACAGGGTCTGCGCATCACCCTGTCCAACGGAGTCACCCTGACATTGCCGGGGGTGGATACCCCCGTTGAACAGGCCGATATCGTCTTTGTCGCCACAGGCACAGCCTTGCCTGAATAGGTTATGTTGCATCTTGACGCTTGACCGTTTCGCAAAATTTCGCCTGACTGTCTGAACCATCCCACTCACGGATGGACAGGACAGGACGCAGCAAATGGCCACAGTTTCCCTGGACCAGCTTGAACGTACCGCCCAGGCGGCCCTGATACGTCACGGTGCCGCGCCCTTTGCCGGTGCCGAAATGGCCCGCGCCCTGTGCCGTGCCCAGGCCACGGGCGACCATGTCGGCGGGCTGGCGCAACTGCCGGTTTTATGTGACGAACTGGATGCAGGGCGCGTGCTGGGCGATGTCACACCTGTTGTCAGCACCCTGCGCCCGGCTGTGGTGCATGTCGATGCGCAGATGGGCTTTGCCCCGCCGGCCTTTGCCTACGGGCTGGCGCCGGCGCTGGACGCGGCGCGCCGTCACGGCGTGGCAACGCTGGCCGTGGGGCAGGTGTTTGGCGGCATCACGCTGGGCTATTTCACCGAACAGATCGCACTGGCCGGTTTTATCGCCATCGGCGCGACCCACTGGCCCGACGGCAGCCGGGCCGCCGCCCTGTCCGTGCCCGACGGACGAGGCGGTCTGGCCATGCATGTCGATCCGGCGATTATGGGGCAGGGCACAGCACAGGACAATGACATGGGTCGGCAACTGTGCCTGATGGCCGACCTGCTGGCCGCAAATACCAATGGCGAACTGTCGCCTCCCGATACCTCGCCACAGGCGCGCGGCCAGTATTACATCATCATCGACCCCACAGGCACGGCCGGCTTCGCCAGCCGCCTTGCCGCCCTCAGCTCCACCGAATCGCTGCCACAGTCCTTGCCCGCCACCCAGGACAGCCTGGAGTTGCCCGACACGCTGTGGGCACAGGTGCAGGATCTGGCCGCAAAAGCCCTGGCCTAGGGTCTGGACCCTAGGGGACCCTAAGGCGGACTTCGGCCCTGTTCCCGCGCAGGGGCAAAGATCCCCCTCACACACTCATCGCCAGCACCCGGCTGATATGGGTCAGCCCGCGCCCCGACTGGTCCATCCAGGTATCAAAGGCCCCCTGCACCGCCCGCATCGCCCCCTTCGAGGTCGGGGCCTTGTCCACCACCCCCTCGGCCACCAGCCGCGCCACCACGTCGCGCGACAGAACAAAGCTGTCGCGCCCCATGAAGCGCATGGCATATTGCCCCGTCATGCCCCCCAGCCGCGCCCCGCGCGTCTTGAGCATCTCCAGCAACCCGATGTAATCGCTGGACGGCCAGCCGCCCAGCACCGCACCCACGCCGCCCTCGGCGCGCAACTCCAGCAGGAACACCGCATTCTCGCGCACCGTGGCCAGCTTGGGCCCGTTGCGCACCACACCCTTGTCCGCCATCAGCCGGTCAAACCAGTCGTCGTCCATCATCGCACAGGCGCCCACGTCAAAGCCCTTGAAGGCCGCCTCGAAGCCGTCCCACTTGGCCTCGATGACCTTCCAGTTGAACCCGGCCTGAAACACACAGCGCGTCATCTGCGACAGCCAGCGGTCCTCGGGGATCGCGGCCAATGCGTCCGCAGACAACGGCCCGCTGCCCAGCAACTCCTCCAGCGCCGCAGCGCCGCCCTTGCGCTCGGCGGCAATGTCGAAAATCTCCTGAAAATCCCGCATCAGTCGCAAATCCCTTTCAGCTCGACCCCGTCCCAGGGCATCCGCACATCACTTTGCCGCCGTTCGGGCAACGGAGCCACCGGCATCACCTGCGCGATCAGCGCATGCAGCCGCTGCGTGCGCGGCGCGGTGGGGGCCAGTGCGCGACAACAGACGAATTCCTCGACAATCGACCCCTGTTGTTCATAGCCGTAGTCGCCAAACTTCGGATTGCGCTCCAGATCGAACAGATAGGGATCGGCCCCGCGCTCATGCTCCGACGCGGCTTTTAGCGGCGAATAGCCCGTGGTCTTGCGGTTCTGCCATTGCCACACATGGGTCAGCTCGTGGCTCAGCAGCATCGCGGCGATCAGCCCGATCTTGTCGGGGTAATCGGGCAGGTAATCGTCCAGATACCAATCCTCGTCGAACAGCACATGGTTGAACAGGGTGACAGCCGCAGGCTTGGCCGTGACCATCGCCGTGGTCGGCGGCGGCAGGATACGCTCGCGACAGGTGGTGCGGGGCCGCGCCTTGCGCTGGAAGGTGACCGACCGCGTCGGGGCGCCGTCCACCAGCCGCACTTTGGACGTGTCCAGACCGGTGCCGTGAATGGTGTTCGAAAACGCCACCTCGGCCGGTGTCATTGGCCGCCCGCAGGCGCACAGCAGCAACAAAAGGGCGATCATCGGGCGTATCAGCATAGACCCAACTAAGGCGGCAATCGCCGCCTCAGGCAAGGGGGTAAACCGCCCGCTGCCTTACTTTTTCTTGACGAACTGGGTCAGGATCACGATTCGCTGCCCCTCGACACGGCCCTCGATATGTTCGGGGTTGTCCATGACCAGCGAAATGCCACGCACCGGCGTGCCGCGCTTGGCGGTGAAATTCGCGCCCTTCACCGGCAGGTCCTTGATCAGCACCACATTGTCCCCCACGGCCAGCGGCACGCCGTTGGCATCGCGGTGGCCGGTGTCGGCAGGCACATCCTGCGCCCAGGCCAGCGTGTCCTCGTCCAGATACAGCATGTCCAGCGCGTCGCGCGCCCAGTCGGTGTCCAGCTTTTTCAGGATGCGATAGGCCAGCACCTGCACGGCGGGGTCTTCCGACCACATGGTCGAGGACAGCGCGCGGAAATGATCGGCCTGCGGCGCGTCCAGCTGTTCGGCACAGGTGGCGCAGATGGCAACGCTGCCCTTGGGGCCGCCGGATACGGGGGTGTCGATCAGCGGGGCGTCGGTGTCACACAGGGGGCAGGGCATGGCGGTCTCCTCTTTGTCCCTGCTCTGCCATGGTTTGCCGCGCAAGGACAGGGAATTAGCCGCCCCTGGCGCAAAAAGATGATCCATCAAGCATCTGTGGTGTCCCTGTCAGCCCGCAGGCTTCGCGAAAGTGGCCGTGGCCAGCGCAATGTCCTTGCCCGAGGGATGCGCGGTCAACGTGCAGCGGGTGAATATGGTGCCCTTGCCCGCCCGCGTGACCTCGGCCCGCGCGGTGATGCTGTCGCCGCTGCCGGGGCGCAGGAATTGCGTGTCCAGCGTGACGGTCGACACCGGTATCATCTGGCCCGCATGCCCCATGCACGCCAGCACCATCGCCGTATCCGCCAGCGTCGCCATGACCTGCCCCGAGACGATCCCGCCCGCCCGCGCAATGTCAGCGGTGATGGGGATGTTCAGCGTGCAATGCGCCGCATCAATCGAGGCCACACGCGGCTGCAAGGCCAGCACCCAGGGGGCGAACATGGTATCAAGGATGTCTTGGGCGGCGGTGGGGGTCATGGGCGGTGTCCTGTGGTGGGGTTTCGGGGCAGCTTACACAAGGATTGCCCGAAGAGAACCACACAAGCGCCTCAGCGCAGCCCGCTGGGCTGCGCGTAAACCGGCAGCATGATGCGCAGCATCGTGCGAGAGGTCGACCGCGAATTGCAACCTATGTGTATCGCACCAGCGGAAACGCCCCGCGTTTTCGCCGCGCCCGACCGCCCCCATGGGCGGGCGCGTCTGCGACGCCCCCGAGGCTTGCGCCTTCTTTCGCCTCAAAAGGTCCACAGGACCTTTTGCAAGACGGCTACAGACCCGCGGTCAGGCGCTTGTATTGGCGCTCAATGTTGGCACAAGTCGAATGTAAATACGAACTTCAGTCGAAGTCTATTGTTTCAGTTTCGGAATGTCGCCATCAAAGAACTTCTCTTCATATTCCTTTAGATGTGGAAGTGCGTTCCAGAGCGCAGCAAACTGTCTAGAACAAATTTCGGATGATCCTTTTGAATGCCAGACGCCCCCGTCCCAAATAATAGAGGCTTGATGCCCTATCTGGATGATTTTTTCTGCCGTTTCAATAACTTCTGCGGTTCCAAATTTCTCGGTAGAGCCATTTTTCTTTTGAACTTTTCTATCAAATATCTCTTTGGTTAAGCGATGTCCCAAATACGAGTCTCTCATGGCTGATAAACTGCGGCAAATGGGGCTTTGCTCTATGTCGTCCAGGCTAACTTGCAATGCCCTGAGTAAACTAAGCATGCCCTCTTCATTAACTTCGTTGGATTGGAAGCCCTCACGTTCTGCCCATCTTTCGATGATCGTCGATTTGTTCTGCTGAAGTAGCTTCAATAATCTTACATGGGAAAATGAGTTATCTTCCAAGCTGCGCGTAATGAAGAATATTAGCCCTTGAGTTATAGAAATATCTGCGACTGATAGTGCGCGGCCAGAATAGGAACCATCAATCTTATCTGTAAAAACATCCCAATTCTGCATAATTGATCTTGACCATCCTATTTGGCATTCTACCAAATAGTGTTCGTGACCAATTCGAGCGAGTATTGTGTCGATTGCATTGATGTCAGACTTTGCCCGCCCACTCAAACATCCAGCTCCTCAACAAACCGCGCATTGTCCTGGATATACTCGAACCGCAACTCCGGCTTTTTCCCCATCAACCGCTCGACCAGATCGCCGGTCTGCCCCGGCTCGTCCTCGTCGATCGTCACCCGGATCAGCTTGCGCGTGGCGGGGTTCATCGTGGTGTCCTTCAGGTCCTTCGCGTCCATCTCGCCCAGACCCTTGAACCGCGACACGTCGATCTTGCCCGACCCGCCCAGACCCTTCTCCAGCCAGATGTCCCGCTCGGCCTCGTCCAGACAGTACACACGCTTGGACCCCTGCGTCAGCCGGTACAAGGGCGGACAGGCCAGATACAGATGCCCCGCATCAATCATCGGGCGCATCTGGGTGAAAAAGAACGTCATCAGCAGCGCCGCAATATGCGCGCCATCCACGTCCGCATCGGTCATGATGATGACCTTGTCATAGCGCAGGTCATCGACGTTGAACTTCGCCCCCAAAGACACCCCAAGTGCCTGTGACAGATCGGAAATCTCCGCGTTCGATCCCAGCTTGGATGACGCCGCGCCCAGCACGTTCAGGATCTTGCCCCGCAAGGGCAGCAGCGCCTGCGTGCGCCGGTCCCGCGCCATCTTGGCCGACCCGCCCGCACTGTCGCCCTCGACGATGAACAGCTCGGTCCCCTCGCGCGATTTCGACGAACAATCCGTCAGCTTGCCGGGCAGGCGCAGCTTTTGCGTCGCCGTCTTGCGCGAGGTTTCCTTCTCCTGCCGCCGCCGCAACCGTTCCTCGGCGCGCAGCACCAGGAAATCCAGGATCGCCCCCGCCGATTTCGTATCCGCCGCCAGCCAGTTGTCGAAATGGTCGCGCACGGCGTTTTCCACCATCCGCTGCGCCTCGACCGTGGCCAGCCGGTCCTTGGTCTGGCCGACGAATTCCGGCTCGCGGATGAAACAGGACACCAGCGCACCGGCACCGGCCACCAGATCCTCGCGGGTGATCGTCGCGGCCTTGCGGTTGTTCACCAACTCCCCATAGGCCTTGATACCCTTCAGGATCGCCGCCCAGAAACCGGCCTCGTGGGTGCCGCCCTCGGGCGTGGGCACGGTGTTGCAATAGGACTGGATGAACCCGTCGCGGGCAGGGGTCCAGTTGATCGCCCATTCGACCTTGCCGGGCACCTTGAACTTTTCAAACGACACCGATCCGGCAAAGGGAGACTCGGAATAGGTGCTGGCCCCGCCCATCGCTTCTTTCAGGTAATCCGCCAGACCGCCGGGAAAGTGGAACTTGGCCTCTTGCGGCGTCTCGCCGTCGTTGATCGCGGTTTTCCAGCGGATTTCAACGCCCGAGAACAAATAGGCCTTGGACCGCGCCATCTTGAACAGCCGCGCGGGTTTCAGCTTCAGCGACCCGAAAATATCCGCATCGGGGTGGAATGTGACGGCAGTGCCGCGCCGGTTGGGGGCGGCGCCGATCCGCTCCAGCTTGCCCTGCGGCACACCGCGCGAGAACTCCATCGCATAGAGTTCCTTGTTGCGCGCCACCTCGACCCGCAGATGATCCGACAGCGCGTTGACCACCGACGAGCCAACCCCGTGCAGACCGCCCGAGGTCTCGTAACTGTCGCCGGAAAACTTGCCGCCCGCGTTCAACGTGCAAAAGATGATCTCAAGCGCCGATTTCGTCGGGTCCTTGGGGTGGGGGCCAGTGGGAATCCCCCGCCCGTTGTCGCGCACCGACACATGGCCGTTCTCGTGCAGCTCGACTTCGATCCATGTGGCATGTCCCGCCACCGCCTCGTCCATCGAGTTGTCGATGATTTCGGCAACCATATGATGCAGCGCGCGGTCGTCCTTGCCGCCGATATACATGCCGGGGCGCAGGCGGACGTGTTCCATGTCCTCCAGCACCTGGATCGAGGAGGCATCATAATCCGAAGCGGGTTCGGACCCGGACAGAAGGTCGCTCATAAGGGCTGCTCACTTTTTTATACTTGGCGGGTATAATGGCAGAGCAGGGAAGATGACGAAAGGGGGAAGAGGCGCGGCTTTTCCAGGTTCTTGCGACCCGCAAGATTTTACCGCATCCGGGGCTCAAGGCGCCGAACCCCGGTCGGACGCTGCCCTTTGGGGCCAGAGCCTACCGGCCACCCCCAAGAAAATCCGCCTCTGACAACACCCGCGCCTTGTCATCCGGTCGGGTCAGATCAATCGTCACGATCCGCCGCGTCGCATGATCCGCGCTTACGCGGCGGAAGCTGAACGTCGCATCGGTGAACTGCCCCGGCACCATCACCCAACGGGTGATGCTGGCCGCCAGCCCCTTGTAGGGCGCGATCATGTCGATCAGCCACAGCCGGTCGCCCGACTGCCAGTCCTCGGGGTCCAGCAACTCACCCGCCACATATTTGCGCTCGGCCTCGGCGCTCATCCGCGCCCATGTGATCAACCCGCGCGGCACCCCGTCAAAACGGAAAATCCGGTACTGGTCCAGCGCGATCGGCGCCTCAAAGGCCGAGCGCAGGTTCGCCATGGTCATGCGCTGGTGCCAGTCGCTGCGAAAGGCCAGAAACAGGAAGTCGCCATAGGCCCGCAACCGTGCCTCCGTTGGCGCTTCGCTTTCGGGCATCACCACGCCCATGGTGTCGGTCAGGGGGGCCATCAATGCAGCCCGCTGCGCAAGACAGCCGCCTCGGTCACCTTGACCGACGCGCGCGCCGCAGGGCCAAAACCGTCGGGGTCGGCCAGCAGCGCGGGGAACAGTGCGGCCAGCTCGTCGCGCACCGGCTGGTCCAGCGCATCCAGCACATAGTCGCCGGGGAAAAAGCTTTCGGTCAGCGCGCCATTGGTCACCATGATCTCGTGGCGGTCGAACAGGATGTGGAAATATTCCACATCCTCCAGATCATGCGCAATCGTGATGTCCAGATCGTTGACCAGACATTTGGCGGGCACCAGAACCTCGGACTGGCCAAAGTGCAGCTCGGCTTTCCACCCCGACACCAGCACGCGGTGCTGCGGCGACACCACCAGCGCCTGATCGGGGCATTGCGCGCCCAAGGCCCCCCTGGCCAGCCGGATCGGACGCAATTCGGGCGCGTTTTCCAGATCACGCCGCCCCAACCGCCGCGACCCCAGCCAGCGGACCGGCTGATAGCCCGAATCAAGCGTCTGCACCCGATCCCCCACCTCCAGCGCTTCAACCGCGACACGGCCACGCGCGGTGTCGATGCGGGTGCCGCGCAGCACACAGACCGCGATATTGATCACCACCCGGTCCGCGTCCGAGTTAAAGCCGCGTGAGCCGGTGACGGTGAATTCGACAGTCTGGTTCGACCCCGAGGCGATGACCGCCGCCTGGTTGATGGTAAAGGTGAACCGGCCGGTGCTGGTGTTGACGCTGAGCGTGCCGAATTGCGTCGTGCTCAGGGCCGAGAACTGATAGCTCGTGGCTTCCCTTTCGCCGATGCCGTCCTGATTGGTGTCCTCGTCGAAATCGCCGCGGACGGTGGCATCGGAAAAGGCCACGTTGAACGTCCAGACATCAAAACCGGCTGACGCGCCACCCGAAGAATTCCCGGATGTTTCACTGATATTATAGGACATAACCTACCTGCCTCGGTGCCTGCCTGATTGGGTTTTCTTATGGTTGTGCAGTGCAGAGATACTATCTCATAGGTTGCAACTTCCGTCCAGTTTCTTCCCCCGACCCCCCGCAGGAATCCGCCTGCTGCCCGCCATCGGACAGATTAATGGGTCCAGACCCTAAATCGCAGGACAAGACGGCGGCGCGGCGCTATGCTGTGTGACCGGTTGCTGGTCCCGCATTACGGGCACCGAAACCACGATACCCCCTGTCCGAAAGACCCGAACAATGCTGTCTATGCATACGATACCCGAAGCCTTCAGCGTGGGCGCATGCGATGCGATCATTGCCGCCATCGCCCAGGCCCCCACCGATCCGGCCCTGCTGGTCGGGCGCAACCGCGACCACAACATGCGCAGGGCCGATCTGGTCTGGACCGACGAGGTGGACGGTCTGGGCTGGGTCATGGACCGGCTGATTGATCTGGTGCGCCGCGCCAACCGTGACCACTTCGGTTTTGATCTGACCGCTTTCGAGGAAAGCCCGCAGGTGGCGATCTACCGCGCCACCGCTGCGGGGCATTTTGTCTGGCATTCGGACATCGGCGGCGGGCCGGTCTCGGCCAAGCGCAAGCTGACGCTGGTGCTGCAACTGTCGCCGCCAGAGGATTACGAGGGCGGCACGCTCGAAGTGATGCCGGGCGCGCAGGTGCTGGAAGCCAGCCGCGCGCAGGGCAGCGTCAGCATCTTCCCCAGCTTTACCCTGCACCAGGTGACACCGGTGCGCAGCGGCGTGCGTCACTCGCTGACTGTCTGGGCGCACGGGCCTGCGTTTCGATAAGGCGGCAGGGCAGGCAGGCCCCGAAACTACCGTGTCATACGCTCGGCAGAGGTCGAGAACATCACCACCGACTTCCCCTTGACCTGCCGCAGCCCGCAACTTTCCAGCATCGCCCGCGAGGGCGCGTTGTCCTGCGCGACGAATTCCATCGTTGAAATCGCCCCAAGCTCGGTCACGGCCACAAGGTTGCACATCGCGTCCACCAATTTGCCAAGCCCCAGACCACGTTGTGCCGGATCAACGGCAATCAGACCGACCCATGCGGATTTGAAAAACGGGCTGTGACGGTTGTGGGTCATTGCGGCAAACCCGGCGGCGACGATTTTGCCGCCCCGATCCTGCAAGACGACAAGCCGCGCCGGGAACAGTTTGCCCAGCAAGGCATCTGTTGAAAACGGCGACACCCCCTGATCCGTCAAAAAGGCCTGAACCTCCTGCGCGTTCTGCGGTGTGATCTCCTGATCCGGCACAGGCGTCACACCATCGGGCAGGCCATTGGACACGATCCCCCCGCAAACGTCGTGGATGGTCTGTGCATCGGCCATGAACAGATCCCAAAGGTGCAAGTTGGGATCATAGCGGCACAGTTCCTGACGCGCGACCTCGACCGTCGCGGCATCGACGCCACGCAGGGTGGCAACGCCTTCGTCGGCCATATGTTTTCGCAACCGGTCCCAGCCCAGCCTTGCCGGATCATCGCTTGAAAACGTGCGGGCATGGACAACGGCGCCGGGCATGTCAGTCAGCTCTGCCACCTGCGCGTCGCGGGCCGCTTGCAGCGCCTGTAAGTCCGGCGCGCCGAAATAGGGAGAAAAGCCAGCGGTCATGCTGAAGCACCTTCCTTTCATTGCCTGCGCGCAGTCAGCTCTGGCACAGATGCGGGCCTGCGTCGTTTCCGACAAATCCGTCGCCCCGCCCGGCAGCGCCGGTTGACCCGCCCGGCAGCGCCGGTTGGCCCGCGCATGTGCACTCCGTTACCGTCTGCGACAGCTCGTCACTATCAGGAACAGCATCACATTGCTATCCGCAGCGCGCGGTGACGGATATCACTGCCGCGATCCGCCTGTACTGGCGCGCAGGCGCAAGCCCGCTCAGCCCTTGAACGCCGGCAGCGGGTAGGGGGATGTCACCAGCTCGGGCCGGCGCTTTTCATAAAAAGCGTTGCCACCGGTCGTCACCACATAGTGCATGTTGTTGTAAGACGCCTGATACCAGGCCGCATGAAAGAACTTTGCCCGCGCGATCTTCGGGTGCCTTTCGCCGGCGATAACCGCCTGCGCGGTCTCTCTGGCAAGCGTGGCGGATGCACCGCTCATTGGCTTGCTCATGACTCCGGGCGCGAACTGGTTCTTCTGGCCCACGACGCCGCAGACGGTGTCGGGAAAGGCGTCCGAGTGAACGCGGTTCATCACCACCGTGCCGACGGCAACCATCCCGTCGCGGCTGGAACGGTGCGATTCAAAGTACATCGCCCGCGCCATGCAATCGACCTCGGCCGCCGAAAGGGGATGGCGCGAGGCAGACCCGCCGCATCCCGCCAGCACGGTCAGGCCGGCCAGCCCTGCAATGATCTGTCGTTTGGTGTTCAGACGCTGCAAATTCACAAGCCTTCGGACCTTGGTGTCACCGGTATGGATTGCGCCGCAGTCTTTCAGCAATTTCCCGACACAGGCAAGAGCACCGCACCGCTTTTTCGCCCCGCGAATGCGCGCAGCGTGCAGGACAGCCCCCGGTCGGCAGCTGTTCGCTTGCCGGCAAACAGATGCCGGCGCAGCCTGCCACTTGACCTGAATCAACACGGCTGGTTCACAAAGGAGCTATCCTTCTTCAAACAGAAAAGGACGATCACCATGATGACTGTGACCAAACCCTCGGCCAACCGTGTTGACGTTGTGCTGTCCGGCCCGCTGGATTCCGAAATGATGGGTGACGCGCTGGACCGGATGATTGCAGCCTCCCAAGGCGTCAGCCACGGGAAGATGTTGTTTGCGATCCAGAACTTCGAAATGCCGACGATGGGCGCCTGGGGCGCCGAGCTGATCCGCTTGCCCAGGCTGATGGCGGCGATCCTGCGGTTCGACAGATGTGCCGTGCTGTCCGATGTGGCCTGGCTGCGCACCACCGCCGAGATCGAGGGAAAGGTGATCCCCTCACTTGACATAAAAAGCTTCGAACTGGCGCAGGGCGATGCCGCCGAGCGTTGGCTCGCGGGGGACGGCAACGGGGATAAAGAGGATGAAAACTATCCTGTCTAGCAACTGTATTTCTCAAGCGAGTTGAGTAGTCCATTTCTGCCGACTTTTGCAAAGGGCGTTCACGATTGTC
This sequence comes from Pseudosulfitobacter sp. DSM 107133, assembly GCF_022788695.1. Lineage (NCBI taxonomy): Bacteria > Pseudomonadati > Pseudomonadota > Alphaproteobacteria > Rhodobacterales > Roseobacteraceae > Pseudosulfitobacter > Pseudosulfitobacter sp. DSM 107133. Next base: position 1,112,671 of record NZ_CP085154.1, read on the forward strand.
ACAAGCTTTCTTGCGACGGCGGTGATTATCACTTTGTGTGGTTTTCCGGCTTCGCGAAGGCGGTCTGCGAACGGCTTCAGGACGGGATTGTGGTGACTGGCGACGAGCGCCGCCTGGAACATAACGTGTCGCAGCGGGCGCCGGCCGCCTCCGATAGCGCGCTTGCCCCGCATCGCGCCGCTGTCATGGGCAATGGGCGCAAGGCCTGTCAGCGCGGCGGCTTGTTCGCCCGTGATCTGGCCGAGTTCCGGCATTTCAGCGATCAACATCGTGCTGGCGACCGGGCCAATGCCGGGAACTGAACGCAAGATGGCAGCAGTCGTGGCAAGGCCTTCCTCTGAGGCGATGATCTGTTCGATCCGGACCTCAAGTCCTGCAATCTGGCGATCCAGTAGGTCTTTCAGGTCACCATCCATGACGTCGAACAGATCATCCGAACCCAGTTTCGCATGCGCCTTGATTTGCGCCAAAAGCCGTTTGCGTGTTTCGACGAGCTGACCACGCTTGGACACCAAAGCCCTGAGAAGACGTATCTTTTCATGCGGCAAGGTCCGCCCTGCATCAGGCCGAAAGGCCATGAACCGCGCGATAAGCTCCGCGTCGATCCTATCCGTTTTCGCCCGCGTGCCCCGGCTGGCGGCAAAGGCTTTGATTTGCGCGGGCGGCAGTTGCCTGGTCGCGACCCCTGCAACGTCGAGGGCCGACCACAGACGCCATTCCTGCCCCCCTGTGGCCTCAAAACAAACCAGCGCACAGGCTGACTTTGCCAGGGCGCCCACGCGCGCATGCCCGTCCTCGGAATTGGGCAATCGAAGTCTCTGATTGCTTGGCAGGCAATGAATGTCCAGCCAATCGCGGCTGACATCTATGCCAAGGATTGCGTCTCGTGTTATCCTGTTCATGTTCTCTTCCTTCTGATCCGTGGTCCAAGCTGGCCACAAGCAACTGTTCGAGATGGATGAAGAGAGACAGTGCTGGCTCGCTAGCAAACGTGGTCCCAGTTCAACTTGGGCCACAAGGCTCTGACGCCATACACCGTCCCGTCAGTGACCTCGGCCAAGGTCGCTGACGGGGGAACAATAACAGATCGGAGATACAGAAGGCTCTGGACCCATTAATCTTACATACTCAGTTTGACAGATTTTTTCGCAGACTAGGAGCATCTGCGCAAGAATAGTGGTTCTATTTCAAGCAGATGTGACGAAGGCTGCGGGAAAATCCGTCAAACCCGAAGGGCGGCGATTTCACTTCATCTCAAGGGTTTGGGTCGCTTGCAAATAGAACCACTATTGGCTGTGCGCCCCAAACCCTTGCAATTTCGTGAAATAGCCGCTGAGTATGTAAGATTAATGGTTCCAGTGCCTAGGGTCCAGACCCCAGACCCTCGTGGCCCATCCAAAAGGCCCCCAAAAGCGCCCTGCGTGACCCACGGGTCTGACCCTGAAGACACCCACCTGAACGTGTTTTGAAAACGCCTCTTTTATTGGCAGTGCTCTGCGGCTACAGGTTTGGGCATGACAGCCATGACGCAAACCCCGACGCCGCGGATGACCTATCCGGGCCACGCCCGAACCATGCTGACGCTGGGCCTGCCGCTGATCGGCGGCCATATCGCGCAGATGGCGATTGCCGTCACCGATACCGTGATGCTGGGCTGGTACGGCATCGAGGCGCTGGCCGCCGTGACGCTGGCGTCGACCTATTTCTTCCTGCTGTTCCTGATGGGCAGCGGCTTTGCCTGGGCGGTGATGCCGCTTGTGGCCTCCTTTGATGCCGAGGGCGACGAAACCTCGTTGCGCCGCGTCACGCGCATGGGGCTGTGGCTGTCGACCGGCTTTGGCATTCTGGTGCTGCCGGTGATGATCTGGGCCGAACCGGTGCTGCGGATGCTGGGGCAAACCGAACAGGTGGCGCGCGACGGGGCGCTGTATCTGGGGGTTGCGGGCTGGGGCATGATACCGGCGCTGCTTGTCATGGTGATGAAATCCTATCTTGCCGCGCTGGGGCGCACCCAGATCGTGCTGTGGATCACGCTGGGGGCGGCGCTGGTGAACGGTCTGGCCAACTATGCGCTGATCTTCGGCAACTGGGGCGCGCCCGAACTGGGCGTGCGCGGGGCCGCGATTGCATCGGTTGCGACACAGGTGTTCAGCCTTGCGGGCGTGATCCTCTATGCGCTGCGCGTGCTGCCCGAACACCAGATATTTGTGCGCCTGTGGCGGCCCGACTGGCACATGCTGGCGCGGGTGTTCCGTATGGGGCTGCCCATCGGCATCACCAGCCTGTCCGAGGTTGGCCTGTTCTCGGCATCCGCCGTGATGATGGGCTGGCTGGGCACCGTGCCGCTGGCCGCCCATGGCATCGCGGTGCAACTGGCGGGGCTGGCGTTCATGGTGCATCTGGGCCTGTCCAACGTCGCCACCATCCGCGCAGGCAATGCGCTGGGGCGGCGCGACGCGGCGCATATGGCGCGTGGCGCCCGTACCGCCTTTGCGCTGTCGCTGGGCATGTCGGTGCTGACCAGCACGGTCTTTCTGCTGTTCCCCGAGGCGTTGATCTCGGCCTTTGTCCAAAGCGGCGAACCCGCGCGCGACCAGATCATGGCCATCGGCGTCGGCCTGCTGGCCGTGGCGGCGCTGTTCCAGCTGGTCGACGGGGTGCAGGTGATCGCGCTGGGCCTGTTGCGCGGGGTGCAGGACACTTCGGTGCCGATGGTGCTGGCAGCGGTCAGCTACTGGGTCGTCGGCCTGCCCACGGCCTATCTGCTGGGCTTTGTCCTTGATCTTGGCGGTGTCGGCGTGTGGTTCGGCCTTGTGGTCGGCCTGGGCGCTGCGGCCCTGTCGCTGGCCTGGCGGTTCTGGCGGGTCAGCTTTCCCAAGGTGGAGCGCGCCTGACTGTCAGATACCAGGCAAAGGCGACATTTAACCAGAGCGCGGCGGCACGTCTGAACGACAGGGCAGGAGGTAAGCGGTCATTCGTGAAAAATGCAGCGAGAGTCCGGTTTGAGTCCTGAATGATCTACCCACACAGGGCAGTGCCTGACCGCGGGTGGGCATCGGAAGGCCAGTGGATACCACTTTATTTATCGTCTTTGGCGTGCGGGAAAAGAAGTGAAACACGGTGAGAAAGCGCCCGCCCATGGGGCGGTCGGGCGCTGCCCGGCGGCACTTCGTGCCTTGATTCCGGGCTTTGGTGAACGGCAGCAAAGTCCGCGAAGCTGACCTTGCTCCATGCGACGTCCAAGGTCAGGTTTGAGCCAGCAGGACTTCGCATTTGGATCGAAATGGCTTGGCATGGCACCCTGGCGCGAGCCAAAAATTCGGCACTAGCCCTGCATCAGCCGGTCGGCCTTCTTGCGCACCAGCACGCTGCGCAGATCGTGCATCGCCAGCAGCAGCGCATCGGTCACATCTTCCAGCTGGTCGTCGCTGGCCTTGGACTGAACCCATTGGGTTGTCAGGTTCAGATAGTCGATGGCGCGGTGAATATCATCCATATCGCGCGCCGCCAGCAGCGCCTGGCGCGCCGCCATCCATGCCTTGATCTCGGCCATGTCCGCCGCGCTGAGTGTGCGGTCGCCCTGCGGCTTGACCTCGCCATTGCGGATGTTGACCACGGCAATCTGGTCCATCTCGATCCGGCGCTGCCGGTTCTCGGTGTCGATGCGAAACACCGCTGCGCCGTTTTCGCGTACCCTGAAGTAATAGTCGGGCAATTCGCCTGCCATCATGTCATCCCTGAACGTAAACTGCCTGCCTGTCTTCGGGTCTACCAGCACCAGCTTGTCAGGCAAAGATTTTTATCCCGCCTCGTTCCGCGCGCCATTCCGCGTGACAGTCCCAACGACATTCCCGACAGGCCACCGCAGATCAGGCAGGCGGAAAGCCCCGACATTGGCCCGACGGATCACGCAAACGTTAAAAATCTTGCTTAATTCCGGCAGGATAGGGTATTTGTCGACCATGACATCCCGCTTTTGGAATGTCCGCTTTCGGAATCGTTGCCGTTGGGACCGAGAACCAGGTTGGTTTCGCTCTCTCGGTGAAAGGTCCGAATTTTCAGGGAGAAATTACTGCCATGATTATCAAGAAGAGTTTTCTCGTCGCGTTGCTTGCTTTGTCGCTTGCGGCCTGTGCCGCCAAGGAACCGCCCGTGCCCATCACCGTCGGTCCCATTTTTTCCGGGAAATACGGTGACCCCATATACCCGGATGGTTGTTTCGACACCACCGGAGCCACCGTGCCCTGCGGTCCGCCGCCAACCTGTGCCGACGGTTCAACCCAAGCAGATTGCGTCCCGGGCGGCGGTGGAGGAACCGGCACAGCCGGAACAGCTGCTACAGGCTGACGTCTGAAAAACCTGCGCGCCTGCAAGGCAGATGCGCAGGATCAACGCGCGCAGCGTTCAATCCAGAACGATAATACCGGTCTGTTTCGACTTGTGCTCGGGCTCGACATGAATGGTGATATGGGTCACATCCAGCGCCTCTTTCAGCGCGTTCTCGATCCGGTCGCAGATTTCATGCGCCTCGAAGACCGTGGTTTCGCCGGGCACAACCAGATGGAAATCAATGAAAACTGCCGGCCCCGCATGGCGCGTGCGCAGATCGTGCGCCTCCATCGCCCCGTCAGCCTGAACCGCGATAATCTCGCGGATGCGTGCCAGCGTCCTGTCCGACACCGCTTCGTCCATCAACCCGCTCAGCGACTCCTTCACGATCTTCCAGCCTGACCACAGGATGTTGACCGCCACCAGCGCGGCCAGCAGCGGGTCCAGTATCCACCAGCCCGTCGCCACCGCCAGCAACACCCCAAGCGCCACCCCGACCGAGGTCAGCACGTCGCTGACCAGATGCCTGCCATCGGCCACAAGTGCCGGCGATTTGCGCGCCCGCCCGCGTGTGATCAGCACCCAGGCCCAGACCCCGTTGATGACGGTGGCCCCCATGTTCACCAGCAGCCCTTCCAGCGGCGCGTCCAGCGGGGCAGGGGCCATGACCCCGCCAAAGGCTTCGTGCAGGATCAGCAGGGCGGCGACGATAATCATCACCCCCTCCAGCACCGCGCTGAAAAATTCGGCCTTGTGGTGACCCCAGGGGTGGTCGGCATCCGCAGGCTTGGCCGCGACCCGAATGGCGATCAGCGCGGCAAAGGCCGTGGCCACATTGACCGTGCTTTCCAGCGCATCCGACAACAGCGCCACCGAACCGGTCATCCAATAGGCCAGCGTTTTCAGCCCCAGAACCGCAAAGCCCACAAGAATACTGCCAATCGCAAGCTTGATCGTGGTCATCGGGCGGTCCTTTGCGGCGTGCCCGTCAGATAGACGGGCAGGAACAGCTTCGCAACCCGCTGTTTTTGCGAATGAATATCAGGTTCATTTGCAGGTGGGGGCGCTGCCCTGTGTGGCGCCGTCAGGATGCCTTCACATCCGCCCCCCTCACGTCAGCCCTGCACAAAACCCCTGTATCCGCGTGCACGCCTCTTTCAGCGCCGCGTCCGAGGTCGCATAGCTGACCCGGAAATTCGGGCTCAACCCGAAGGCCGCCCCAAACACCACCGCAACGCCGGTTTCCTCCAGCAGCGCCGTGGCGAACGCCTCGTCATCGACAATCTCGACCCCCGCAGGGCTGGTCTTGCCGATCAACCCGGCAATCGACGGATAGACGTAAAACGCCCCCTCCGGCACCGGGCAGGAAATCCCCTCGGCCGCGTTCAGCATCTCGACCACCAGATTGCGCCGCCGCACGAATGCCGCGTTGTTCTCGGCGATGAAATCATGCGGCCCGTTCAGCGCCTCGACAGCGGCCCACTGGCTGATCGTGCAGGGGTTCGAGGTGGATTGCGACTGTACCTTGCGCATCGCCCCGATCAATTCCTGCGGCCCCGCCGCATAGCCGATCCGCCAGCCGGTCATCGCATAGGCCTTGGACACGCCATTCACCGTCAGCGTGCGGTCGTACAGACGCGGCTCGACCTGTGCCGGGGTGCAGAACTCGAAATCGTCATAGGCCAGATGCTCGTACATATCATCCGACATCACCCAGACATGCGGATGGCGCATCAGCACATCGGTCAGCGCCTTCAGCTCGTCGCGGCTGTACCCCGCCCCCGTCGGGTTCGACGGCGAGTTGAAGATAAACCATTTGGTGTTGGGCGTAATCGCCGCCTCCAGCTGGTCGGCGGTCAGCTTGAACCCCGTCTGCAACGACGCCTCGGCAATCACCGGCGTGCCACCGGCCAGCAGCACCATATCGGGGTAGCTGACCCAATAGGGCGCGGGAATCACCACCTCGTCCCCTTCGTTCAGCGTCGCCATCAGCGCGTTGTACAACACCTGCTTGCCACCCGACGATACGCTGACCTGCGCCGGCACATAGTCCAGCCCGTTGTCGCGCTTGAACTTGGCACAAATCGCCTGCTTCAGCTCTGCAATGCCATCCACGGCCGTGTATTTCGTCTTGCCCAGCGCAATCGCCACCACAGCGGCGTCCTTGATGTGCTGGGGGGTGTCGAAATCCGGCTCTCCGGCGCCCAATCCGATGATATCCTTGCCCGCAGCCTTCAATTCCGCCGCCTTGTTTGTTACTGCAATGGTCGGAGACGGTTTGACACGTTCGAGTGTCGTGGAAAGCAGTTTCATCTGAGCCTCGCAGGTCTAGCATTACCATGCGACTCATAGGCGGGGCCCGACGCGCGATCAAGCACAAGCGCGATCACGCACTTAACCGAAGATTGAAAGAGGACATATAAATGACTGACGACGACAGCAACGACTGGTACAGCCAGGACGCCGCAACCTTTGGCGACCGGGTGGCAGCCGCACGCGAAGCCGCCGGACTCAGCCAGAAAGATCTGGCCCGCCGCCTGGGCGTGCGCCTGTCCACCGTGCGCGGTTGGGAAGAAGACCGCAACGAGCCGCGCGCCAACCGCCTGTCGATGATGGCCGGGTTGATGAACGTGTCGATGATGTGGCTGATCAACGGCGAAGGCGAAGGTCTGGCCTCGCCCGAGGAAGACCCGCTGCCGCGCGACATGCGCATTCTGCTGGCCGACCTGCGCTCCTTGCGCGCCGATCTGGTGGCCAAGGCTGAAAAAGTGGCGCGGATGGAAAAAGCCCTGCGCAAGCTCGTGCAGGAGAACGCCGATGCCGGAGCAGCATGAACACCGCCTCAAACGCCTGAAAATGCGCTCCATGCGGCGCGGGATCAAGGAAATGGACATCATCCTGTCGGCCTATGCCGACGACACCCTGCACCAGATGGACGACGCGGCGCTGACGCTCTACGACGACATGCTGAACGAGAACGATCAGGACCTGTACCAATGGGTGACGGGGCAGGTGGCCGCGCCGCCGCGCTTCGCCGACCTGATCGCACGGATTTCCGTGCAATTCCAAAGCCCTGACCTCTAAGGTCGGGGCTTCCGGTCCGGAGGTGCCATTGGCACAGATGCCCAATCGCTGCGATGCAGCTTACCCGTAGCAGACGTTCGATAGATTTTGCAGCATTCTTGTTTGCCAAAGGTCGGCAGTGCGGGACTTTGCTGCGGTTCGCAAAGCCGCGCATCGTCGGGCCGTGGTGCGGCGATCCGACCTCAGTGACTGGCAGTTTATGGCAGCCAAACACATCCTAACTATCTGTCAGACACTACAGAAGCCAAATCGCCGTGCCGGGGGGCGGCCCGGCGATGCGCGGCGGCCTGCGGCCTTGAATCCGCGCAGGTGACAAACGGCAAGGGCTCTCTACCGCCGTTCGCCGCAGTCTAAACGAAAGGCCCCGGTCGGGAAATGGGCCAAACTTTGCAAAGCCCCCTCCCTGCGCACAGCCGACCTTGGAGTGCAGCGCAGCATGGGGCTTCGGGTTGCTAGGGCTTGAATGGCCGCTTTTGCAACTCTGGCACGGAACCTTCGCATGCACAGCGAAAGCCCGGAATCCACCCACCCTCCAACAAACACCCCACAACCCAACTTAACGGTTTATTGTCAAATTCTCCCCATTCTCCTCCCCAGATTGAACGAGTCGGAGTTGAAAAATGAGCATTCAGGAATCTGGCCTGAAGGTGCCCGCAGACGCTGCCGCGGGCAAAGGGTATATCGGCAGCTATCTCGAAGCCCTGTCATTGGTCGAACGCCTGCACCGCCTGCTGCTGGACGTGATCAAGGATGAATTCGAACGCGTCGGCATTCTGGAAATCAACGCGGTGCAGGCGCTGCTTCTGTTCAACATCGGTGACAACGAGGTGACGGCCGGCGAATTGAAAAGCCGCGGCTATTATCAGGGCAGCAACGTCAGCTATAACCTGAAAAAGCTGGTCGAAATGGGCTATATGCACCACCAGCGTTGCGAGATCGACCGCCGCTCGGTGCGGGTACGTCTGACCGAAAACGGGCGCATGATCCGCGACACCGTCAGCGATCTGTTCGAGCGCCACGCCGACGGGCTGCAATCGGGCGATGTGCTCAGTGTCGATGGCATCGACACCATCACCGGCACGCTCAAACGGGTCGAACGCTACTGGGCCGACCAGATCCGCTATATCTATTGATCCGGCAGCGGAGCCGCCCCCTCGGGGCGTTCTATTCTGGCGGGATCACGCCCGACGGCGCGGCCAGTTGTCCCAGTATCAGAACCTGCAATTCGCGCTCCAGCTTGCGTTGCATCGCCTCTGCATATCCTTCGAACCCCAGTGCGGTTTCGACAAAAGCATCCCTGCCGAAAATCACCTCGGCGCGGAAATAGGAACTCAGCTCGGAAATCTCGGCCTGTCTGCGGTCGCCCGTGGCGGGGGCGTCGGCCCCGATCACCAGCGCGTTGATCGTCACATCGCGACCCGCCAATTGCCGTTTCACATCGCGCGGACGCGGGCCAAGGTTGGATTTGCCATCCCCCGAAATGTCCAGCGTATGGCGCGCGCAATCGGTCTGCTCCAGCAGGGCCACACCGAATTGCATCGCCGATCCCAGACCGGTGCCGGGCGAACGTGGCACGCGTCCGGTACTGCGCAGCCGCGCAATGATGTCATCCAGCCCCTGTTCCGAGGTCACCGGCGTCCACGGAATCAGCAACGTGTGGTCATCAGGGTTGCTCCACTCATAGACCGCCAGCAGCACCGGGGTCTGCGGCTGTTGCAACACCGCCCCGCGCACGCTGCCCGCATCCAGCGCCTGCGCCAGCCCGTCCAGTTGCAGCCGGTATTCGCGCGCATCCACCGACCCCGACACATCCAGCGCCAGCGCCAGTGCCTGACGGCACGCCGCCTGCGCCGACCCCGCGCCGACCACAACGCAGAAAAGCAGCACCAGCAGCCTCATCCGCGTTCCCGCCCGTCCACAGGCAGCGCCCCCAGCACCGGCGGCGCCAGCTCGCGCTCCAGCTTGCGCCGCATCGCGCGCTCGTAATCCTCGAACCCCTGCGCCACCTCCAGAAAGGCACCGGGCCCGTGCAACACCTGCCGCTGATAAAAGGCGATCAGCCCGACCTCGGCCTCGAAATCGGCGGCATTCACCACCAGCCCGTTCACCGTGATCGTGTCAAAACCGAACTCGCGATAGGCCGCCTGCGGGCCAAACCCTTCGTTGTTCTGCCCGTCCCCCGCCATGTCCAGCGTTTGATGCAGACAGCTGGGCGCACGGTCGAACAGCCCCGCGCCGAACCCCAGCGCATAGCCCATCGCGGTGGGAAAATCATTGTGCGAGCGGCGCGACGCGGCCACGATCTCGGCCGCCGTCAACAATTCGGCAGGGCCGCGCACCACCAGCCAGTCCAGCACGATTTCCTGATTGTAACGCCCCGACCATTCATAAACCGCCAGCGCCACAGGGTCGTCGGTGGCAAAAAACGCCGCCCGAACCTCGGGCGCGGTCAGCGCCGCCACCAGACCCTGCCGCTGCAACGTGTCCTCTGCCGCATCGACCGACGAAGACACGTCCAGCGCCAGAAGCAATGCCAACCGGCACTGTTCGGCGCTGGCGGGCAGGGCCATCAGGCCCCACCACAAGGCGATCAGGGCGTGTTTCACCCCATCACCAGTGACCGGTGTTTTCCATGCTGGCCCAGGGCTCTTGCGGGGCCAGCCGGTCACCGGCCTGCAACAGCTCGATCGAGATGTTGTCGGGCGAGCGCACGAACGCCATATGCCCGTCGCGCGGCGGGCGGTTGATCGTCACACCGTTGTCCTGCAATGTCTGGCACATTGCGTAAATGTCATCGACCTCATAGGCCAGATGGCCAAAATGGCGGCTGTCGTCGGGCAGCGCATCATCGCCATCCCAGTTATAGGTCAGCTCGATCGGGCAGTCTTCCTGCCCTTCGGCGGCCATGAAAATCAGCGAAAACCGGCCCTGTTCGCTGTCCATGCGGCGGGTCTGTTTCAGCCCCAGCATTTCGTAAAAGGCCATGGATGTCTCCAGATCCTTTACCCGTACCATCGTGTGCAAATATTTAAGTGGCATGCCTGTGCTCCAGTCTTGAGATGCGATTGCCTCTCATCCTAGTGCGCAGGGCCGCAGTGTCGAGACGTGTCGCGTCAAAACGCCGAGGCAATGCCGATGCTCAGGCCGACGCGGTTCACATCATACAGGCCGATATTGCTGTTGGTGGTCGACGCACTCAGCCGCATCGTGGGGTTGAACCCGTAATAGTCGATCTGGCGAAAGGTCGCTGTCACATCTGCCGAAATCTCGAAATCGCGGCGCCCCGTCGGGTCGTGCGGCGACACGTCGTAATCACGATAGCTGGTGCCAACGCCAATCTGGATGGCGGTGCCCAGAACCGGCTTGCCGATCACATAGCCACCGCGCAATTGCACTTCCTGATACTCCAGCCGCGCACTTTCCGAGCTTTGTGCGGCAACCGTCGCCCCCAGATACAGCCCGTTGCCACCGCCCAGTTGCTTGCTGATGCCGGTCGACAGGCTATAGGTTTCTGTGTCCGCGCCGCGCTGCGCCTGCCGCAGGTCCGCGCCCAGATCAAAACGCAGCTTGGTGGTCTGGTCGACGTAATAGCTTTGCCCGACATTGCCGCGCAAAAAGCTGTTGTAACGCGCACCGGCCAGAAAGGTCTGGCCCAGATCCGCCGTCAGGGAAAATTCGCCGCGCCGGTCTGCACGCAACTGTTTGAACCCATAGCCCAGACGCAGCGTGCCATAGGCATAATCGCTGCCGGAAATATCCAGCGGATCGTTGCCTGCCGCCACCCGTGCGGCATTCTCGGCGTCCAGATCGTCCCGAGAGTTTTTCGACAGGACATAGCTGCGATAGGACAGGCCCAGACGCAGATCATGCGCGGTGCGTTCGGTCTGTTTGAACCGATAGCGCGATTGCACATCCGCCCCCAGCTCAAGCCCCGACAGCGCCTTTAGTTCGGCGCCAAGCTCAGGTATCAAACCCGCTGCGTAGACCAGCGCAAGATCCTTGTAAAACAGCATGGAAGAGTCGCGCGCCGACCCGTTGTTGATGTTGCTGTTGGGCGCAAGCGTGAACGACAAATGCGTGCTCCACGGATTGCGCCGCTGCACATATTTGAAATCCTGCGTGGCGCGCGCCGCATGTTGCGGGGTCGGGGCCACCTGATGGGCACGGCGCAACCACAGCTGCGCCCGCGTCCGCTTGCCTGCCGACGACAGCGCCTGTGCGGTCAGCAGTGCCGCCGAAAACTTCTCTTCATCGGTTCTTGCATGTTGCCACCCCGCACGGGCCGCGGTTTCGGCGGCGGCAAAATCCCCCAGATTGCGCAGCGCCCGCGACCGGATCATATGCGCCGTCGCATCCGCCCCGTCACGCGCCAGCAGCGCATCGGCCAGCGTCACGGCCTGCGCATCGGCGCCGGCGGCCAGGCTCAGCTTGGCCGCCTTTTCCATTTCGGCGGGGCTGATCCGTGTTTCGGCCAGCGGCGCTTGCGCAACAGCGCACACCGCCAGTCCCACAGCGCACAGCAATGCCTTGCGGGGAAAGCGTGCCATGATCAGTTGTTGGCGCCCCGGTACACGATAAAGCCTGCGGTCTCGCGCACGGTGATGTCGTCGAATTCCTCATCGTTGGTGACAACGATTACCCCGGCGATTTCACTCGGGTCGTCGCCCGAAACCACGGCGTAATAGTTGCCGGTTTCGAACTCTTTCAACTTGCCGGTAGAGTCCGTGAATGTGCTGAACACCTCGCCTGCGGCATCGCCACTGTCTTTCAACACGCCGGGGCCGATTTTGAACAATGCCGTCGGAATCTCAGTCAATGTGGGGTCAATCCGCTGGGCGATGGTGCTGGTGATGTCATTGCCGACCGCGTCAAACACGCGCCGGTTGGACAAGACACCCTTGATGCCGTCACCGCGCGTTCCAGTGGTGTTGTTGAAGTCTTCAAAGTCGATGTCGATCGTCAACTGGCCAGTGGTATATTCCAGCCCGCCCGCACCGTTGAAATCACGAATGCCTGCGGTCTTGCCGGTAAATGTCGCCTGTCCGGTGTCAGGCAGCGTGACCGAGCCGTTGCGTTGGTACAGGAAGCCGCCAAAGCCATAGGGAATATAGCTGCCGGTGCGCACAATCGCGAATTGCGTGGCCGGTGTGCCGTTTTTGCTGACGCCATAGATCGCACGATAGCCCAACTGGTCGATCGGATCGCCGGTAACAGGGTCGGACAGCGGCGTGGTGGATTCATAGACCGCATATTGCCCGGCCCCCAAGCTGCTGACAGCGGTGCCGCGCTGGTACACGTTGGCCGCATCAAAGGCCAGATTGTCGACCACAAACGTGTCGGTGGCACCGTCATAGCGCACATCGCGGGCATATCCGTTGCCCTCTTCGTCACCGGTGCCAAGCGCTTCGTAACGCACGATCTTGTCGCTGGGGGTGGGCGACGCGGTGCCCGGCGGCACCTCTGTGCCGCTGATGCCGCCAGTGGTGCCGCCACCTACATCGGTGCCGTCACCGGTGGTGCCGCCGCCGGTTGTGCCGTCGCCGCTGTTGCCTGCGTTGTCGTCAAAAGGATTCCCGCCGCTGCACGCAGACAGGCTCGCGATCAGCGCGAGGCCGATAATGTTGATTTTCACTGTTCTGCCCTCAAAAAGCTTTTTTATGATTACGGAATTTATCGGGACCTTTGCCGCCTCTTGTCAACGCTGACGCAGGGCAGGGGCGAATAAACCTGTGTACCATGGCCAAAAAACAATACCGTATATGGCAGTTCCGAACCGGGCTTCTGCCAGATATAGTTACATGCGAATCCACCTAATTTCTGTCACAAGGACATAGCGATGCCGCTCACCCCCGACCAACAAGCCGAAGTCGACGCCCTGCGTGACGCACCCCAGTCCACCCTGCGCGCCACCGTGCCCGGCATCGAACAACACCTCTACCGCGCGCACGACGTGCTCGACCACGGCTTTATCCGCGTCATCGACTATATGGGCGATGATTCAGCCATCTGTCAGGCCGCCCGCGTGTCCTATGGCAAGGGCACCAAATCGGTGCAAAACGACGAAGGGCTGATCCGCTACCTGATGCGCCACTGGCACTCGACCCCCTTCGAGATGTGCGAGATCAAGCTGCACGTCAAACTGCCCGTCTTTGTCGCCCGCCAGTGGATCCGCCACCGCACCGCCAACGTCAACGAATACTCGGCCCGCTATTCGATCCTCGACCGCGAATTCTACATTCCCGCCCCCGACCACCTGAACGCGCAATCCGTGGTCAACAACCAGGGCCGCGGCGCCCTGCTCGAAGGCGAAGAAGCCGCCCGCGTCCTCGACATCCTCAAGGCCGACAGCAACCGCGCCTATGACCACTACGAACAGATGATTTCCGAGGACGGCCAATCCGGCCTCGCCCGAGAGCTGGCCCGCATGAACCTGCCCGCCAACATCTACACCCAATGGTACTGGAAGGTGGACCTGCACAACCTCTTCCACTTCCTGCGCCTGCGCGCCGACGCCCACGCCCAATACGAAATCCGCGTCTATGCCGATGCGATTGCCAAAGTGGTGGCCGACTGGGTGCCCGCAGCGTTCGGGGCGTTCGAAGACTACCGCATGGGCGGCGCGCAACTGTCGGCCAAGGGGCTGGAGTGTGTGCGGCGTATGTTGAAGGGGGAAGAGGTGACGCAGGAGAATAGCGGGATGTCTAAAGGGGAGTGGCGGGAGTTTGAGGGAGTGATTGGGTGAGTTTTCCGTCAGAACCAAAACGATACTCCCAATTGTATGAAAAAGGGGAAAACCTGGTTCGCGATAGTGCAAGGATGCGACTACGCCTTCTCAAAACTCTGGAAAGTTATTGTCATGGATATACGGAACCGGCGATAAGTTTAGCTAGACTGATCGAGCGAAGATGTGGAATTGATATTGTTGTACTTGGAGGCAGCTCTTTTCACGCAAACTGGGACAAGCTTTTTCGCGATGGAGAGTTGCGTGATATATTCGATACGCTGACTTTGGCTTTTCGAGAAATGCCGGATGAGAAAACGGAGCCACGTTTTAAGGCTGTGGGTCGCAGAGAGGCGATTAGGAAGGAGTTTTCGCAAATCCTTGACGAGGAGATGGTGGGTTATTTTCTTGACGAGGAAGGAATAGTTCACCCGCGAGTTGATGAAGCTTTCGAGGGGGCGCGGCGGTCTCTAATTGATGGATTAAAAGATGACAAATACGCTGCGGCACGCAATTACTTGGATGATGTCGATCGAGCCCTATTGCGAAATCCGACCGATGGCCGACAAGCCATTAGGAGTGTATTCGACGTAGTCGAGAATATCTATAAGCAAGCCTTCCAAAAGGAAACACATATAAATGCGCGATCGCTTGCTAATAATCTGAAGCCTATTGTGGGCAATAAATATTGCGATGATAAATTGGAATCGCAAGTCGCTGAAAAAATGTTCTCCGGTTTTTGCAATTGGGTAGATTCAGTACATTTTTATCGGCATGAAGCTGGTCGACCTGAACCGAGTCAACCGTCCGAAGAAACAACTCTAGCAATCGTATCTCAGGGGTATTCTCACGCTCGCTGGTTGTTAGCTATGGTTTCTGTTTAGGTGTTCGTGAGGCCTCTTCCATGCCAAATCTCCGATTTGGCAGCGCCCGAACCGCCCCCACGGGGCGGGCGCTCCACGCCCACCCCTCGGTCCGGGCGCGGCCCTCTCCAAACCACACAACCCAATTCGCCTGCATCCCCGGCCCAATCCTTGCGGATTGTGCGTTCGGCACTTTGAACAGTCCCCCGGACTGTTCAATCCGGCTGCGCCGGACCGCGCCACCCGGGGCTCCGCCCGTTCGCGCCTGAAAACGTCCACTGGACGTTTTCCAGGACGGCGCTCTCCCCCCACACGGGGAGGGTGCGCCACGCGACATTTTTAAAGGCACTATTTCTGGCCCAGATTAACCATTTCCGTTAACCCATCCTTAACCCGCTCCAAATCCCGTACACATCCCGCCAGAATATGTACAACAGCGGAAAAACACGGGAATTTGCACCCAAATTCCCACCGCAATCTTGTACAAGATTGCGTGCTATCCGTACCAAACCGCCCGTTTGAACACCGCGCAAACCCGTGAAAAACCGGCGTTAATCTCCCGACCGTTCCGTAAATTCCGCGTCAACCCGACTCGCCCTCACGGTCCCGTTGCAGCATGTCATCGCGCAACGGCACGGTCTGGCGCTCGATCATCCGGTGCACCGTCGGCCCGCCGTCCCCCCGATGCAATTTCTGCAAACGATCCGACAGCGCGGCATCCGCATTGGTGCGCCGTTCGTTGTGCCGCACATACTCGCCCCAGGTCGGCACATGATAGCTTTCGCTCCAGTGGTCAGGCTGGTGTAAATCCCGCAAAAGCGCCCATTGCTGCGCCCCGTCGCGAATGCGCACACGCCGCCGCAGGCTCATCGCGGCCAGAAATTCGGGCACGTCTTCCTGCGCAATTTCATAGTCGACCATCACCAGAACCGGACCACTGCGATAGTTCATATCAAAGCGCGTTATCGGTTCCTTGAAACGGTTCAGCGGGTCCAGATCAAGGCCGCTGAATTCGGGCAAGGGCAACGGCACCCCGATCAACGCGCCGATCCCAAGCAGCCCCGCAGCCCCCAGCAACGCAATCTCTGCCGACCCCGACTGTTCCGCAATCGCGCCCCAGATCAAACTGCCTGCCGCCATGCCGCCAAAAGTGCCTGTCTGGTACAGCGCGATCACCCGCCCCACGACCCAGCGCGGCGTCGACAGCTGGATCGTCACGTTGAACATGGACAGGGCCAGCACCCAACAGGCCCCCGCCAGCATCAATGCAGCCCCGGACAGAACCGTTTGTCCGCTAAATGCCAGCAAAACACAGCTGACACCAAAGCCGGTAAAGCCGCCGCGCGCGATGATCTCGTTGGCAAAGCGGGCCCGTAGGCGCGCGTTGGTCAGTGCGCCTGCGACCGCGCCCATCCCGAAACATCCCAGCATCACGCCGTAAACGAACGCCGTCGCATTCAGGGTTTCGCGTACCACCACCGGCAACAGGGCCAGCAGGGCAATTGCCGACAGCCCGAACCAGAATCCGCGCAGGATCACCCGTAAAAGGTTTGGCGACATCGCCACATAGCGCAGCCCCGCAGCAAAGGCGTTGCCCATCGGTTCGCGCGGCAGGTGGGTGTCGCGCGCCGGGGCCTGCCACCGCAACAAGGCCAGGATAATGGCCACGTAGCTCAACGCGTTTACGGCAAAGGCCGCAGCAGCCCCCGCAATCGCCACAATCGCTCCGCCCGCCGCAGGGCCAACGCTGCGCATCAGGTTGAATCCCATGCTGTTCAGCGACACTGCTGATGGCAGTTCTTCTCGCGAGACGATATCACCCATAGTGGCCTGCCAGGATGGATTGTGCAGCGCGGTGCCGCATCCGATCAGAAAGGTAAAAGCCAGCAACAACCAGGGGGACAGCCAGCCCTCAAAGGCCATAAAGGTCAGGATGACCGAAACCACGAACATGAACGCTTGCGCCATCAACATGACGCGTCGCCGGTCAAAATTGTCGGCGAACACGCCCGCCAGAAGCGAGAAAATCATGATCGGCAACGCCACAGAGCCCTGGACGAGCGCAACCATGTTTTGCGAATCCGACAGCGACGTCATCATCCATGCCGCGCCGACAGCCTGTACCAGACCGCCAAAGTTGGAGGCCAATGCCGCAATCCACAATGACCGGAAGGTCTGGTTGCGAAACAGCAATAGAGGTGAAACCTGATCTGGCAAGAGTCGCGCCTTTTGTGAACATGCCGTTTCTGGCATTAATAACAAAGGACATATAGCCAATCTTTCCCGGGTCAAAGTGGATCGACTTTGGCGCCTGAAATGCAAGCGCCAAGACAGGTCTGCTAGCTTGCCAGGCGCTTGTCCTGCGAGATGTGCGACGGACTGATATTCGATGTGGCGTCGGTGCACCGGAAATAGCCGACATCGCGGGTCATCGAATCAACCCCTGCCTGCAATACCTGTACAGCGCTTGAACTTTCACCGGCCATTGCGGCGTTCTGTTGCACTGCGCGGTCCAGATCGCTGACCGCGCTGTTCATTTCATGCAGGCCGCTGCTTTGCTCTACAGCAGCCGACGCGATGTGCAGAATGCTGTCTCGAATGTCTGTGACGGTCGCGTCGATCGAACGCAGGGATTCGCCGGCCTGACCAACCAAATCAACACCGCGTCCGACCTGCCGCTTGGAATCTTCGATCAGTTTCGCAATTTCACGCGCGGCTTCTGACGAGCGTTGGGCAAGTTCGCGCACCTCGGATGCCACGACGGCAAAGCCGCGTCCTGCCTCGCCCGCCCGGGCTGCTTCAACGCCGGCATTCAGCGCCAAAAGGTTGGTTTGAAAGGCGATATCGTCAATCACACTGGTAATCCGCGAGATGGACTGAGAGCTTTCGGCGATGACATTCATGGCGCTGATGGCATCCCCGACCACCACACTTGACCGCTCTGACTGTTCTTTGGCTTCTTGAACCTGTTTGCTGGTGTCATGGGTCATGTCTGTTGCGCTTTTCACGGAAAAGGTCAGTTCTTCCAGCGCCGCCGCACTTTCTTCCAACGTGGCGGCCTGTCGCTCCGACCGGTTGGACAGGTCGTTCATGCCCGTCGAAATCGACGCCACTTCCTGCGTCACTTCAAGCGCCTGTCGCAGCACACCTGCCAATACACTGTCGAGCCGTTCAACCGCGTTGTTGAACTGCACGCGAATATCGTCGAATTCTCCAAGGTCCTCGGTCAGGCGGATCGTCAAATCCCCAGCTGCCAGACTGCTCAGCCCTGCCTGCATGGCATCGGCTGTACGAATGTAAGGTGTTGTGTTTACAGCGAATTTTATGATCTTGACCACCTCGCCGGCGGCGTTTTTGATCGGGTTATAGCTGGCGCGAATATAGACGGTCCGCCCATTCTTGCCGATCCGTTCAAAGGCGCCTTCCTGGGCTTCGCCTCGGCGCAGGCTTTCCCAGAACGCAGCATAATCGGGGCTGTTTGCACTGTCGGACTCCATGAATATGCTGTGCATTCTGCCAATCAATTCGCTTCGCTCGTAACCCATGGTGTCGCAAAAAATATCGTTTGCATTCAATATTTTGCCGGTCGGGTCGAATTCAATGACCGCCTGCACCTTCTGGATCGCCTCAACCTTGGCGTTTGCGTCGGCCTCCAGGTCGCGCGCCGCGGTGATGTCAAAGGCATATTTGACCACTTTAAAAGGCCGCCCTTCGGGATCCAGAAGCGTTTCATAGGTCGCCTGTAGCCAGCAAACCTTGCCGTTTTTGCCAATCCGTTTGACCTGTCCCGACTCTGAGGTGCCCTTTTCCAGCCGTTTCCAAAACGCTTCGTAGGCTTTGGTTCCAACCTCGTCAGGTGGCATGAAAATGCGGTGATGCTTGCCCACAAGCTCATCTGCCGAATAGCCCATGGTGTCCCGAAACAGCTTGTTCGCAGTCAGAATATTGCCGGACAAATCGAATTCAATCACTGCCATCGACCGTTTCAGCGCGTCGACCTGGCTGCGATTGTCACGCCGCCGCATGTGCATTGCGGTGATTTCGCGTGTGGCCAGTATGGTGTAATCATGGGTGCCGTCGGCTTTGGCAATCGGGGTATAGGTCGCGTCGAACCAGATTTCATCTCCTTGCTTGTTCAGCCGGGGCATGATCCGGTTATAGGGCATCCCTTTCGCCATATGCTGCCAGATTTCTGCATATTCGGGGCTTTGCAGGTCTTTTTTTCGGACAATCTGTTCGTAGTCCTTGCCGATGATGTCACCCTCGTCCAGGTCCAGATATTTGCAAAAATTGTCGTTGACCGACAGTATTTTGCGCTCGGACGATATGCGCGCAATGGCATGAGACGCCTCAAACGCGCGCATTTCCCGTTTGAGAATATCCAACTCGGGATTTTTGTCCTTGAACCATGCCATGTGTGCATCCGTGCTGTTAGAAGAATGAAATTCTACGGGCCACATTGGCGTTCAAAGGCTTCAAAACCGTTAAAACAGCCGGAAAGAACAAGGGCATTTGAATAATACCCGCCTGTGTGCCGGTCCGGGACGTGCAAAGCCGTGTGAATCCGCCGGTACCTGTGTTTTCGGGGTCGGCGTTTTGCCTTGTTTCCAAGCGATTGTTCGCAATTCCGGCAGGGTGCCGCTAGGTTGGCCATCAAACCGCACCTTTGACGTTGCTGCGCCGCAGCCGCCGCGCGATGGTGTGCGAAAGGAGATGCCCATGTCGATCACTGCCAGCATTTACCATCTGACCCACTATAAATACGACCGCCCCGTCACGCTGGGGCCGCAGATCATACGCCTGCGCCCCGCGCCGCATTCGCGCACACGGGTGATATCGCACGCGTTGTCGGTGTCGCCGGTGGATCATTTCGTGAACCATCAACAAGACCCCTATGGCAACTGGATGGCGCGGCTGGTCTTTCCCGAGCCTGTGCGCGAGTTCAAGATCGAGGTCGATCTTGTCGCGGATATGTCCGTCTATAACCCTTTCGACTTTTTCGTCGAAGACAGCGCCAAGGATTTTCCATTCGCCTATGGCCCGGAGATTGCAGACGACCTGTCGATCTACCTGAAAACCGAACCGCTGACGCCCAAGCTGGACGCGTTTCTGAAAACCGTGTCGCGCGACAAGATGGTCACCATCGACTTTCTGGTCGGGCTGAACATGCGTCTGGCCAGTGAAATCAACTATGAGATCCGCATGGAACCGGGCGTGCAGACGCCCGAGGTCACGCTGGACCGCGCGTCGGGTTCGTGCCGTGACAGCAGCTGGCTGCTGGTGCAGATCCTGCGCAACCTGGGCATCGCCGCGCGCTTTGTCTCGGGCTATCTGATCCAGTTGAAACCCGACCTGATCGCGCTGGACGGGCCTGCGGGCACCGATCACGACTTCACCGACCTGCACGCCTGGGTCGAGGTCTACCTGCCAGGTGCGGGCTGGATCGGGCTGGACCCCACGTCGGGCCTGCTGGCGGGCGAAAGTCACATTCCGCTGGCCGCGACGCCGCATTACGCCAACGCGGCCCCGATCACCGGTGTGGCCAGCTTTGCCGAGGTCGAATTCTCCTTCGACATGCAGGTCAAGCGCACTGCCGAACACCCGCGCATCACCAAACCGTTCTCGGACGATTCGTGGGATGCGCTGAACGCGCTGGGTCAGAAGATCGACAAACGGCTTGAGGCAGGTGACGTTAGGCTGACGATGGGCGGCGAGCCGACGTTCGTGTCCATCGACGACTTTGAAAGCCCCGAGTGGAATTCCGATGCCGTCGGGCCCACCAAACGGGTGCTGGCGGACAAGCTGATCCGCCGTTTGCAGGACAAGTTCTCGAACGGCGGGCTGCTGCACTATGGGCAGGGCAAGTGGTATCCTGGCGAGACGCTGCCGCGCTGGACGTTCTCGCTGTACTGGCGCAAGGACGGCAAACCGATCTGGAAGAATGCCGATCTGCTGGCCCGCGAGGACACCCAAGAGGATGTCGGCCCCGAGGATGCCAAGGCGCTGTTGGACAGCATTGCCCAACATCTGGCGGTGCCGCGTGAAAACGTATTGCCGGCCTTCGAGGACCCTGCCGACTGGATCATAAAGGAAGCCAGCCTGCCGGAGAACGTCACCCCTGAGAACAACAAACTGAAAGACCCCGAGGAACGCGCCCGCATCGCGCGGGTGTTCGAACGCGGGCTGACCACGCCTGCGGGCTATGTGCTGCCAGTGCAACGCTGGCAGGCGCGCGCCGCAAGCCGCTGGATGTCCGAAGTGTGGAACATGCGGCGCGGCAAGGTGTTCCTCGTCGCCGGCGACAGCCCCGTGGGCTACCGTCTGCCGCTGGGCACGCTGCCGCATATCCCCGAGGCCAGCTTTCCCTTTATCAACCCGCAGGACCCGATGGACGACCGCGCGCCGCTGGCCGATCCCGAAGACCTTGAGGCGCGCCCGCAGGCCGTCGCCCACCGTGTTGACGCCACCGCAGGGCAGGAAGTTGTTGAACAGACCATGGCCCGCGACGGCGACCTCAGCGGGGCCGTGCGCACCGCCATTTCTGTTGAACCGCGCGACGGACGTTTGTGCGTGTTCCTGCCCCCCGTCGAAACGCTGGAGGATTACCTTGAACTGATCGCAGCCACCGAAGCTGCGGCCAGTGCAACCGGCCACAAGGTGCTGATCGAAGGCTACAGCCCGCCCAGCGATCCGCGTATCGAGGTGATCCGCGTGGCCCCCGACCCCGGCGTGCTTGAGGTGAACATTCACCCCGCGGCCAACTGGGCCGAATGCGTCAACACCACCGAGATCGTCTATGAACAGGCGCGCCAGTGTCGTCTGGGGGCGGACAAGTTCATGATCGACGGACGCCACACCGGCACCGGCGGCGGCAACCATGTGGTTGTGGGCGGGGTCAAACCCGCCGACAGCCCGTTCCTGCGCCGTCCTGATCTGCTGAAAAGCCTGATCCATTTCTGGCAGCGTCATCCCAGCCTGTCCTATCTGTTCTCGGGCACCTTTGTCGGTCCCACCTCTCAGGCTCCGCGCATCGACGAGGCGCGCCATGACCAATTGTATGAACTGGAAATCGCGCTCGACCAGATTTGGCCGCCCGAGCAGGGCGACGTGCCGCCGCCGTGGCTGACCGACCGTCTGTTGCGCAACGGCCTGATCGATGTGACGGGCAACACACACCGGACCGAGATTTGCATCGACAAACTCTATTCCCCCGACGGACCCACAGGGCGTCTGGGGCTGGTGGAATTCCGTGGCTTTGAAATGCCGCCCAACCCGCGGATGAGCCTTGCGCAACAGGTGCTGATCCGCGCCATCATCGCGCGTTGTTGGGATGATCCGATCAGCGGCAACCTGACCCGTTGGGGCACGCAGTTGCACGACCGGTTCATGTTGCCCGAATTCATCTGGGACGATTTTGTCGAGGTACTGGATGATCTGCGCGCGCATGATATGCCACTGGACCCCTTGTGGTTCGAAGCACAGGCCGAGTTCCGCTTTCCGTTCTGTGGCGAGGTCACCTACGAAGGGATCACGCTGGAGCTGCGTCAGGCGCTGGAACCCTGGCATGTGCTGGGCGAAACCGGCGCGATTGGCGGCACAGTGCGCTATACCGACAGTTCGGTTGAACGCTTGCAGGTCAAGCTGACAGGGGCCAATCCCGACCGCTATCAGGTGACGGCCAACCAGCGTGTCGTGCCGCTGGCCCAGACCCGCGCGCCGCAATCGCGTGTCGCCGCTGTACGCTACAAGGCATGGAAGCCCGCGCAGTCGATGCATCCGGTGCTTGAGGTCGACGCGCCGCTGACTTTTGACATCTACGACACGTGGACGGGCCGGTCGCTGGGTGGTTGCCGTTATCACGTCGCACATCCGGGCGGGCGCAACTTTGACACCTTCCCCGTGAACGGAAACGAGGCCGAAGCGCGGCGGTTGTCGCGGTTCGAACCGCTGGGCCACACCACGGGGGCGTTCACACCGCCATCGGAAATACCGCACCCCGAATTTCCTTTGACGCTTGACCTGCGGAGACGCGCAGGGTTGTAGTCATCGGCATATGGCCAGCGCACAAACCCATCAGCCAGCAGCTCTGAACGACCTGCTGGCCAATTACACCACGCATCCGGGCGTCCACGACGAAATGATCGGCGCGGACGGTGCGGTGAAACCGGCGTGGCGTGATCTGATGGAGCACCTTGGCGGGCTGACCCCCGAAGGTCTGGCGCACCGCTTTGCCCGTGGTGACCAGTATCTGCGCGAGGCAGGCGTGTTCTATCGCCAATATGACGACACGGTGTCCTCAGAACGCGAATGGCCGCTCAGCCACATCCCGCTGGTGCTGGGCGAAAGCGAATGGGCCGAGATCGGGGCGGGGCTGGTGCAGCGTGCCGACCTGCTGGAATATGTGGTGCAGGATTTCTATGGCGCCAATGAGCTTGTGCGCTCGGGGCAGATACCGGCAACCTTGCTGGGGCAAAACCCGGCGTGGCTGCGCCCGATGATGGGGGTGCAGCCCGAATCCGAACCTTTCCTGAATTTCCTGTCCTTTGAAATCGGGCGCGGACCCGATGGCAAATGGTGGGTCATCAGCGATATGGTGGAATCGCCCACCACCACCGGCTTTGCCATCGAAAACCGCGTGGCCCTGTCGCGGGTGTTCCCGAACTTTTTCAGCAATTCCAACGTGCACCGCATTGCCGGTTTCTTCCAGACGATCCAGCAGCGCCTGTTCGACCTCAAGGGCGACGGGGCAGGGCAGATCGCAATGCTCAGCCCCGGACCGATGAACCAGAACTATGCCGAACACACCTATCTGGCGCGCTATCTGGGCCTGTTGCTGGTCGAGGGCGAAGACCTGATTGTGTCAAACGGGCAGGCGATGGTGCGCACGGTTTCGGGGCCGCAACCGCTCAGCCTGTTGTGGAACCGCGTGCCTGCGGCAATGATCGACCCGCTTGAGCTGGACTCAAGCTCGCTGATCGGCACGCCGGGGCTGCTGGACGCGCTGCGTCGGCGCACTTTGCGCACCCTGAACGCCGAAGGGGCGGGGGTGCTGGAAACCCGTGCGCTGATGGCGTTCCTGCCCAAGATCGCGCGCAAACATCTGGGCCAGCCGCTGATGATGCCCAATATTGCGACATGGTGGTGTGGCCATGCCGCCGAGCGTGATCATGTCATCAAACATTGCGAACAGATGATGGTCGGGTCGGCCTTTTCCACCGTGCCGTTGATGGCCGATCCGGGCACGTTCGTGTTCGATGCGGACAAACAGGGGGCATTCCCTGCGCATGTGATGGACCTGTTGCAATCCTCGGGGCGTGCGCTGGTGGGGCAGGAAACCGTGACCCTGTCGACCACACCGGTTTACGAAGAAGGCCGGTTGGTTGCCCGCCCCATGTGCCTGCGCGTGTTTCTGGTGCGCACTGCGACCGGCTGGCAGATGATGCCGGGCGGCTATGCCCGCGTCAGCGCCGGAGACGACCCCAAGGCCTTTGCCATGCAGCGTGGCGGGCAGGTGGCCGATGTCTGGATCGTTTCGGATGCGCCAGTGGCACAAACCAGCCTGCTGACACACTCCGCCAGCGCGCCGGCGCGGGGCTTTTCCGAAGCGGCCTTGCCCGCGCGGGCGGCGGACAACCTGTTCTGGGTGGGCCGGAATGTCGAACGCGCCGAGATCAGCGTGCGCCTGTTCCGGGCCTATTTCGCCCGCATCAGCGATGGCGTGCCCCCTGATGCGCCGATCCTGCGCTATATTCGCAAACATCTGATGCATGGCGTCGCCCCGGACGTGGCGGCCATGGCAGACCGCTATGAAACACCGCTGTGTCAGGCGCTGCACGCGGCGACCAAAATCGGTGACCGTTTTTCGCCCGATGGCATGAGGGCGTTGAAGGACATCGTACACGATGTGGACCGCCTGCGCGCCACCAGGGTCGACCCCGACGACATCCTGTCTGAAAGCAGCCTGTTGCTGCGCAAGATCACCGGTTTTTCCGGTCTGGTACACGAAAACATGTACCGCTCGCACGGCTGGCGATTTCTCAGCATCGGCACCTCGCTTGAGCGGGCTGCGGGCATGGTGCGCCTGCTGCGCTATCTGGGGCTGGCGGATGCGCCGGACGGTGCGCTGAACCTTGCGCTGGAACTTGGCGACAGCATCGTTTCACACCGCGCGCGATTCTCGGTTGTGGCAGATGCGGCCTCGGTGTTTCACATGCTGGCGCTGGACGGCAACAACCCGCGCTCGGTGCGTTTTCACGTCAGCCGGGCCCACCAGCACATCACGGAACTTCCGGGACAGACCGGCGGCGCGGCACTGGGCGATGTGGCGCAACGTATTCTGTTGATGGAAACACAACTGGCGACGATCACCGCCGACCGGCTGACACCCGAGGTCTTTGATGACCTGGAACGCGCGCTTTGGGCGCTGTCAGACGCGCTGACCGAAGCCTATCTGGTGTGACGATGGAATATGACATCCGCCTGACATTGACCCACAGCTATCATCTGCCTGCGGGCAACGGGCGGCATGTGGTGCGCGTGGTGCCGCGCGCGCTGGGCCAGCGCCAGCGGTTGAAGCTGTCGATGCTGACCATCGACCCGCCTCCGTCCGAGCAATTCGACAGTGTCGATTTCTTTGGCAACCAGACCACCACCTTTGTCCACGCGGATGCGCACAGCAAAATGGTGATTTCCATGGCCTGCCGTGTCGCGGTTGGCCAACCGGAGCCCTTACCAGACGCGGCTGTAAACGCGGCGCAACTGGCTGGCGAACTGGCAGATCTGCGCGATCTGGGGCCGTTGTCACCGATGCATTTTCTGGGGCCGTCTCCGCGTCTGGTGTCCGATCCCGAAATCGCGGCGTTCGCCCGCAGCATCCGGCGCGACGGCGACAGCGTGGCCGCAACGGTCATGCGGCTGGGCGAGGCGCTGCACGGGATCATGACCTTTGACGCCACCGCCACCACCGTGGACAGCAATCCGGTCGATGCGTTCCAGCTCAAACGCGGGGTCTGTCAGGACTATAGCCACATCATGATCCTGGCCCTGCGCGCGCTGAACATTCCCGCAGGCTATGTCAGCGGCTATCTGCGCACCTTGCCACCCAAGGGGGGCACCCGTCTGGAAGGGGCCGACGCCATGCACGCCTGGGTCAAGGCGTGGTGCGGTGCCGCGCCGGGCTGGGTCGAATACGACCCCACCAACCGCTGCGTTGTGGGCACCGATCATATCGTTGTGGGCTACGGGCGCGATTATGCGGACGTCAGCCCGGATATCGGCCATCTGCGCTCGGCGGGGAACCAGACCACCGCGCAGGCGGTTGATGTCAAAGTGGCGGGCTAGGGCGCTTCGTCTCGCGCTCCCTGGTCCGTTCGAAGGACAGGATCGCCCCACGAAACCTCTTTTGAACGGAACGGATGCCATGCGGATTTATGCCTGCCCGACCTGCAACGCCACGGCGTATTTTGCGAACCGCCAATGTACCTGCGGCAGCCCGCTGGTCTATGATCCTGAGCAGGACCGCTTTGTCGCGGGCGCGCAAGGCTGCGCCAACCGTGCGCGGATTGGCTGCAACTGGCGGGTTGAAAGTCCCGACACCGGCCTGTGCCGGTCCTGCGCCATGACCGAAGTGGTGCCGGACATCAAGCAGGGGGCCAATCTGACCCTATGGACGCGCGCCGAGGCTTCAAATCGCTGGGTGCTGGCAACGCTGGGCCGCTGGGGCTGGTTTACGGATGCCGACACAGGGTCGCCCCCGCGCTTTCACCTGCTTTCCGAAGTCACCGCCAAAGGGCGCGCCAATGTGGTGATGGGCCATCAGAACGGTCTGGTCACCATCAACCTTGCCGAAGCCGACCCGATCGAGGAAATTCGCCGTCGCGAGGCGCTGAGCGAACGGCTGCGCACCATGACAGGGCATTTCCGCCACGAGATTGCCCATTTCCTGTTTGAACGTCTGGCCGCCAGCCGCCCCGGTTTTCTCTCGCAGTTCACGCAGGTCTTTGGCGATCCGCAAGCCGATTACGGTGCCGCGTTGAAACGCCATTATGCCAACGGGGCACCAGCGGACTGGAACAGCCGTTTTATCAGCCCTTATGCCTCGGCCCACGCGCATGAGGATTGGGCGGAAACCTCGGCGCATGTGATGCACCTGACCGATATGCTGGACAGCGCTGTCGAGGCGGGGCTGACGCTGCCAATGCTGAACAATCTGAAATACGACGCCTATGCCGAAACCGATGCCCGCGCCCTGATCAAAACGGCGGCGGCCTATGGTCTGGCGCTGAACCATGTGAACCGCTCGATCGGGCACCATGACATCTATCCCTTTGTCCACAGCCCTGTGGTGCTGGACAAGATGGTCAAGGCGCATGGCTGGCTGTGCGGGGCAGGTGCTTAGCGTCGAAAGGTCAGGGGGCTGCGGTCGTTATGTCGCATCGCTGAGCGGGGCAGTCATTCGTTTAGATCGCGGTTAATGTCCGGTTTGAGCTCTTATTGCCTATCGCTTCGTTCTCTCAATGCGGCAATCTCCGCCCAACCGCATATGGCTGTGACGACAAGACACCACACTCCAAGCGCCGTCACCGATAGCAGGTAGATTGGTACCGACAGATTTGCGATGCTGGCCGGAAAAAATGAGCACCGGACAAAGCCCTTCACTGCGCTGCCGTCACAAAGCGTTTCCGCTAAGTACAGATATATAAACAACGAGATTACCACCAAAGTGACAAGTTTAGCAGTGAGCTTCATGACGACCTTCACACGAGAAACAGTTGAGAAGTGCGCCCAAGCCAATGCGGCTATCGCTGGCGATATGTGTACTGCAAATGCGGTGATTGCCGGCAGCAAATCTTTCAATTCAAAGCAGTCCTTGCCAAGTTCCAATGCTAGCAACAGTTGAGGGAATGATCTGTTTGGTCAAGGTCCGCTCCGGCCCAGATCAGAAATGCCCGACGTTCGGGCTAACACGGCCGGACTCTATCCTATCGGGGCAATCTCGATCAGGTGGTTGTCATAGGCCAGCTGCGCCGTTCGCAGCAGTTGCGTGGTGCTGTCGGCATGGATCACACGGCCCAGCCCGGTCGTTGCCAGCAACCCGTCCCTGGCCGCGACCACGCCACAGACGTCCTGTTCGGCCAGCCGCTGCACCATTGCGCCGCTGCCTGCGTCAAAAACCTCAAGCGTGCCGCCCCGTGGCGAGGTGATCGCCACCTGCGCGCCATTGCCCGAAAAGGCGATGCTGCCAACGTAGCCCTCAAGCGCCGAGGCATCGCCCAGCAGGCGCAAAGCCTCGCCACGCCGGTGCAGGCCCACCAGCGCAGGCGACCGCGCCACGTCGCCCTGCCATTGCATCCCCACGGCCACCAGCCCGTCCGCCCGCACCGCCAGATGGCGGGTCGAGGCGTGGTGGTGGGGCGATTCAACCATGTCCAGCAGGTCGCCGTCTTCGGACAGATAGGCCAGATTGGGCTGCATCGTGGGCAGGTTCAGCTTCAGCCGTCCGCTGTCGGGATGGGTGTCGATGCCGCCGTTGGCCACGACAAAACCGCCCTGTGGCAGCAGTTTCATGTCATGCGGGCCGATCCCGCCCGAGGCAAACTCGCCAATGCGGGTATATCCCGCGGCCACGTCCCAGACGCCAATGCGCCCTTCGCCTGCGTCATAGTCGTTTTCGGTGGTGAACAGATACTGACCGCTGGCGTCAAAGCTGCCGTGGCCATAGAAATGCCGCCCCTCGGGGCTGTCCAGTCGCGCCAGCACCGTACCATCGCGGCAATCAAGCACCAGCGCAAAACGCCCCGGTCTGCGGGCAAAGGCCACGGCGACGGGGCGGGACGGGTGCGCGGCAGCGGCATGGCCACGGGCGGGCAGCGGAATGCGGAAGCGTTCGGCACCCTTTCGGTCCAGACCGGTCAGCACATAGCTGTCATCGGGCAGACGCGCCGCCGACAGGTAGGCCGGACTGCCCGCGTCGGCCCATGTGGGCACGGGGGCAAGGCCCGAGGCCAGAAGCCCTGCAAGGAACTGGCGGCGGTTGGCCATATCAGTCTCCGTCCAACGAGTTGAAACCCGCGCTGACGCCCAGCTGCGGCCCCAGCTTCATTGCCAGCAGGTCGCGGATGCTGTCGATGTTTTGTTGCAGCACTTCCAGTTTCAGACGGCTTTGCGGCTGCTCCACAAGGCTGAAATCAGCGCCCCCGTCGATCTGCGCAATCTCTTCCGCACGGGCAAAGGCCACGTCAAAGGCCGCGTCAATCTCGGCTGTCAGCGCGGCATCCTCCGATGACAGCGCGCGGGCCAGCTGTTGCAGGCTGGTCAGCGACACCACCACATTGTTCAGCGACCGGCCCGAGCGGCGCATTTCGGCGCGGGTGGCGCGGGGGCGATCATATGTGCCAAGCGGGCGGCCGATGCGGGTGTCTGAATCGAATTCCAGCCCCGTTTGCAGGGCTTTGTACAGCTCTTGCAAGGCTTCGGCGTTGGATTGATAGGTTGCGTTGGTGGGATCGCGTAGCAGGGGGGCGTAACGGTCGTTCCAGTCCTGTGTGATGGCGATGGCTGTGGCGTTCGCATCCTGTGCCAGCGCATGCACCAGCGCACAGCGCGCATCGCTTGGCGGATAGGCGGGATCGAACAGCAGGAATTCCATCGCATAAAACCCGCGCCCCGCAACAGAGGCATCCGCCACAGCAGGGGCCTTGTCTGACAGCAATGTGTTCAGCGCCTTGGGCGTGGCTCCGCGGGGGTCGGGCCAATAGGCCAGCGCGAAACCGCGATTGTCCACCTCGGTCGGACCAAAGCGCAGATGCGCCACCGCCTGCCAGGCATCCGAAGCCTGCGCCCAGGCCTCGACAGGGGCGCAATCTTCGGCAGCCGCAAGGGCCGCCGTGGCCGCGCTGAGACGCGCAAACCCCGGCAGAATGCTGTGGTCAAGCGCGGCATCGACCCGCGCATCGGCCATCGCCGAAAGTGGCAGCAGGGCAAAGAGGATGGCAAGACGCATCACAGGCTCTCCAGATAGGACACAAGGGCATCGCGGTCGGGTTTGGGCATGGCCAGCACGCGTTCACGCGCAGGTCCGGCTTCGCCGCCGTGCCACAGGATCGCTTCCATCAGCGAGCGTGCGCGCCCGTCATGCAGGAACTGCGTATGCCCCGACACCTGTTGCGTCAAACCGATCCCCCACAGCGGCGCTGTGCGCCATTCGGTGCCGCTGGCCACCGCTTCGGGGCGGTTGTCGGCCAGACCGGGGCCCATGTCGTGCAGCAACATATCGGTATGGGGCCAGATCAGTTGAAAGCTTTGCTCTGGGCGGTCGTTCAGACGGCTGGTGACGAATGACGGCTGGTGACAGCTGGCACAGCCCGCGTCGTAAAACACCTGCTTGCCATGCAACACCTGCGGGTCGTCCACATTGCGCCGCGCAGGCACACCCAGATTGCGCGAATAGAACACCACAAGGTCCAGCCCCTCCTGGTCGATCTCGTAGCCGCGCACGTCTTTGTCGCCATGGGGGGCCTTGCGACAGGCATCTTGAATGGTGGAACATTCGCCAAAGGGATCGGTGAACAGCGGGTTGGAAATGCCGATGTCACCGGCAAAGGCCCCTGCGCTTTGCTGCATGATCGTGGGCGCGCCGGCCTTCAGGCCAAAGCGGCCCAGCATCGGGCGGTCGAATTCGGCGGACCACACAATGTTGGGACGGCCCGAAATGCCGTCACCGTCGGCGTCGTCAGGATCGGCATGTGCAAGAATGTCAGCCGCTGGGATCGCTTCAAGCAGGCCCAGACCGATCATCTGCGGTGCCACGCGCGGCGACAGCATCGCCTGCGGATGCAGCGGGCCATAGCCCAGATCGGCGGCGGTATAGGTCGGATCGCGCAGCATCACGGTGGTGCCATCTGCAAAGGTCACCGGCAGGTCGGCATACGCGATCTGCAAACGGTATTCGGCAGCTATGCCGGGCAGGGCAAAGTCCTGCAACTGCGTGCCATAGGTCGGGTCGGGGGCGGTGCCCAGATAATCCTGAATGTCCGCGATTTTTGCCGAATCGTCCGGGATCGAGATGCGCAGGAACATCGACACCGCGTTTTCGGCATCCGGCCCCGGCGGGTGTCCACGCCCGTCTTTCAGATGGCAGCGCTGGCACGAACGCGCGTTGTAAAGCGGCCCCAGCCCGTCGGATGCCAGTGTCGACGATGGTGCCGACACCCAGATCTTGCGGAACAGCCCGTTGCCAACCTTGAAATCCAGCTCTTCCTCGAAGCCGAGGTTTGCTGAGGGCTGAGAGAACGCATCGGCGTTGGGTTTGACGCGCACGGTGGCCGCGCCGCCTGGCAGGTCTTCGAATTTTTGCGGAGCGTTGAAATCACGCGGCGGCGCAAGCACTTTTGCGATGCGCGCGGCTTCGGCGTCGGTGCGCGGGATCGCATCAAGGTGCGGATCGGCGGTGATGGCTGCATATGGATCGGGATGTGCGCCCACCTGCGAGATCATGGTGACGCCGACACAGGCGGCGAGAACGAGGGAGCTTGTCTTTTTCATAAACCTGAGCAATATTGTCAGAAATTCGAGTCGTCCAGTCTCTTATGACGGTAACACATGGATTTGAGCATGAAAGCCTCACATATTCAGCCCTTGTATGCCCTTGAACCGGATCAAGTGGAACCCGACCGGGCCACATTGGCGGCGCTGCGTATTGCCGCATGTGGCTGCCGCGCCTCGGCACGTCTGGGGGTCGAGCAAGCCTGTGCGCTGATCGACGCATCCCCCGAAAAGGCGCTGCACACCTTGCTGGGCGCGTTGCCCGAGGCCTTTGGCCGCCCGACGCGGTTCTATCGGCCGGGCGAAGCCGAACTGAGCTTTGACGAACGTTGGGTGCTCGCGGCGGTTGATGCGGCAAGACGCTCGGACGATGACAGCCTGTACTTCCTGATTGCGCGCCGTGTTCCAGCTTGTTTGCGCCGGTGGGTCGCATTTTTGGTGCGGCGCGTTGCAACCATTGTTCCTTGCAATGCGTTTGCAACGGACAGCTGAACGCCAAACTTCAGAATGACCAAAGGAGCACCCCGATGGGACAACCCGTATCAGAAATCAGCACAAGCGCCCGCGAAGCCATTGCCGAAGCGCTGAATCAGGCCGTGGCCGAAACCGCCGTGGCCACCATGCTGGCGCAGAACTTTCACTGGAATGTCAAAGGCATGGCTTTCGGTCCGCTGCACGCGCTGTTTCAGACCATGTACGAAGATCATTTCGTGGCGCAAGACGATCTGGCCGAACGCATCCGCGCGCTGGATTGCCACGCCGAAGGGCAGCTGGCAGGCATGTTGAAACGCTCGAAAATTGCCGAGCAGGACGGTCACCAATCGGATAAGGAAATGATCAAGTTGCTGCTGGACGCGCAGGAACAGCTGTCCGCGACCCTGTCGGGGCTTGAGCATGTCTCGTCTGAAAACGGTGATACGCTGACCGAGGATCTGGCCATCGAGCGGGGTCGCGTACACGAAAAATTCGCCTGGATGCTGCGCTCGCATCTGGCGTGATGAATGGGTACAGACCCTGGGGTCCAGACCCTGGGGCCCTGGGGATCGGGTGTTAACAGGCCAGCGTCGCACTTTCGGTGGGCGCTGGTTTTTCATTTGCAGGCTGCCCTTGATGCCGGAAACTCTGTGCCATGCGGGGTTGCGGCCTGTCGCATCCGCCGTTGTGGCATCGGCCATGGCGCAACTGTGTGAAACTATAGAAAAAACTGGACAGGTGCAGGCTCTGTGGCCAAACTGTGGCACATTGAAATTGGCATCCGAACGAGGACCGACATGCATATGAAATCCATTTTGACCGGCGCATTGGGTCTGACCCTGCTGGGCGCCTTGCCCGCAATGGCTTCTGACAGCCCGAAAATCTACGCCTACCCGAGCAGCGCAAATTACTGCCCCGCAGGCCTGCAACCCATTACAATCAGTGGTGTTATTTGCTGTGGCGTTCCGAACCAGTCGATGTCGTACAGCGAAGTGATGACGCATCCCGTCACACGCCGCAAAGCACGCAAGGCCAGCTACGATTGCCCCATCGGCACCAAGGGCTGCACTTACGATTAAGCCCGTGCGCAGATCAAAGGGCCCGACATGCCGCCGGGCCTTTTTCTATGTCTTGTGGAAATTCAGAGCAGCGCCAGATCGCCCGCCATTTGACGCCCGTCGCGCCCCTCTGACAGTTCGTAGCTGACCTTCTGGTTGTCAGCCAAACCCGTCAGCCCCGACCGTTCCACAGCTGAAATATGTACAAAAACGTCGTTTCCGCCTTCATCCGGTGCGATAAAGCCATATCCTTTTGTGGTGTTGAACCACTTCACGGTGCCAGTTGGCATAATCCCGTGCCTCCTTCTTCCTTACATTCACTCCCGTGGCCCCACGGGACATTGCTGTAACACCACAACGGGGCCGAACCCGTTGCCGCCGCTACATCTATAAAGATTGACCAATCGCGGAGAAAATCAAGGAAAAGCCATGCAATCCGGGAACAGATTTCCTATTTGATGCATCTAAGGAGGACGATGATGAAAATTTACGGTCTGAAAACATGCGATACCTGTCGCAAGGCACTCAAGGCGTTGCCGCAGGCAGAGTTTGTTGACGTGCGCAAGGATGGCGTGCCAGCGGATGTGATGGCGCAGGCACAGGCGACCTTTGGAGATGCATTGACCAACACCCGCAGCACCACATGGCGCGGACTGGATGCAACAGCGCGGGCTTTGCCGCAGCTTGAAGTTCTGACCGCGCATCCATCGCTGATGAAGCGCCCGCTGATCGTGACAGGCACCCACATGTATCTGGGCTGGGACGCGGCCACGCGCGATGCACTTGGTATTGAGGGGTAGATCATGCGCAACGCAGCCTTAACCCTTGGGATCATCGCGGGTATCATCGGTTTGTTTGTCGGGTTTTTCAGCTATGGCTATACCGAGGCCGTGACCCGCTATGGCGAGATTGAAGGTCTGGCCGAGCAGGTGCGCAACATCGGACTTGTGCGCACGATGGCGGTTCTGGCACCGCTTCTGGCCCTCGCCGGCGGTGCGATGGCGCGGGCGCGCGCGCTGTGGGGCGGGGTGCTGATGCTGGCATCGGCGCTGTGCATGATGCTGGGTTTCGGTTGGGGCGTGTTTACCATGTTCCCGATCACCATGGCCGGGCTGGGCGGCGTTCTGGCGCTGGCCGCAGGCAAGCCCGACCGTCCGGTGTCACATTTTTGAACGGCGCAGGGACAAAAGAGCCGCATCAGCGCTCACCGGCCCTGCGCCCTTGACTACCAGTATCATCAGCAACAGCAGCCACAGGGCGCGCTGATCGACAATGGCCGCATCCGAGATATGGTCGAACCACATGCCAGTGGTTTTCGCGCCAACCACATGGCCAGTAATATCCACAAAGCTTTGGATCAGAACAAAGCCGATCATGCCAAGCGCGCTTAGCCGGGTCAGCAGGCCCAGCGTGATCAGCAGCGGCAACAGAAACTCGGCCCAGGTGCCCATTACCGCAATCAGTTTATGCCCCACGCCCAGTTGCGAGGCGTCATAGTCCAGAGCCTCGACAGCCTTGGGGAATATCTGCACATAGGCGGTGTCTGACAGCCAGATCAGACCGCCAATTCCGTCGCCGAACTTGGTCATCGCCGACACCCAGAAGTAGAACAGCAACACACCGGCAAAGACCACACGGGCCAGTGTTGGCAGCAGCCAGTCAGCGCGTTCCAGCAGTGCGGTCAGACGGGAGTATTGCTGAATCATAGGGTGTCTTTCGTGGTCAGCCTGCTTACGGCGTTTTGTGCAAACAACAGCGCCATCGGCGCGGCGATGTCACAGTCAGGGTCCGCCGCAAGGGCCGCATCCTGCGCGGTGTCCAGCCTGGCGCCCTCCATCAGGGCCGCGACCCAGGCGCCCTGAGCAGGCGACAGCGGGTGGGGTGAGGGATCATATTCGGCGCGGGTGACCAGAACGTGCTGGGCGACGGGCTGTGGCTTGGGGGCGGCCTCTTCGGTGTTGAAACGCCAGATGTCATGCAGCGGCCAGACCGAAGGGATCAGATGCACCGTGGGCGCAAAGCCAAGCTGCGTTGCGCCAAGCTGTTCGGGCGTCAGATCACCCAGCCGTGCGGCGTCCACCGCTGTGCTGTCGGCGGCGTGATAGGACAGACGCAGCGCCTGTTCCAGCCGGGCCACATCGCCCAGATAGCCCAGATGCGCCAGCTGTGGCACCTCGGCCAGAAAGGCGTCAAAGCCCGCGCCATAGCGTTGCATGATCGGCAGGGTCGGCGGCTGAGCGCGGATGAAGGCCCCGGCGACAATGTCGAAATTCTGCGGCCCGATCAGTTTGCGCACCACCGGAAAACCCGCGCGCATCACATCGGTCAGCGATTGCATGACATTGTTGCGGTAAACGTCAAAGCGTTTGCCCGCTTCCGCCCCGTGCCCGTCGTGCAACCCGTCAGGGGCGGTTTGTGCCGGGTCCAGCAAGGCGGTGACAAACGGTTTCATACGGTCGCCAGCGCATCTGCGGCGCGGCAGGCTTCGCTGCGCAACGTTGGCCAGTCCGGCACGTCGTTGTCCCATTCCACCAGCACGGGCTTTGGCCCCGTCCGTTTCAGCACATAGTCCAGCAAAGTCCAGACCGGATCGACAACCGCGGTGCCATGGCTGTCGATCAACAGCGTTGCGCCGTGTTCGTCAGTGTCTTCGGCGTGGCCGCCCACATGCATTTCGCCCACGGCGTCCAGCGGGTAGGCGTCGATGTAGTTTTCTGCGCTGGTGCCAAGGTTGGTGGCCGAGATGAACACGTTGTTCACATCCAGCAGCAGCCCGCAGCCGGTACGCCGCACCAGTTCGGCCAGAAAGGCAGTCTCGGACCATGTGCTGTCTTCAAAGGCCAGATAGCTGGACGGGTTTTCCAGCAACATCTGACGGCCCAACGTGTCCTGCACCTGATTGATGTGGGCGGCCACATGGTCCAGCGTTGCATCGGTATAGGGCAGCGGCAGCAGATCGTTCAGGTATTCGGCCCCGTGGGTCGACCATGCCAGATGTTCCGAAAAACTGGCGGGTTGCAGCCAGTCGCACAGGTGTTTCACCCGCGCCAGATGCGCGGTGTCCAGATCCTGCGCGCCGCCAATGCTCAGGCCCACACCGTGCACCGATGTGGCGAATTGCTCGGACAGTGCACGCAATTGCGCGATCTGGCGGCCACCGTCGCCCATGTAGTTCTCGGCATGGACCTCGATCCAGCGTACCGGGCCGGGATCATCGCTCAGCCCCTGAAAATGCGCGGGCTTGAAGCCGACGCCGGGGGCACAGGGCAAGGTGTTGGTGATGTGGCGTGCGTCCAGCATGTTGGTGGCCTTTCACGCAGGGTTCATCGGGCCACAGGTGGCCCGATGATGCCAAAGCTTGCCTGCCTCAGGCAGAGGGCAGGTCGCGGTCCAGCGCTTCCAGCGAGCCGGTGCGCGGGGTGCCATCGGCCATCGCAGGCAGTTCCATGTCAACGCAGGTGCCTGAATTGACCAGCGTCCATGCGTTGCCTTGGTAATCGACAGTCGACGTGCCGGCACAGGTGGTGCCTTCGCCCGCCTTGCACGAGTTTTCACCGGCCAGCGAAACGCCATAGCATTTTTCTTTGGACGCAGCGCTGACACCACTGGTTTGCGCGGCCATCGCTGCGGCCACAGCGCCCATCAGAGCGGCGGTCTTGAGTGTATTGGACATCTTCAGTCTCCCTAAAACGAATAGCTTGCTGTGGGCATTCACGGCCCCTGACGTCAGCCTAGCGGTTTACGCTTATAGCGTGCCACTCACGAGCCTGTGAATCACATCTACGTTAGAGGATGTCAGCACAAAGCGCGAAATCTTTCAGGATTCACGGTGTTTGTTGCAGATCATCCCTGCCGCCACGGCCCGGAAAGGCCGCTTTGTAACATGCTGAGCGGCACGGCACCGGTGTTTCGTCCGGTGCCGTGCCAAATGTGTCAGCCGCGCATGTCGGGCGGGGTGGCTTCATCGCTCAGCGCTTGCAGCACGTCGTCCAGCGATTGCACGCTGGTCTGCTTTTCGCCCAGACGGCGCACCGACAGGGTGCGTTCCTCGACCTCGCGCGCACCCACGGCCAGGATGACAGGCACCTTGCCAACAGAATGTTCGCGGACCTTGTAGTTGATCTTTTCGTTGCGCAGATCCGCCTCGGCGCGCACGCCCTTGGCCTGAAGTGCGGCGACAACCTCGCGCACATAGTCATCGGCATCGGAAATGATCGAGGCCACGACAACCTGACGCGGGGCCAGCCAGAACGGCAGCTTGCCTGCGTGCTCTTCGATCAGGATGCCGATGAAGCGTTCAAAACTGCCCAAGGTCGCGCGGTGCAGCATATAGGGGCGCACCTTGGCACCGTCCTGCGCGATATAGGTCGCATCCAGCCGTTCGGGCAGGTTGGGGTCGACCTGGAATGTGCCACACTGCCAGACCCGCCCGATGGCG
Organism: Pseudosulfitobacter sp. DSM 107133; assembly: GCF_022788695.1. Classification (NCBI taxonomy): domain Bacteria; kingdom Pseudomonadati; phylum Pseudomonadota; class Alphaproteobacteria; order Rhodobacterales; family Roseobacteraceae; genus Pseudosulfitobacter; species Pseudosulfitobacter sp. DSM 107133. Next base: position 1,150,180 of record NZ_CP085154.1, read on the forward strand.
TCGGTCAGGTAAAAGTCCAGCTTGGGGCCATAGAACGCGCCGTCGCCGGGTTCCAGCGTGTAGGTGCGGCCGGTCTTGCGGATGGCTTCTTCCAGCGCGTTTTCGACGTAATCCCACGATTCCTCGGTGCCCACGCGCTTTTCGGGGCGGGTGGCGAATTTGATCTCGAAGGTGGGAAAGCCCAGCTCGGCGTAGATGTCGGCCAGGAATTCGATGAACCGGGCGCATTCGGTTTCGATCTGATCCTCGGTGCAGAAGATATGCCCGTCATCCTGCGTAAAGCCGCGCACCCGCATGATGCCGTGCAGGGCACCCGAGGGTTCGAACCGTGCACAGGATCCGAATTCGGCCAGCCGCAGCGGCAGGTCGCGGTAGGATTTCAGGCCCTGATTGAACACCTGCACGTGGCAGGGGCAGTTCATCGGCTTCAGCGCGTTGATGCGGGTCTGGGCCTTGTTCTTGACCGCAGCGTCGTCGTTTTCGCCATCGCGGCTTTCGTCCACTTCGACGATGAACATGTGGTGCTGGTACTTGTCCCAGTGGCCCGAGGCCTCCCACAGCTTGCGGTCCACGACCTGCGGTGTGTTGATCTCGCGGTAGTCGCCCGCGCGCTGCTTGCGGCGCACATAGTCCTGCAACTCGGTGTAGATGGTCCAGCCGTTGGGGTGCCAGAACACCTGACCGGGGGCCTCTTCCTGCATGTGGAACAGGTCCATCTCGCGGCCCAGCTTGCGGTGGTCGCGTTTGGCGGCTTCTTCCAGCATGTTCAGGTGCGCGCGCAGCTTTTCCTTGCCGGTGAAGGCCACGCCGTAGATGCGTTGCAGCATCTGGCGGCTGCTGTCACCGCGCCAGTAGGCACCGGCGATCGACATCAGCTTGAACGCGTCGCCGGGCACCTGTCCGGTGTGTTGCAGGTGCGGACCACGGCACAGGTCCTGCCAGTCGCCATGCCAGTACATGCGCAGCGGCTCGTCGCCCGGAATGCTTTCGATCAGCTCGACCTTGTAGGGCTCGCCCCGGTCTTCGTAGTATTTGATCGCAACATCACGCTCCCAGACCTCGGTGCGGACGGGATCGCGTTTGTTGATGATCTCTTTCATCTTCTTTTCGATCTCGCCCAGATCTTCGGGGGTGAATGGCTCGGCGCGGTCAAAGTCATAGTACCAGCCGTCCTTGATGACGGGACCGATGGTGACCTTGGTGTCGGGCCAGATTTCCTGAACGGCGCGGGCCATGATGTGCGCCAGATCGTGACGGACCAGTTCGTTGGCCTGCTCTTCGTCCTGCATGGTGTGAATGGCGATCTGCGCGTCGGCGTTGATCGGCCACTGCAAATCCCAGTGCTGGCCGTCGACGGTCGCGCTGATGGCCTTTTTGGCCAGTGATTTCGAGATGCTTTCGGCGACTTCGGCGGCAGTGATGCCGGCATCATAGTCGCGTGCATTGCCATCGGGGAAAGTAAGGGAGACTTGGGCCATCTTGGCACTCCTCGTCAGTTTGGCGCCCACGGAACGCCCGGTTGCGGGTTATATGTGTGCCAGCCTTTTGGCGGGGCTGCGCGGCTGCGTCAAGTGGTTGGGGCAGCCGATGGTGACATTCGTGCCGACAGCAGCAGATGCGCAAGGGCGACGGTCATGCCGATGGTGGCGGCAAAGCCCAGGGCCGACAGGCCTGCGTGCAGCAGCACCCAGCCGCCGATGGCCGAACCGACAGCGGCTCCCACATAGATCGCGGCCGCATTCAGCGCCAGAACCACCGTGGCCTGCGACCCGGCCAGCCCGATCAGCCGGGTTTGCTGTGCCGCCATGAACGCCCAACCGCTCATCGCCCACACGGTCGTCAGGCCCATCAGGATGATGTCCGACAGTGGCAGCAGCGAATAGACCGGCAACAGCACGATCTGACACAGGCACAGCGCCACCAGCGTGCGCTTCCAGCCCAGCCGGTCGGTCAGCAGACCGCTGGCCAGATTGCCGATCACAGCCCCCACGCCCGACACCGCCAGCACCAGGGTCACACCATCGCGGCCATAGCCCATCGTCTCGCTCAGCAGCGGTGCCATATAGGTGTAAAGGATATAGGTCGCGCCAAGGAATGTGCTGGTGAACAGAACCGCAAAGATCATCCGCAGATTGCGCAGCACTTCACCCAGATCGCCCAGCGTGATCGGCTGGAATTTCAGGCCCGCTGGCACGTGCCGCCAGATCATCACGATACAGGGCAGGGCCAGTGCCACAACGCACCAGAACCCCCAGCGCCACCCGAATGTATAGGCGATGTAGCTGCCCGCAGGCACGCCCAGCACCTGTGCCACGCTGAACCCGAAGAACACCATCGCCAGCACCCGCGCGCGTTGCGCGGGCGGAAACAGCGCCGCAGCGGTGGCGGCGGCCACGGGCGTGAACAACCCCGCACCGGCTGCGGCCAGCACGCGGGCGGCATTCAGCACCAGCATCGACGGGGACAGCGCCGACATCAGCGCGGCCAGCGCGAACATCACCAGCCCCAGCGCCATCACACGCCGTCGCCCGATCCGCCCGGTCACGGCCACCAGCACGGGTGACAGTACCGAATAGGACAGCGCATAGACGGTCAGCAATTGTCCGGCATGGGCAGGCGTAATCTTCAGGTCGGCACCCAAGGGTTCCAGCATTCCGACGATGATGAAAGCACCCACGCCGATCAGAAAATTCCACAGGGTCAGAACGGGGATCAGCATTCTCGGGGGTGCTTGCATGTCAAAGCTTTGGTGCGCGCGCGCGCAAAGCGCAAGGCCCGCAAAGTGAGCGCGGTTTTGACGTTGGGTCACGTCACAGGATGCGTGGCAACAGCCCCCGGCACGCAGAAGCGCATCGCGCAACAATCGAGTTGAACGCGCGCGCTTCCCTGCGCAGACTGCGGCCAACATCCGAAGCCAGGGAGCCGGTCATGTCAGACCCGAAATATCTTGAAACCCCGCAAGGGCGGCGCATCGCCTATCACCTGACGCCGGGCGATGGTCCTTGTGTGGTGTTTCTGGGCGGGCTGAAATCCGACATGGAAGGGACCAAGGCCGTGCATCTGGAGGCATGGTGCGCCGCTCAGGGGCGTGCGTTCCTGCGGTTCGACTATTCCGGCCACGGGCAAAGCAGTGGCACGTTCGAGGAAGGCTGCATAGGCGACTGGGCCGAAGATACCGCTGCCGCCATCACCACGCTGACGACGGGCAAAGTGATCCCTGTCGGGTCATCCATGGGAGGCTGGCAGGCGCTGCTTTTCTGCCGCGCGTATCCTGAACGGGTTGCGGGCCTTGTTACCATCGCCGCTGCGCCGGATTTCACAGAAGACGGATATTGGGCCAACTTCACCGACGCGCAAAAGGCGGCGCTGGAACGCGACGGGCAAATCGCGATGCCCTCGGACTATATGGAACCCTATGTCATCACCAAGCGCATGGTGGACGACGGCCGCGCGCAGTTGGTGCTGCGCGATCGGCTGCCGCTGCCCTTTGCCGTGCGCAGCCTGCAAGGCACCGCCGACACCGCCGTCAGCACGGAAACCGCCGTGCGCCTGCTGAACCACGCGGACAGCCCCGATATGCGGCTGTTGCTGGTCAAGGATGCCGATCACCGCTTTTCTGACGGTCCCTGCCTGGGGCTGATCGAGCAGGCGGTGCGCGACGTGACCCCTGCGGCGGCCTGATGGGCCTGCGCGAATCGATCCATGTGATTGCGGAGGCAGAGCGACCGGATCGCTTCGGGGATTAGCTGATGGAAGAGGGAGATAGAATGATGGAACAACGGATCAGTCTGATCACACTCGGCGTGCGCGACATGGCAGCACAGGCCGCGTTTTACACCGCCCTTGGCTGGCAGGCGGTGGACAGCCCCGACGGCGTTACGGCCTTTGATCTTATCGGTCAGACGCTGGGCCTGTATCCGCTGGCAGACCTGGCGCGTGACCTTGGCCTGCCCGAAGACACGCTGGGGCGCGGGGCGATGACGCTGTCCTATAACGTGCGCGACAAGGACGAGGTCGCCCCGCTGCTGGCCCGTGCCGAAGCGGCAGGCGCGCGCATCCTGAAGCCCGCGCATGACGTGTTCTGGGGCGGGCATATCGGATATTTCGCGGACCCCGAGGGGCACATCTGGGAGGTGGCGCACAATCCCTTTGCGCCGCTGGGACCGGATGGCGCATTCCAGTGGAACGGCGTCGCCTGATGCGCCCGCCCCGCAGTATGCGCGGGCTGGAAGACCTGGGGCGCGTGCGGCTGTCGAAACATTTCTACATGCGCGACTTTCTCTATTCCGAGATCGGCAGCCTGTACGGCATTCCCAACGTGCCGGCTGATCCCGACCTTGCCGTCGCCAACGGGCGGATGCTGTGCACAGAACTGCTGGACCCGCTGACCGAAACCTTTGGGCGGATTGCGATCCGCTCGGGGTATCGCTCGCCCGACCTCAACCGCTTTGGCAACGAAAACGCGCTGAATTGCGCACGCAATGACAATCCGATCGAGTGCCACATCTGGGATTGGGCTGCGGGAGAGGATGCCATTGCGGGCACCTCGCTGGCGATCCCGTGGTTTTCCGACCGTTATGCGCAGGGGCGCGACTGGCGCGATCTGGCATGGTGGCTGCACGACCATCTGCCCTATTCCGCGATCTGGTTCTTTCCCAAGCTGTGCGCGTTCAATCTGGACTGGCGGCCCGTGCCGCTGCGCACGATTTCCAGCTATATCGCACCAAAGGGGATGCTTTTGCGGGCAGGCGACGCACCGGCGGAAGGGGCAGAGGCGCGCCGCGCGCGCTATGCGGATTTCCCGAAGTTCAAGGGGGTGGAGTTGCCATAGGCAAGGCCTTGCCCCTCGCACGGGTTACCACTTGTAGCGTACCCGCGCTTGCGACATGCTGCGCTGCAAAAGAAGCAGCAAAAAGCGCGAGACAGGCATGGCCGAACCTTTGGTTCTTCTCCCCGGAATGATGTGTGACGCGCGGCTGTATGCTGCGCAGTTGGCGGCCTTTTCCAATGTCATCTGCGTGACCATTGCGCCCGTGACCCAGGGCGAGCGGGTCGAGGAGATTGCCTCTAACCTGCTTGACCAGCTGCCCAAACGCTTTGCGCTGGCCGGATTGGGCTTTGGGGCGATGGTGGCAATGGAGATTTTGCGCCGCGCGCCCGACCGCGTCAGCCGGATTGCCCTGATCTCGACCAATGCGCTGGCCGAAACACCGCAAAGCGCGGCCGCACGCGAGCCGCTGATTGTCGGCGCGCGGGCCGGGCGGCTGGACGAAGTGATGCGCACGCAGCTGAAACCCGACCATCTGGCCGCTGGTGCTGAACGCGCGGGCGTGCTGTCTGCGGTGGCCGCGATGGCGCAGTCGCTGGGGCCGGATGTCTTTGTGCGCCAGTCGCGCGCCATGCAGCGCCGCCGTGACCAGCAAAGCACGCTGCGCAAATGCAAGGTGCCGACGCTGGTGATGTGCGGTGCACAGGATAGTTTGACGCCGGTGAAGCATCACAGCTTTATTGCCGAACTGATCCCTTATGCCGAACTTGTCGTGATTGACGGGGCCGGGCATTTGCCACCCCTGGAGCAGCCCGAAGAAACCAACGCGGCCTTGCAGGCCTGGATGAAACAGCCGTTGGTCTTGCGCGGCTGACCACAAAGCAAAATGCGCCCCCCGCAAAGGGAGAGCGCATTGTTCTTCAGGGGCCAGCCGCCGGGGTTTTTCAGAGCTAGGGTCAGGACCCATTAATCCTGCACCGTCAGCGGCAATTTCGCGAAATTTCAGTGGTTTGGGTCGTGCAGCCAATAGTGGTTCTATTTGCAAGCGGCCCAAGCCGCTGAAATGAAGTGAAATCGCCGCCCTGCGGGTTTGACGGATTTTCCCGCAGCCTGCGGCGCATCTGTTTGAAATAGAACCACTATTCCTGCACAGATGCTGCTTGTCAGCGGAAAAATCTGTCAAACTGACGGTGCAGGATTAATGGGTCCTGACCCGAGGTCAGGCCGTGGCGTCGGCCGAACCGTTCTTGCGCGTGATTGCGGGCGCATTGGGCTTTTTCGGTGTGTTTGCCGCACCCGCCGCTGCCTCGGTGCTGCTGTTCTTTGAGATGAACTCAAGCACCATCGGGCGGATGTTGTTGCGCCAGCTGCTGCCTGCGAAAATGCCATAATGACCCGCGTGCGGCTCGACATGGCTTGCCTTTTTCGACTCGGGCAGGCCGGTACACAGGTTCAACGCGGCGATGCACTGACCGGGAGCGGTGATGTCGTCTTCGCCGCCTTCGACGGTTTTGACAGCAACGGTTGTGATCTTACCAATGTCGACCTTGCGGCCGGCAACCACGAATTCGTTCTTGGCAATCTCGTGGTTCTGGAAGATGCGCTCGACCGTCGACAGGTAGAATTCTGCGGTCATGTCCATCACGGCCAGATATTCGTCGTAGAATTCATTGTGCTTGTCGTGGTCCGACGCCTCGCCGCGTGCGGTGCGCGCGATCTGGTTGTTGAACGCCTTGGCGTGCTTTTCAGCGTTCATCGAAATGAACGAAGACAGCTGCAACAGACCCGGATAGACCTGACGGCCCACACCGGCGAATTTGAACCCGACGCGCTGGATCATCGATTCTTCCAGCTGGCCCATGGTGACACTGTGGCCAAAGTCGGTGACTTCGGTCGCGGCCGCACTCGGGTCAATCGGCCCGCCGATCAGGGTCAGGCTGCGCGGTTGGGCTGCGGGCTCTTCTTCGGCCAGATAGGCGGTGGCGGCCAGGGTCAGCGGGGCAGGCTGGCAGACCGCGATGACATGGGTATCGGGCCCGAGGAATTTCATAAAGTCCACGAGGTACAGCGTGTAATCCTCGATGTCGAACTTGCCGGCGCTGACCGGAATGTCGCGGGCGTTGTGCCAGTCGGTGATGTAGACATCACAGTCGGGCAGCAGCGAAATCACGGTTTTGCGCAGCAGCGTGGCATAATGGCCCGACATCGGGGCAACCAGCAGCACGGTGGGTTTTTCAACATCGCGTCCCGGCACTTCGAAATGCAGCAGGTCGCCAAAGTCGTTTTTCACAACGCGGGTGACAGAAACGATATGGTCCTTGCCATCCTTGGCGGTGAAATGCGGGATGTTCCAGTCGGGTTTGACGACCATGCGCTGGAAACTACGTTCCGTTACTTCGCCCCAGGCGCGCATCCATTCAAACGCAGGGTTTGGGATCATGGAGAAGGCAGGGTATGATCCCATGGCAAGGGCCGAGGCGCCAAGCCATTGATTCGTTGTTCTGATTGTCTCCATCAGATCGTAGGTGGCCATGTACCGCATTCGGGTCTCCTGTTTCTGCCGGGTGTGCCCGGCGCACTCGTCGCATGCCTCCCCGAAGTCGGCGACGTTAAGTAAAGGTTACAATACTACATAATGCTGCAACTGCAAAGTACGAGGTTCGTTCCACTATGACAACAAAAGACACAGCATCTGGTGAACTTACGGGCGAAACCATCGACAAATTGACGGAAAACCTTGCCAGAGTTGACGAATTGCGTGAACGCCTGTCGCGGGTCATGACGCACCGCAGCACGCATAACGCTGCGTTAGATGGGCCGAATCAAGAGCTGTTCGGCAAGGCAGCGACGGCCTATTGGCAAGAGGCCATCCACAATCCGGCCAAGTTGATCGAACAACAAATGGGCTATTGGTCGAAAACAATGGCGCATTTTGTCGAGGCGCAGCAGGCGCTGACGCAAAAGGGTTTGGCCGCGCCCGAAGACGCAGGCCCCACCGATCGCCGTTTTGCCAACCCGATGTGGCAGTCGCATCCCTATTTCAACTACGTCAAACAACAGTACCAGATCAATGCGCAGGCCTTGATGGAAGCCGTGGAGACGGTCGAGGATATGGAGCCCGGCGAAAAGCGGCGGCTTGGCTATTTCACCCGCCAGATCGTCGACCTGATGAGTCCGACCAATTTTCTGGCCACCAATCCCGATGCGCTGGAAAAGGCCGTGGCCACGGACGGGCAAAGCCTGATCGACGGGCTGGAGAACCTGATTAAGGATCTTGAGAACAACAACGGCGAACTGGTGGTGAAGCTGGCCGATGAACAGGCCTTTGAGTTGGGCAACAACATCGCTTCGACGCCGGGCAAGGTGGTGTTTCGCAACCGCATGATGGAACTGATCCAGTACACCCCGACGACGGATGAAGTGCACGCGACTCCGCTGATCATTTTCCCGCCCTGGATCAACAAGTTCTATATTCTGGACCTGAAGGCGCAGAACTCTCTGGTCAAGTGGATCGTCGATCAGGGCTATACGCTGTTCATCGTGTCCTGGGTGAACCCCGATGCGTCTTACCGCGATGTCGGCTTGGAGGAATACGTTGAAGAGGGCTATGTCGCTGCCATCGACGAGGTGAAAAAGATCACCGGTCAGAAGCAGGTGAATGCGATCGGCTATTGCATCGCCGGCACCACCCTGTCGATGACGCTGTCGATCCTGAAACAGCGCGGAGACACCTCGGTGAAATCTGCCACCTTCTTTACGGCGCTGACCGATTTCAGCGATCAGGGTGAATTTGCGCCATTCCTGACCGATGATTTTGTCGACGGCATTGCCGCCGAGGTCGAAGACAAGGGCGTATTGCCCTCGGTGATCATGGCGCGCACCTTTTCGTTTCTGCGGTCAAACGATCTGGTCTATGCACCTGCGATCCGCAGTTACATGATGGGCGAAACGCCCCCCGCGTTCGATCTGCTGTTCTGGAATGGCGACGGCACCAACCTGCCGGCCAAGATGGCAATGCAATATCTGCGGGGCCTGTGTCAGGAGGACCGGCTGGCGCGGGGCGAGATGGAATTGCTGGGTTACAAGCTGTCGCTGGGCGATCTTGATCTGCCCATCTGCGCCATTGCCTGCGAGACCGATCACATTGCCCCGTGGAAGGACAGCTATCGCGGCGTGCAGCAGATGGGGTCAAAGCAAAAGACCTTTGTCATGACCCAGTCGGGCCATATCGCGGGCATCGTCAATCCGCCGTCCAAGAAGAAATACGGGCATTACACCAATGCCGATATGTCTGGCGATCACAGCCAGTGGCTGGACGGCGCGCAGTTCCATGACGGTTCGTGGTGGCCGCGTTGGGGGGCTTGGCTGAAAAAGCGGTCAGGCAAGATGATTCCCGCGCGCGAGCCGGGTGATTCTACGCATCCTGTCCTGTGTGACTCGCCCGGGACCTATGTGTCGAACAAGCCAAAGTCCTGATTTTCTTGTCAATTACCTTAGGTTGAACTTTTCTTTGCTGCACCGCAGCATTTTCCTTGCAATGCTGCGGTGCAGCATCTATATTGCTTTCAGAAGATAGACAGCGGGCACACCCCGCACCGCAACCTGAAAGGACAAGTAAAATGGCTAAGACACAAGATCTGACCGCAATGTTCAAAGACATGATGGGCGCATTCCCCGTCGACACAGCTTCGATGGAAGATGCTTTCAAATCCGCAACCACACTGAACGAAAAACTGTCCGGTGTTGCGCTGACGGCTGCCGAGAAATCCACCGAAGTGTCCAACAAATGGACCAAGGAAACTCTGGCCAAGCTGGCAGACATGTCGAAAGCAAAAGCCGAGCCCGCAGATTACGCCAAGGCAATGACCGATTTCGCATCGTCCACTGCCGAAGTTGCTGCCGAAAACATGGCCGCCTTTGCTGAAATCGCCAAAAAAGTTCAGATGGAAACCGTCGAACTGATGATGGCCGCAGGCAAAGACATGAGCGAAGAAGCTCAGACTGCGATCAAGAAAGCTTCGACAGACGCGCAAGCGGCTGTGAAAAAAGCGACAGCGAAGTAAGTCGTTACAGATAACCGCGCGATTTCCTCCCTGTTATTCGCGGTACATCACGGTGGGTTCCTTTTGGAACCCGCCGTTTTTTTTGTCAGGGGTGCGCACAACGGCGAACCGTCGGTATTTGCCGTAAAGGCATTGCCGCCAATGCGATGATTTCCTTTTCATTTCAGGTTTCGATCCCTAAGCTGCATTGCAGCACTTAGTCTGGGGAGGATTTTCCGTGACGACCAAAGACAAGCCATTGCTGATCAAGCGGTACGCAAGCCGCAGGCTCTATAATACAGAGACGTCGGACTATGTGACGCTCGAAGATATTTCCGGTTTCATCCGCGACGGGCGCGAGGTTCAGATCGTTGATCTGAAATCCGGCGACGACCTGACGCGGCAATATCTGTTGCAGATCATTGCCGAACACGAAAGCCGGGGCGAAAGCGTTTTGCCGGTGGATGTGCTGAACGATCTCGTGCGCAGCTATATGGGCGGTAACGCCAGCGTTGTGCCGCAATTCCTGGAAGCCTCTTTCGAGATGTTGCGCAGCGGTCAAAGCCGTATGCTGGAAAATATGGGCGCGATGAACCCGATTGCCAAAATGCCGGGGCTGGAAGCAATGCAGGCGCAGCAAGCTGCCTTTGTCAAAGCCATGACCGGCGGTATTGGCGGTATTCCCACCAGCTGGTCGACAACGCCGCAGAGTGAAGAGCCTGAAACGACGTCGGAAGAAGAATCCGGCGAGGATCTGGACGCGATCAAGAAGCAGCTGGCCGACCTTCAGGCGAAGTTGTCGAAGCTGAAGTAACCTTGTTGATCGTTGGCATGCAAATGCGACCCGCGCGGGTGGCATTTTGCAGGCGTTCTTTTTTGCCGGGCGGTGGTTTTGGGCAACGCCATTTGATCCCGCGCTTTTGATCCTTTAGTGCGAACGCATGAAAATCCTCGCAATCTCCGGCAGCGGGCGCGCACGCTCGACCAACACGGCGCTGCTGCGCGCTGTGGCTGTGATTGCGCAGCCGGACCATGACGTTACAGTTTTTGCCGATGTGGCCAGACTGCCGGTGTTTTCCCCTGATCTTGAAGCCGGTCCTTTGCCCGAACCGGTACAATGTTTTGTGGACAGCATTGCAAACAGCGATTGCGTGATCATTTCCAGCCCGGAATATGTCCGCGCCATCCCCGGTGGTTTGAAAAACGCGATCGACTGGCTGGTATCGCGCGACGAGATTATCTCGAAACCTGTCGCTTTGATGCACGCCTCGCACCGTGGCGACGACATGCTGGCACAGCTCAGGCTTGTGCTGTCGACGGTCAGCACGGGATTTGCACAGGATGTGTTTGTGCGGTTCGCGTTGATGAAGCTTTCGCCCGAAGACATCGCAGACCATATGATGCAGGCAGCTCAGCAGGCCAGTGTGCGAGGCTTTCTGCACAGTCTTGCACAGGCAAGCGACGACCGCGCATAAGGCAGCTAATTTGGACAAATCGCCCGCCCAAGTGTACAGCTGAGATGCAGATGTTCAGGAGAGGGTGCGCTCAATCATGACACCGTTTGGCCCGGGGCTTTGGCTTGTTGACGGACCCGCAGTTACGGGCGCTGCAGGCTTCCGGTTTCCCACGCGCATGGCGGTGATCCGGCTGCCGGATGGGGGCGGATTGTGGGTCTGGTCGCCGGTCGCTTTGTCGCAAGAGATACGCGCCGCAGTTGATGCCCTTGGACAGGTGCGCCATCTGATCGCTCCAAACAGTCTGCACTATACCTTTTTGGGTGAATGGGCCGCTGCCTATCCGGATGCACGGGTTCACGCCGCCCCCGATCTAACGTCACAAGTTGCGGGGACGGTGATTCATGCGACCCTTGGCGATGAACCTGCCCCTGCTTGGGCAGGAACGGTTGATCAGGTGATCGTGCGGGGAAACCGGATCACGACCGAGGTGGTGTTCTTTCACCGCGAGACGGCCACGGTCTTGGTCACGGACCTTGTGCAGCAGATTCCGCAAGGCTGGTATCGCGGTTGGCGGGCCCTGGTGGCCCGGCTTGACCTGATGACAGCCCCGGTGCCGTCAGTGCCGCGCAAATTTCGCATGGCGACACGGGACAAAACGGCCGCGCGCAACAGTGTGCGGCGCATCCTGGAATGGCCAACAGACTGCCTGGTCATGGCGCACGGCACACCAATGCGGACAGGGGGCAATGCCGCGTTGCAGAACGCGTTTGGGTGGCTGATCCGCTAATTTGTGCCGTTGCACGCCGCACTTCGAGCGCGCCAGACCTTCAGGTGCCGTAAGCGCGCGCCTCGCCAAAGGCGGTTTCGGCCGCGCCCAGCAGAATGTCGGCAACGCTGTCTTGTTCGGCGCGTGTCAGATGAACGGGCAGACGCACGTCACAGGCGCGCATCAGCATAGCGCGGGTCTGCGGCAGTTCTGGCAGATCCTTGATGAACTTCCAGTTCCAGAAAGCGCGCGCGTTGTCATCGCTCAACCCAAAGACCTGTACGGTGACGCCCTGCGCCTTGGCTGTGGCGACAAAATCCAACACCTGCGCGTCGCTGACGCCCTGCACGTTGAACTGAATGGAATCCGGTGCGCGGGTTTCGGGGGCCAGCGGGGCGGGAACGTCGATCCATGTGCTGCCGTTCAGCAGGGCCGCGACATGGTCATGTCCTGCCAGCCCGTCGGTGACACGGCGCGCCAGCTCGGGCAGTTGCGGGCGGATTACGGCGGCGCTCAGGTTGCCCATGCGCAGGTTGTACAGGGGCAAGGTGTTCTGATGGGTGGCAAAGGCATCTTGCAGGACCGGGTGTTTTTTCCAGTTGTGCTCGTATGCGCCCGACATGATGACGGCGCGCGCCACAAGGTCGGCATCGTCAGTGACCAGAATGCCACCTTCGCCCGCATTGATCATCTTGTAGGACTGGAACGAGAAACACCCGATGCGGCCCAATGTGCCGATCTTGCGGCCATGCCACAGCGTGCCCAGCGAATGCGCGGCGTCTTCGATCACCGGAATGCCAGCGGCGTCGCACAGGCCCATGATCGCGTCCATATCCGAGGTGTGCCCGCGCATGTGGCTGACGATTACGGCGCTGACGGATGGCAGCCTGGCGGCGAAATCTGCCATGTCGATGCGGTAGTTGTCGCCAACCTCGCACAGCACCGGCAGGCAATCGGCATGGATTACAGCCGACGGAACCGCAGCAAAGGTAAATCCGGGGATCAGCACCCGCGCATCGCGGGGCAGGTCCAGTGCCTTGAGCGACAAAAACAGCGCCGCCGAACAGGACGATACGGCCAGCGCGTATTTGCTGCCCAGCATCTGTGCGAACTCGGCCTCAAGCAATGTGACGGGCGAGTCGGATGCAGCGGTGTAACGGAACAGGTCGCCCGATTGCAGAAGCCGGTCAATCTCGGCCTTGGCGGCCTCTGGGATCGGCTCGGCGTGATGCATGTTTGGCAGGGACATATTTGCGTTTCCTTAACTGCGGTTTTCAATTTCGTAAAACAGTTACGAAGAAAAGGAAACGGTTTTGTGACGTGACGCCGTTATTCGGCGGTGTTGTGCAGTTTGTTAACGGTGGAAAATGGAGGGTGTTAGATGCCCAGACGGTCGCGCAGAGCGTACCATGTCATCGCCAGTACCAGCAGCGGCGTGCGCATGGCCGGTCCGCCGGGAAAAGGCGTCGAGGGAATCGCAGCCATCGCGTCGAAGCCGTCGCTTTGTCCCTTGATCGCCAGTGCCATCAATTGCCCTGCATGCGTGGCGGTGCCCAGCCCGTGCCCTGAGTAACCCGAGGCCGACAGGATGTTCGGCGCCACCCGTGCCAAATAGGGCAGGCGTTTCATGGTGATGCCCAGCGTCCCGCCCCAGGCGTAGTCGATCCGCACATCTTTCAGATGCGGAAACACCACTGACATCGGCGCGCGCACTTTGGCGGCGATGTCGGCGGGAAACTTGTAGCCATAGCTCTCACCACCGCCGAACAGCAGGCGACCATCATGGCTGAGACGGAAGTAATTGACGACAAAGCGGCTGTCAGCCACGGCCACGTCCTGACGCAAGACTTCGCGCGCCGCCGCACCCAAGGGTTCAGTCGCGGCGATGAAATTGTTGATCGGCATAACCCGTGCGGCTGTCTTGCGTTCCAGCCCGCCCAGATAACCGTTGCAGGCCAGCACCACGTGATCGGCAACGACACGACCGCCGTCGGTGCGCACGGTTGCCTTGGCCCCGTGGTCGATGTGTTGGGCGGCAGACCCTTCGAATATCCGCACGCCCGCTGCCTTGCAGGCCCGCGCCAGTCCCAGCGCCAGGTTCAGCGGATGCAGATGCGCCGCGTCGCGGTCCAGAATCCCGCCGCAATAGTCGGGCGAGGGGCAGACGTCTGCAGCAAAGCTGTCCGCATCAAAGGTGTCGATCTGGTAGCCGTAAACCCGGTCCATATGTTCGGCATAGTCATGCAGCCCCGCCACATCCCCCTTGTCCGAGGCGCTCCACGCCACGCCGGGTTTCAGGTGACAGTCGATCCGGTGCCTGGCGATCAGGTCCTTGACCAGATGTTTTGCATCCTCGCCCAGATCCCACAGCGTGCGCGCGGCCGCGATCCCCAGCATCTTTTCCAGCTTGGGCTGCTCGACCCGCTGGCCTGATCCCAATTGCCCGCCATTGCGCCCCGACGCGCCAAAGCCAACGCGCTGCGCGTCGATCAGAACCACGTCGCGCCCCGCTTCGGCCAGATGCAGTGCTGCGGACAGGCCGGTATAGCCACCACCAACCACACAGACATCCGCCCTGGTCTCGCCTTTCAGCGGCGCAAAGGCGGGCAGGGCGTTCGCGGTCGCGGCATACCAGCTGTCAGGGTAGGACCCCAAGGCATCATTGGCGTAAAGCAGGTTCACTGGGGCTGCATCTCTTCTCTGGTTCAAGAAATCCCCCCCGGAGGGCCGGGGGCAAAAAAACGCTATGCGTTCAGCAAAAGGTGTTCGCGTTCCCACGGGCTGATGACTTGCAGGAACTCGTCGTATTCCGCGCGTTTCACGATGGAATAGACGCGGCCAAAGTCGGGCCCCAGCACCTCTTGCAGCGCGTCGGCGGCGTCGAAGCCTTCCAGCGCCTGACCCATATCGCGGGGAATGTCGCCTTCGCCTTCATAGGCATCGCCCTTGAATTCCGGCTTGGGCTGCGTCGCCTCGATCAGGCCCAGATAGCCGCAGGCCAGCGAGGCGGCGATGCCCAGATAGGGGTTGCAGTCCATGCCGGCGATGCGGTTCTCGACCCGCCGTGCACCGGGGGACGACAGCGGCACGCGGATGCCGGTGGTGCGGTTGTCGCGGCCCCATTCCAGATTGATCGGTGCGGCGTGATCTTTGACGTAGCGACGGTAGCTGTTCACATAGGGCGCCATCACGGCCAGCGCGTCGGGCATGTGGTTTTGCAGGCCCGCGATAAAGTGATAAAATTGTGGTGTCTCGGCACCGTCGGCGTCGGAAAAGATGTTCTCGCCGGTTTCGATGTCCAGCACCGAATGATGGATGTGCATGGCCGAACCGGGCTCTTGCGCAATCGGTTTGGCCATGAAGGTGGCAAAACAATCGTGGCGCAGCGCGGCCTCGCGGATCAGGCGTTTGAAATAGAACACTTCGTCGGCCAGTTTGATCGGGTTGCCGTGACGCAGGTTGATCTCCAACTGACCCGCACCGCCTTCCTGGGTGATGCCGTCGATTTCAAAACCCTGCGCCTCGGCAAAGTCATAGATGTCGTCGATGACGGGGCCGAACTCGTCCACGGCAGTCATCGAATAGGCCTGACGCGCCGCGGCCGGACGGCCCGAGCGGCCCATCATCGGTTCGATTTCCTTGGCGGGGTCGATGTTGCGCGCCACCAGATAGAATTCCATCTCGGGGGCCACGACCGGCTTCCATCCCTTGTCACGGTACAGTTGCACCACCCGTTTCAGCACGTTGCGGGGGCTGAAAGGCACCGGCACGCCGTCGCGGTTATAGGCGTCGTGGATCACTTGCAACGTCCAGTCGCCGGTCCAGGGGGCGGCGGTGGCGGTGTCCATGTCGGGGCGCAGGATCATGTCGCGTTCGATGAACCCGTCGGCACCTGCCGCTTCGCCCCAGTCACCGGTGATGGTCTGGAAAAAGATGCTGTCGGGCAGGTGGAAATAATCCTGGCGCATGAATTTTGACGCAGGCACCGCCTTGCCACGGGCAATGCCGGGCAGGTCAGACACGATACATTCCACCTCGTCCAGACGCCGCCCTTCAAGATAGGCCTGTGCCGCTTCGGGAAGGTTTTCCACCCAGCTGTTCTCGGCCATTATGCTCTCTCTTTCTTGAAAAATTCGGCCATGAAGGTGCCGATGTCACGGTTGTTGTCGCTCTCGTTCAGGTGTTCGGCTGCATTTTGCAGCAGCGCGTCGGGCACCACGCCGGGGCCGCGATAGCGGATCAGCCCGTCGATCACGCCACTGTCGAATTCAGGGTGCGGTTGCACGGTCCAGATGGTATCGCCGTACAGCAGCGCCGCGATCGCGCAGAACTCGCTCTCTCCCACGATGCGCGCACCGGGGGGCACCTCGATCACCTGATCCTGATGCCAGGCGTTCAGGGTTATCGGGGCACCGTGCAGCGCATATTCGGTATGCCCGACCGACCAGCCGCCGTCGAATTTGACAACCTTGCCGCCAAGGGCCTGTGCGATGATCTGGTGGCCAAAGCACACGCCGATCATCGGCTGGCCTGCTGCGCGAACCTCGCGGATAAGGTCTTCGAGCGGGGGGATGAACGGCAGGTCTTCATAAGCGCCGTGTTTTGATCCGGTGATCAGCCAGCCGTCGGCGTCGCGGATGCTGTCCGGGAACTTCATATCCACGACGTCGTAGGTGACGAATTCCAGATCGTGGCCCCCCAACAGTCGGTGGAACATTGCGTCATAATCGCCGTGGTCTTTGGAAACTTCCGCTGCGGCGTGGCCGGTTTGCAGAATGCCGATCTTCATGGGTCACCTGATGTATTCAATTTTTGCGCACGGCGGGCCGTTGCTCCGCCTGCTGTTTCCTATCCTATACGGTATCGAGATAGACTTCGACCCGCTCTTCAGCTGTCAGCTCTTCCATGTACTTGGCTTCCTGACGTTTGGTCATGGTGAAATTGCGGATCAGGCCGGGGGCAAAGATCCGCGCAATTTCGGTGCTGGCTTCAAAGGCGTCAATGGCTTTGGTCCAGGTTCCGGGCACTTGTGGCAGGTCCTGGCTATAGCCGTTGCCGGTGATCGGCGCGGGCGGATCTATTTGATCTTCCAACCCGTTCAATGCAGCACCCAGCACGGCGGCGACAGACAGATAGGGGTTCACGTCCCCCCCCGCCAGACGGTGTTCGATACGCCGTGCTGCCGCAGCGCCCGATGGCACGCGGATGGCGGCAGTGCGGTTTTCATAGGCCCATGCCACACCGGTGGGCGCATGGGCACCGGGCACCAGCCGGTCAAAGCTGTTGTGATGCGGTGCAAAGATCAGTGTCGATCCGGGCATCGCGGCAAGGCAGCCCTGGATGGCATGACGCAGTTTGTCGGACCCGCGTTCGGTGCCATCGTCAAAGATGTTCTTGCCGTCCTTGTCCAGAATCGAGAAATGCATGTGCAGGCCCGATCCGGCGTAATCCTCGTAGGGTTTGGCCATGAACGATGCGGCAAAGCCGTGTTTGCGGGCCATGCCCCTGACCAGCATCTTGAACAGCCATGCATCATCCGCTGCTTTCAACGCGTCGGGCTGGTGCATCATGTTGATTTCGAACTGCCCCAGACCGGCCTCGGAAATGGCGGTGTCGGCGGGAATGTCCATCAGATCGCAGGCGTCGTAGAGCTCGGTAAAGAACTGGTCAAACTGGTCCAACGCCCGCAGGCTCAGAATCTCGCCCGCGACGCGGCGCTTGCCCGAGCGCGGTGACACCGGCACCCGCAGATCACGACCGGAATCGTCGATCAGGAAAAACTCAAGCTCGACCGCAACAACGGGCGTCAGCCCCAGTGCGGTATAGCGTTGCTGCACAGCGGCCAGCGCGTGACGCGGGTCGCCCTCAAACGGTCGGCCATCTTCGTGGAACATCCAGATCGGCATCAACCCCGTGGGCGTGTCCAGCCAGGGCATCCGCACAAAGCCGCGCTCGGTCGGTTTCAGAACACCGTCGCGGTCACCGCTTTCCATCACCAGCGGGCTGTCATCAATGTCTTCGCCCCAGATATCAAGGTTCATCACCGACATCGGAAAGCGCGTCCCGTCTTCGATGACCTTGTCGGCGAAGCGTACGGGAACACGTTTGCCGCGCGGTTGTCCGTTCAGATCCGACGCCGCAACGCGGATCGCGCGGATGTCGGGGTTGGATTTCAGCCAGTTGTCCATGTCGACTCTCATTCTGTTCAGACTCTGAATATCCCCGACAGGGATACAAAGTCTACGAAATTTGATCAAAATATTCCGTAGGCCGTAAAAGCCCCATTATCCTATCGGATTTCAGGCAGTATTATCTGATCAAATTCATCCGAAGCTTCAGACGTGGCCGCGTGTTTTCGGGCAGATGGCGGTTCAGATGTTTGTTCACAGCACCAAACACGGTGACAATCACCAGCGTCAGCAGGATGAAGTAACAGGCCAGAATAGGGTAGGGGATAAAGGGGTTGAACGTTTTGTCCGCAAAATAGCTGGCATAATACAGCGCGTCTCCGCGCTGTTGCCACGCGGGAAAGCCGCTGAAGAACACCAATGTCGTGGCGTGAAACAGAAAGATCGCCTCGTTGGTATAGGCGGGCCACGCCAGCCGCAGCATCGTGGGCCATATGATCCGTCGGAACCGTGGCCAGCCGGACATGCCATAGGCGTCGGCGGCCTCGGTGTCGCCTTTGGGGATGGATTGCAATGCGCCAAAGAAAATCTCTGCCGTATAGGCGGCCGTGTTCAGAAACAGAACGATCAGCGCGCCCAGCCATGCGGCGGTGAAGTCGGTGAAGAACGGATTGACGCTTTTGAGCGACAGGAACAGGAAGTAGGCAAAGAAGAACTGGATGAACAATGGCGAGCCGCGGAACAGGAAGATGAACCATTCCGCAGGCTTGCGCAGAGCCCTGCGCGGCGATGCCTTGGCCACGGCCAGTGCGGTGGCCAGAAAGAAACCGGTCAGCAGGGCGCAGACGCCAAAGTAGACGTTCCAGATCATGCCCGATCCGATCAGCGTGACCTGTTCGCACAGGGTAAAGTCGGAACGCGGCAACAGCCGTTCGCCAAAGCCCAAGGACCGGAAGGCATAGGATTGGATCGTCTCGATACAGCTCATGCCGCTTTCCTTTGGGCTTCGCCGCCGGCGGTTGCCTGTCCGCGCGTCAGCCGTGCCATCAGGCGGCCCAGCAGGGTTTCAGACACTTTGGTCATCAGCAGATAGAAGATCAGCAGTGCCAGAAAATACCACATGCGCCAGTCGCCGTGGGGGTAGCTGGTGAATTTCTCGGTCTTGGTGCCGCCCAGTTCGCGCGCCCAATAGACGATGTCTTCGATGCCCAGCAGGAACAGCAGCGGCGTGGCCTTGATCAGCACCATCCACAGGTTCGACAGGCCTGGCAGCGCAAAGACCCACATCTGGGGCACAAGAATACGCCAGAAGGTCTGGCGCTGGGTCATGCCATAGGCCTCGCCGGTTTCCAGCTGGGCGCGGGGCACGGCGCGCATGGCGCCAAACAGGACGTTGGCGGCAAAGGCGCCAAAGACGATGGCAAAGGTGATGACCGCAAGGCCGAAAGCATAGGTTTCGTGCATCCACTCGGGGCTGCTGCCCAGGGGCAGCTTGGCCGCCTGACACACGATAAAATCATTGCCCTGACGCACCGGCTGGTCCCAATCGGGGCACAGGATGCGGTGGCGGGTGTATTCGAAAAGCTGGTCCAGCGCGATGACGAAAAACAGGAAAAACGCGATGTCGGGCACGCCGCGCACCACCGCGATATAGCCTTTGCCCAGCCATGATACAGGCGCAAAGCTGGCGCGCGCAGACATGGCACCGAGAAAGCCAAAGGCCAGCGCCACAGGGGCGGTGACCGCCAGCAGGCCCAGCACCTTGAGGAAAGACATGTAGAACGACAGATGCACCCCTGTTGTCAGAAAACAGGAGAGCCAGGTCAGTCCGCCCAGTGTCGAAGGATCAGTGCAATATGAAAACATGGGGGTTCAGGGCGGGGGTGTCCCCGCCCCGATGCCTTATCAATAGGTCGTGGTGTCGTCGCCGAACCACTTTTTCAGCATGGTGTTCAGCGTTCCGTCGGCTTTCATGTCGGTGATAGCCGCGTCGAACTTGTCTTTCAGTTCTGTATCGCTTTCACGCAGACCCATGCCGATGCCACCGCCCAGGGCCACGTCGTCGGCAACGAACATCAGCTCGCCACCCGAAGCTTCGACCAACGGCACCAGATAGTCGCGGTCGGCAAAAACGGCATCTGCTTCGCCATTGCGCACGGCAGCGACGGTTTCTTCGGGGGTTGCAAACTCAACCAGTGTGGCACCGCTTTCAGCGATATAGCCCGCCTGAATGGTGGCGGTTTGTGCTGCGACGATGGCCGTTTTCACATCCAGACCTTCGGCTGCGGCAACATAGGCAGAAGCGGTGGGCGGAAAGTAGTCCTGGGTAAAGTCGATGACTTCGTCACGCTCGTCGGTGATGCTCATGCCCGCCATGATGGTGTCGTAGTTGCCCGACACCAGGTTGGGGATGATGCTGTCCCAGTCGTTCTTGACCCATTCGCAGGTCAGCTCGGCGCGTTTGCACAGCTCGTCGCCCAGCTCGCGTTCAAAGCCGTCGACTTCGCCGGCGTCGTTGATGAAGTTATACGGAGGGTAGGCGCCTTCTGTGCCCATGCGGATGGTTTTGTCCTGGGCAATGGCAAAGGTTGCGCTAACGGCCAATGCGGCGGATGCAAGAATGATCTTTTTCATGATGTACTCCCGTTTGGTTTTTTTCGTTTACGCGGCGTGGGTCGCAGAGAGGAACCCGCGCAGTCGTTCGGATTCGGGGGCGCCGAACAATCTGTCTGGCGGCCCCTGTTCTTCGATCAGGCCCTGATGCAGGAACACCACATGGTCCGAGACATCAGCGGCCAGTTTCATATCATGCGTCACGATCATCATTGTCCGCCCTTCGGCAGCCAGATCCTTGATAACCTTGACAACTTCCTGTTCCAGCTCGGGGTCGAGCGCGCTGGTGGGTTCGTCAAACAGCAGCGCTTCGGGTTCCATGCACAATGCGCGTGCGATGGCGGCGCGTTGCTGCTGGCCACCCGACAACTGGGCCGGATAGACGTCGCATTTGTCGCCGATGCCCACTTTGTCCAGATAGGCGCGCGCGGCGGCCTCGACCTCTTTTGGGTCGCGTTTCAGCACGGTGACCGGCGCTTCCATGACGTTTTGCAGGATCGTCATATGGGCCCAAAGGTTGAATTGCTGAAAGACCATGCTCAGGTTGGTTCGAATGCGCAGAACCTGCCCTGCATCACCGGGACGGCGTCCATGGCCGCTGCCGCGCCAGATGACAGGTTCGCCCTTGAACAGCACCTCGCCTTGCTGGCTGTCTTCCAGCAGGTTGCAGCAGCGCAGGAGCGTGGATTTGCCGGACCCGGACGAACCGATCAGGCTGATCACATTGCCGCGCGGCGCAGAGATGTCGACACCTTTCAGCACTTCAAGAGCACCGTAGGCTTTGTGCAGGTTGTGGATTTCTATGACAGGTGATGTGTCAGACAAGGGCAGGCCTTTTGGGCTCGGTTTGTGGGTTAGCGGGTATAAGGGACAAAATTTGGGCACTTTGCAATGTGGTTTCGCACGCAATTTGATCCGGCCGCCATAGTTGACGCAAGGGCAGCCGGTATTTGCTGCGAAAGTGGGCGCAGGTCAGGGGGAGTCAAGGGGGCGCTGCCCCCGGCGCTTTGCGCCTCCCCCGGGATATTTAGGGCCAAAAGAAAGTTAGGCTCTGGACCCATTAATCTTACATACTCAGTTTGACAGATTTTTTCGCAGACTAGGAGCATCTGCGCAAGAATAGTGGTTCTATTTCAAGCAGATGTGACGAAGGCTGCGGGAAAATCCGTCAAACCCGTCACGCCGAAGGCGTGCCAATATTATTAAGCGCTCCTACGGAGCGACGGGCGGCTATTTCACTTCATCTCAAGGGTTTGGGTCGCTTGCAAATAGAACCACTATTGGCTGTGCGCCCCAAACCCTTGCAATTTCGTGAAATAGCCGCTGAGTATGTAAGATTAATGGGTCCAGAGCCTAGGGCGCGGGAGGTGTGGGGATGGCCAGATAGGCGGAGGCTGGCAGGCGGGCGATGTCATACAGGCGCAAGGTGGCGCGGTCCAGCGGTGTCAGGGCGGCGATGGCCGTGGCCAGGGCTGCTGCCAGCGGGGCCGGATCGCGATTTTTTGCGGTGATATATGGCAGTGCAGGTGTGGGTGCGGTACGATCAAAGGCGTTGAGGAAAGCTGCCGCATCAGGGTCATTGTCACCAAACATCAGCAATGTAACAGCGTCGATTGCGGCGAAGTCGGCTGTGCCGTCGAGGACGGCAGAGATCGAGGCCAGATGTGCGCCGGTTTGCAATGTTTTGCTCGGGGCGAGCTTGTGTTGGGAAAGGTGATGTATGGGCGCGGCCCAGCCGGATTGCGACAGCGCTTCGTTATAGGCCATCGTGCCTTTGGAAAGTGCTTTCAGGTCGCGCGGGTCGTCGTGGCGTTTGATAAGGTAGCTGAAATAGTGGCCCACCGGGCAGTCGGGCAGGTGGTGGTCGGGGGTGGCGACCAATTGCACGCGATCATGCAGGCGGGTGCGGTAGGGCATGCCGCAGGTCTGGGCCAGCAGCAGCGCGCCCGATCGCCAGATTTCCCAGGGGTCAGTGTCACGGGCCAGCGTTGCGGGACCATAGCCAAGGGCGGCGCGCACGCCCGCCCACAGCCTGTCGTTGGCGGCGCGGGCGTGGGGCATGTCGTACATGCCCAAGGCTGCAATCATGCGCCCGAGACCTGCTGGCGGGCGATGGCACTGTCGCGGTCGGTGACGCCCAGCAGGTTGGCGACCAGCCGCAACACCGCGTCTTCTTCCTGTGCGCGTTCACCGTCGGCCAGAACCACGGTCCACATGGCTTCGATCACGCCAAGACGGTGTTCGTATGGCACGGCGTCCTTGATGGCACGGGTGAAGCGGACGGTGTCGGGCGCTTCGGCTTCCAATCCTTCGGCGTCGCGGCGCAGGGCGGCGGCGGCTTCGGGCATCAGCCCGTAGCGGGCGGCAACAACGCTGTCGATGGTGGCGGCTTCACCGGCATCATAAATACCGTCCGAGCGGGCGATTCGCACCAGCAGGGCGGTCAGCGCAATGCGCGCGTCGGTGTCGGGCAGTTGGGCGGGCTCCGGCTGGGTCAGCCGTTTGAGGAAATCAGCAAACATGCGTCAGATATAGGGGCAGACCAGGCCAAGGCCAATGCACAGTTTAGAGTGTCCGGCCTTAAACATGAAACACTTGTTCTTTGCCTTCGCCTGCGGCTCAGCGCGAAAAGTGATGTGCGATGCCTCAGGTTAAAGGCCGGACGCTTTAATGACCGGGTGCCGCGCCTGTGGCTTCGGCCTGAATCGTGGCGCTGTCGGCGTCGGTGATGCCAAGGGCCGCTTCGATCTGGTGCAGGGACAGCTCTTCGGAGGCTTTGCGCCGTCCGTCGGCCATCACAACCTTCCACATGGCCACGGCCAGCATGCGACGGTCGTCATAGCCGACTTCCTGCCGCAGGATTTTCGCAAATTCGTCGGTGCCCGGCGCATGGCGCTCCAAAGCTTCGCAAGAGGCACGCAGTTTTGCGGCCTCAAGCGGTTTCAGCCCGAAGGTGGCTTGCAGGATGCGGTCGATCTGGCTGACCTCTTCCACGGTGTAGCTGCGGTCGGCCAGTGCGACGCGCACCAGCAAGGCCCCCAGCGCCAGCTGCGCGTCGGGTTCAGGCAGCGGTTTCTGGTCACGGGGACGGCGGGGGAATAGGCGTTCAAACATGACCGGACCCTAGCCCAAGTCGGGCGGCGGACCAAAGCGCAAATTGTCCAAAGCGAGGCCCTGATCGTCGAAATTTGTCAGCACAAAGCCTGCGATGTCGGATGTGCCATCATTGCGGGAAAATCCGAATCTGTCTTCGCCCAACGGGCCCAGTTGCAGGGTAACGATGGCAGAGCCGTCGCGGCGCAGGAATTGCACCTGTGCGCTGCCGCCCTCGCCGCCGCGCAGATCAAAGGCCAGCGCGGGTTGATCGCGGTCGAACTGCACGGCAATGGCGCCTTCGCCCTGGGCGTCGCGTTTGGGAAAGCCAGCGCTGCCATAGCCGACCAGAACGGTGCGCGCGGTGCCGCCCATGTGTACCAACGCCAGATTTTGCCCCGCATCACCGGCAACCAGCGCCAGCGGCGGGCCAAGGGCCGCGCCGGTGACGCTGTCGTGATTTCCGGCAAGTGAGAGGCTTTGGCCCGCGAACCGTTCGCCAAAGCGCGCGCCATTCAGGCTCAGCACCTCGTCCAGATGGCGGCCGGGGCCATAGCTTGACTGCTGGTCGTCAAAGGTGATGGTTTGGGTCAGCGCCAGCGTGTCCGGATTCACAACGCAGACAGCCGTGTCGCAGGCCGCGGCGGCGTCTGCAAGAACCAGCGCAGCGCAGGCGCTGCACCACGGGGATGCCCGCTTAGGGATCATAGCCTTCGACAATCACGAGGTTGCCATCCGAGATGTCCTTGCGCAACTCATATGCGGCCTTGTAGGCGTCGCTTTCATAGCAGGCGACCGCGTCCGCGTAGCTGGGAAACTCGATGACCACGGTGCGGCTGTTCCATGTGCCTTCGGGGTTGGTCTGTTGGCCGCCCCGTACCACGAAGCGGGCACCATATGCGGCGAGAGGGGCCGCGTTGGCGGCCTGGTACTTTTTGTAGCTTTCTGCATCATGCACCACGTTATGCGCGATCCAGTATCCTTTGGCGGCCATGGGGTGTCCTTATTTCAGCGTGTCAAACCGATCTTTCAGACGTTTTGCCTCGGCGTCCAGACCGAAGGGCGGATTTATCACAAAAAGACCCGATCCGATCATGCCGTGCCCCGGGCGCGCGGGGGGAAAGCGGACCTCTGCGCGCAGGGCGTCGGGATAGGTTTTTGCCAGGGTTTTCAACATCGGAACATGCAAGCCCGCGGTCAGCACCGGATACCACAGTGCAATGATGCCCACGTTCCAGGCACGGGTGTATTTGGCAATGTGCTGAGGGATGTCGGCGTAGTCGTCCTTGATCTCGTATGACGGATCAATCAGCAGCACCCCGCGCCGGGGCGTGGGCGGCAACAGGCTGTGGGCGGTGTCGAACCCGTCGCGCTGGTGGCAGGTGACCGGATAAGGCGACATCGCATAGGCCAGCGCGCCGTGTTCGCGCGGATGCAGTTCGGCCAGATGGATGGTGTCGGTGGGGCGCAACAGGCGTGCGGCGATCATCGGTGATCCGGGGTAGGCTCGGGGGCCATCCTCGGCGCGGACCTGTTCCAGCACGCGGGTAAAGGGATGGTCCGGTGGGAACCAACCCTGTGCACGTCCGATACCCTGGGTTGCCTCGTCGGTTTTACGCGCCTCGTTCGCGTCCAGATCATAGCTGGCACGCCCCGCGTGGGTTTCGATATAGGACAGCGGTTTGTCCTTGCGGGTGAGATAGTCCAGCATCCACGCCAGCAGGCCGTGTTTGTGAACATCTGCCAGATTTCCGGCGTGATAAATGTGTTGATAGCTCAGCATGGGTCCTTGTGCGGTATGCTGGGGCAGCACGCAAGGCGCTGTTGCGGTACGCCTGTGCCAGGCTTCGTAAGAGGATAATAACCTTTTGTTCAGACCTAGCTGCCAATGTTCTGCACTGCAATGTTAGTCAGATTGGACCCTTTCATGAAAGATAGCTCTCCCACACGGCCCGCAGGTCAGGGGCTTGAACTGCCGCGTGACGCCTTTTTTGCCGATATTATCGGTGAATTGGCAGGCGCTCTTGAAGATGTCATCGGACTGGAAGATGCCGCAGGGTTTGTGGCGATGGTTGGCAACCGGATTGGCGACGATCTGTCGCGGCGCTATGGCGAAATCGGTTTTCCACAGGAAACAGCCGAAGATATCGGTCGCATGTGTGTGGACATCAAGAACCAGATCAGCGGGACCTTTGAAGTGGAAGAGGCGACTGACGAAAAGGTGACCTTTACCAATTGCGACTGTCCGTTCGGAAATCGGGTCAACGGGCGCCCGTCGCTGTGCATGATGACAACCAATGTTTTCGGTCGCATTGCCGCCAATGCCACAGGTTATGCAAGGGTCCATGTGTCGGAATCGATTGCCGCAGGTCATGATCGCTGCCGGGTCACCGTTGGTTTGAAGCCGGACGAAAACGCCGGCGGACACGAGTTTTTTCGCTGAATTTATTCACATTAACCGGCGCCTTTGCTGAACGACCTAATCTTTTGTTCAGACTTATCTGCCACGGTTCTGTTCTGGAATATGAGGAATCTGGGTGATCTTATGAACGATGTTACACCTATCCCATCAGCACCCGCAAAACTGGATCTGTCGCGTGAGGACTATTTTGCCGATATGGTCGGCGAACTGGCTGGCGCTCTTGAAGATGTTATCGGTCTGGTCGATGCATCAAGTTTCATTGCTATGGTTGGCAACCGTCTGGGCGATGACATGGCAAAGCGCTATGCCGATGAGGGTTTTTTTCTGGAAACCGCAGAAGACATTGCGCGCATTTGTGTGGATATGAAAAATCAGGTCAGCGGCAGCTTTCGACTGGAAACTTTTTCCGAAGAGGGCATGTCGTTTACCAATTGTGATTGCCCGTTTGGTGACCGTGTCAAAGGGCGCCCGTCCTTGTGCATGATGATGACCAATGTGTTTGGACGCGTTGCCGCCAATGCAACCGGATATGCGCGCGTGCATGTGACCGAGTCGATTGCTGCGGGGCATGACCGTTGCCGTGTTACGTTGGGTTTGAAACCGGTTGATGGTGCTGACGGACATGAATTTTTCAGCTGATTTGACATCGACCACAGGGCAGCTTGACGCGGTGTTCGGGCGTGCGCCCGAACCCGTTCTGATTCTGGAAACATCGGGTGAGGTCGCCTATGCCAACGTTCCGGCCAAGGAATTGCTGCTTGCCGACCCCAAGGGTGAAGGTCCGGGGTTTCTGGACGCGGTAAAGCCGCATCTGGCGCGCATCGTGCGTACATCGGTGTCTATGCCACTGCGTATAGAGATCAAAGACAACACCATGTGGTTCAAAGCATGGCGTGTTTCCGCGCCGACAACAGCGCAAACCCCGGCGCAGGTAATGCTATTTGGCGATTCCTCTGCCAGGCTGCGCAGCAGCTTCCTGAATTTGAAAACCGAATTTGCCACTATTGAAAGCAGCCGGGCGCGCGACATAAGGATCGCGCAGCAACTGAAGGAAGAGGCAAAACACCTGCGCCGTCTGGTGGCCACCGACCAGTTGACAGGGCTGGCCACTGCTGCCGAACTGCGCAGAGCGGTTGAAAGGGCCGTACAGACGGATAGCAATTCAGGCGCACTTTTGTTTGCCGATTTTGACGGCTTTAAAGAGATCAACGACACCTACGGTCACAGTGCCGGAGATGCGCTGCTGGCGCAGGTCGGAAGCCGATTGCTGGAACATAAGCGGCCCGAGGATGTCTCGGCGCGCGTCGGCGGCGATGAATTCGCGTTTTGGGTGTCTGGCGTGGATGCGTCGATTGCAGCCAAGATTGCCATCCGTCTGCGTCGTCAGATCGAGCGGCCAGTGTCATGGCGCGGCTCCGACGGCGCGGTGACCGATCTGGTGGTTGGCGCGTCGTTTGGCATCGCCCAGTTTCCCCAGGATGGCGGAGATTATACCGCTTTGGCCAATGTCGCAGATGCGCGGATGTACACCAACAAACGTGATCGCAAGGCCTTGCGTCCGCACAACGTCAAACCCTAGGGGCCAGGAACAGGGGCCTCAGGCCCCCGATATCATACCAGTCGGCTGACCTCTTTGGCGGCGCGCACGAAATCCTTGAACAGCGGATGTGGTGCAAAGGGTTTTGATTTCAGCTCGGGATGGAACTGCACCCCGATGAACCACGGATGATCCGGCCATTCCACAATCTCGGGCAACCGGCCATCGGGCGACATGCCGCTAAAGCACAGGCCCGCTTTTTCCAGCTGCTCGCGGTACTTCACGTCCACCTCGTACCGGTGGCGGTGGCGTTCGTCGATCGTGGTGGTGCCATAGGCCAGCGCCACTTTCGAGCCTTCCTTTAGAACCGCATCATAGCTGCCCAGGCGCATGGTGCCGCCCTTGTCGTCGCCCACCTTGCGGGTGACCTTGGCATTGCCTTGCACCCATTCTTTCAGGTGGTAGACCACTGGCTCGAACCGCTTCTTGCCCGCCTCATGGTCGAACTCTTCCGAGCCTGCGGTCTCGATCCCGGCCACATTCCGCGCAGCTTCGATCACTGCCATCTGCATACCCAGACAGATGCCCAGATAGGGAACCTTGTGCTCGCGGGCATATTGGGCTGCCTTGATCTTGCCCTCGGTGCCACGCTCGCCAAAGCCGCCGGGCACCAGAATGGCGTGGAAACCGGCCAGAAGCGCCGCCACGTCGGTGGATTTGTCGAACACTTCGGCATCGACCCATTCAATACGCACTTTGACCCGGTTGGCCATGCCGCCATGGGTCAGCGCCTCGGCGATGGATTTATAGGCGTCTTCCAGCTGGGTGTATTTGCCGACAATCGCAACCTTCACTTCGCCCTCGGGGTTGTGAACCCGGTCCGAAACGTCCTGCCATGTGGTCAGTTCGGGGCGCGGCGCGGGGCTGATCTGAAAGGCGTCCAGAACCGCCTGATCCAACCCTTGTTCGTGATAGGCCAGCGGCGCGTCATAGATGGTGGGCAGGTCATAGGCCGCGACAACAGCCTCTTTGCGCACATTGCAGAACAGGGCGATTTTCTCGCGTTCTTTCTCGGGGATCGGTTGTTCGGACCGGCACACCAGAATGTCGGGCGCGATGCCGATGGATTGCAGTTCCTTGACCGAGTGTTGCGTCGGCTTGGTCTTCAACTCGCCCGAGGCCGCCAGATAGGGCAGAAGGGTCAGGTGCATGAAAATGCATTGGCCGCGCGGTTGGTCATGGCTGAACTGGCGGATTGCCTCAAAGAAGGGCAGGCCTTCGATGTCACCGACGGTGCCGCCGATCTCGCACAGCATGAAATCGACCTCGTCCGCGCCAATGTGCAGGAAGTCTTTGATTTCATTGGTAACGTGGGGCACAACCTGAATGGTTTTGCCCAGATAATCGCCGCGACGTTCTTTTTCCAGCACTGTGGAATAGATCCGCCCCGAAGACACGGAATCGGTTTGGCGCGCGGGCACGCCGGTGAAGCGCTCGTAATGGCCAAGATCCAGATCGGTTTCGGCGCCGTCATCGGTGACAAAAACTTCGCCGTGTTCAAAGGGCGACATCGTGCCGGGATCGACGTTCAGATAGGGGTCAAGTTTGCGCAACCGTACAGAAAAGCCGCGTGCCTGCAACAAGGCCCCCAGCGCTGCCGACGCGAGCCCCTTGCCAAGTGAAGAGACCACACCGCCAGTGATGAAGATATAACGCGCCATGAGTTCGGATGCTCCCCGTGTTGCAAGTGCGAATTTTGGATGGACCAAAACCACCAGAATCGGCTGCGATTTTCACAGCACCACGGGGCCTCAGTATAACAGATGATTTCGGTTCAAGGCAAGCCGTGCCGCAACATGATGTTGCAGCGCGGCATCTTGCCTCAAGGTATAGCTATGTTAGGTCAGTCGCCCGCAGGTACCAGCGGCGCTTCGGCATCGCTTTGGGTTGGCGGGGTCAAACCGCCGGCGGGCGGTGCCAGCGGCGTGCTTTCCTGCGTTTCAGGTGCGGCACCCAGCCGGTCGATAACCGAAGAACCCGCGGCTTTTTCTGCGGCGATAATTGTCAGAGTGATCGACGTGATGATAAAGCCAGCCGCCAGAATCCATGTCAGCTTGCCCAATGCGGTCGCAGCTGCGCGGCCGGTCATGGCACCGCCACCGCCACCGCCCATGCCCAGACCACCGCCTTCCGAGCGCTGAAGCAGCACTACTGCAATCAGCCCGAGGGCCAGAATAAGGTGGATGATCAGGACGACGTTTTCCATGGATGCTCACGATGCTCACGTTCGGTTTTGCGGGTATCTATGCAAGTTTCGCAGGCGGGGCAAGGGCGCGTGGCCGGTAATGCCGAGCACACTGGACAAATGCTGCGAGTCGGCGTCATTGTGCGGCCATGCCACATGACCATCACGAGCACGATCACCCGCATGCGCTGCTGCCACCTGACCCTGCGTTACGGGTCAAGGCACTGGAGACGATCCTGACCGAAAAGGGGTTGATCGACCCCGCGGCGCTGGATGAAATCATCGATACCTATGAAAACCGCATTGGCCCGCGCAACGGCGCGCATGTGGTGGCGCGGGCCTGGTTTGATCCGGCGTTTCGCGCGGCCTTGCTTGAGGATGCAACCGCGGTTGTGTCCGGGCTGGGCTATTACGGGCGGCAGGGCGAACACATGGTTGCGGTTGAGAACACGGATGACGTGCACAATATGGTCGTCTGCACCCTGTGCAGCTGCTATCCGTGGCCGTTGCTGGGGATTCCGCCGGGCTGGTATAAATCCGACGCCTACCGCGCCCGCGCAGTGCGCGAGCCGCGCAAGGTGCTGGCCGATTTCGGTGTGACCTTGCCCGAGGACACCGCCGTGCGGGTCTGGGATTCAACGGCCGAGGTGCGGTATCTGGTGATTCCGCAGCGTCCGGCGGGAACGGATGGCATGGACGAGGCGGCGCTGATGGATCTGGTGACACGCGATTCGATGATCGGCACCGGTCTGGCACTGAAGCCATGAGCCGTGTCCACGACATGGGCGGACGTTTCGGTGATGGCGCGGTCATACCCGAGCCCGAAACCGAGGTCTTTCACGCCGACTGGCACCCGCGTGCATTGGCGATAACGCTGGCCTGTGGATCGCTGGGCCTGTGGAACATCGACACCAGCCGCCACGCCCGCGAACGGCTTGCACCCAAGGATTACGCCGCCTTCAGCTATTACGAAAAGTGGATGGCAGGGCTGGCTGATATGCTGGTGGACAAGGGCGTGCTGACGCCCGGGGAACTGGAAAGCGGCCATGCCGCAGGGCCATCGCCCCTGGCGACCCGCAAAATGACCGCTGATGCCGTCGCCGGCGTTTTGGCGCGCGGCGGTCCGGCGGAGCGGCCCGCGCAGGTCAAAGCAGTTTTTGCCGCTGGCGATGCGGTGCGCACACGGCGGCACGCGCACAATGCATTCGTTGACGGTGGCCACACGCGGCTGCCTGATTACGCAGCAGGGGCGGTGGGGCGCATTGTGCGCCTGCACGGCCACCACGTTTTGCCCGACGCTGCCGCACATGGTTTGGGCGACCGGCCCGAACCCTTGTATGCTGTGGCGTTTCCGGCTTCGGAACTGTGGGCGCGCCCGGAACATCCGCGCGACGAGGTGGTGCTGGATCTGTGGCAAAGCTATCTGGAGCCTGCGACATGACCCGCCCTGAACCCGTATTTGAAGCGCCGTGGCACGCGCAGCTTTTCGCGCTGACGGTCTATCTGAACGAGGCGGGACGGTTCGACTGGCCTGATTGGGCTGCACGGTTTTCATCCACTTTGGCGCGGCACGGGCTGACCCGTGAGCTGAACGGTGGTGATGATTATTTTGCAGCCTGGCTGGAAACGCTTGAAACCCTGTTGGCTGAAAAAGGCTGGGCCGAAGCGGCGGCGGTGGCTGAGATGCGGGATGCGTGGAGGGCGGCATACCTGCGCACGCCACATGGGGATCGGGTGACGCTGGACGCCTGAATCACTCGTCGATGTCGTCCACGTCTGCCTGACCGGACAGCCGACGGCGCACCAGGCTCCATGACAGGCCGATGCCCAGAACCGCGCTGAGCGCCAGAAGCCCCAGCCAGGTGTTCATGCTGGTATTGTCAAGACTGAGCAAGTGCAGATCATACAGCACCCACAGGCCCGCGCCCACGACGGCCAGCACCAGTGCCATGCCAAAACCACCAATAGAGCGCAGGGTGGCCCGCAGATAGATGATATAGCCAATCAGCAGAAGCAGCCCCACCAGAACGGCTATTGACAGGTTGTCGCCACCATAATCTCGCACCCACCGCACATAGTTGAATTCGGTCGGATTATAGGTCAGTGCCAGCAGCAAAAAGGCTGCCAGCCAACGCGTGATAAAGCCCATAGCGGCCTCCGGTGTCTGGTCTTTACCGGAATTGCCCAAATTCACCCCTTGTGTAAAGGGTGCAGGGTCAACAAACGCTCCCCGAGATTTCTTGGAATTATGCGGCGCGGTCCACAGTTTGTGGTTTCGCGCCTGCATCGGGCAGACTATACCACACCCGGTTTGCAAACATAAAGGACCTGCATCATGGCCAATGTCGTCGTTGTCGGCGCCCAATGGGGTGACGAAGGAAAAGGCAAGATCGTTGATTGGCTCAGCGAGCGCGCCGACGTCATTGCGCGCTTTCAGGGTGGGCATAATGCGGGTCACACGCTGGTGATTGATGGCAAGGTTTACAAGCTGAACGCGCTGCCTTCGGGTGTGGTGCGTGGCGGCAAGCTCAGCGTGATCGGCAACGGTGTGGTGCTGGATCCCTGGCACCTGATCAAGGAAATCGCATCGATCCGCGAGCAGGGTGTCGAGATCACCCCCGAGACTTTGATGATCGCCGAGAACACGCCGCTGATCCTGCCAATTCACGGCGAGCTGGATCGCGCGCGCGAAGAAGCCTCCAGCAAAGGCACCAAGATCGGGACAACCGGGCGCGGCATCGGCCCCGCCTACGAGGACAAAGTGGGCCGCCGGTCGGTGCGTGTGGCCGATCTGGCCGACGAGGCGACGCTGGTGGCGCGTGTTGATCGCGCGTTGCAGCACCATGATCCGCTGCGCCGTGGTCTGGGAATCGACCCCATTGACCGCGATGCGCTGATTGCGCAGCTGAAAGACATCGCCAAGGAAATCCTGCCCTTCGCAGCCCCCGTATGGAAGGTGCTGAACGAAAAGCGCAAGGCCGGCAAACGTATCCTGTTCGAAGGGGCGCAGGGTGCGCTTTTGGACATCGACTTTGGCACCTATCCCTTTGTGACCTCGTCCAACGTGATTGCAGGTCAGGCCGCGACGGGTGTTGGCATGGGCCCCGGTGCGATCAACTATGTTCTGGGCATCGTCAAAGCCTATACCACCCGCGTGGGCGAAGGCCCGTTCCCGACCGAATTGCACGACGACGACGGTCAGCGGTTGGGCGAACGGGGCCACGAATTTGGCACCGTCACAGGCCGCAAGCGTCGCTGTGGCTGGTTCGATGCCTGTCTGGTGCGCCAGACCTGTGCCACCAGCGGTGTCGACGGCATTTCGCTGACCAAGCTGGACGTTCTGGACGGCTTTGAAACGCTGAAGATCTGCGTGGGTTACGAGCTCGACGGCGAGCGGATGGACTACCTGCCCACCGCCGCCGATCAACAGGCGCGCTGCACGCCGATCTACGAAGAAATGCCGGGCTGGTCGGAATCGACCGAAGGCGCGCGCAGCTGGGCCGATCTGCCTGCCGAGGCGATCAAATATGTGCGCCGCGTCGAAGAGCTGATCGAATGCCCGGTGGCGTTGCTGTCAACTTCGCCCGAACGTGAAGACACCATTCTGGTACGCGATCCGTTCGCTGATTAAGGGGGCCGCATGGCGCTAAGCTACAAGGCACGGCGGCGTTGGTCGCTGATCATTCTGGTGGTGGGGCTGCCGCTGTATATCATCCTTGCGGTGAATCTCGTGGCGCTGTTCGACCGGCCTGCGATCTGGGTCGAACTGCTGGTATATCTGGGGCTTGGCGTCTTGTGGGCCTTCCCGCTCAAGGCCGTGTTCAAGGGGGTCGGGCAACCGGACCCCGACGCGGAAGACTGATGCAGGCATCTGCCCCGATCCCGATCCTGCGCAGCTTTGACGAAGCCAAGGCACGGGAATTCTACGTGGACTTTCTGGGCTTCGAAGTGGTGTTCGCGCATCGTTTCGAGCCCGACCTGCCGCTGTATCTGGGCCTGCGTATGGGCGATTGCGAACTGCACCTGTCCGAACATCACGGCGATGCATCGCCGGGGGCGGCGCTGCGTATCGGGGTGCGCGATGTGGCTGCCTATGCGGCTGAGTTAAATGCCAAGGAATACGGTTTTGCCCGTCCGGGCGTCCAGCGCCAGCCCTATGGCATGGACGATATGAGCGTGGCCGATCCCTTTGGCAACAGGCTGATCTTTTGCACCCCGGTGCCGGAAAGCTGATCCTTCAAATGCCAAAC
Organism: Pseudosulfitobacter sp. DSM 107133; assembly: GCF_022788695.1. Taxonomy (NCBI): domain Bacteria; kingdom Pseudomonadati; phylum Pseudomonadota; class Alphaproteobacteria; order Rhodobacterales; family Roseobacteraceae; genus Pseudosulfitobacter; species Pseudosulfitobacter sp. DSM 107133. Next base: position 1,184,501 of record NZ_CP085154.1, read on the forward strand.
GGCGGACCCGTAGGCCCGCCGTTTCAGTCTCTTTCAGGCCTGGCAGTCAGCCCGCGGCGCGCTGGTCGGGCCGGAACCCGATGTCGCCCGAGACTGCAAAGCGCCCGCCCTTGATCTTTTCGATTTTCCCGGCCCGGAGCAGTTGGCCAAAGGAACGCAGGCTGTCTTCGCGGCTAAAGTCGGCGCCGACGACCTGACGCACTTTGGTCATCAGTTGGGGACGCGAGAACTGGTCCCGCTCTTCCACAAATGCCAGAAACGCGGCGGCAGCTTCCAGAAGATCGGGCAGATCGTGGGCGCCCATGTCGTCGGCAAATTCGGCAAAGCTGTGTGCGCCGTTTGTGGTCTCTACTGCGGCAGGTGGTTGTGCCACGCGGCGCGGGGTCACGGGGGTCACTGCGGCGGGTGGCACTGAATTAACGCGCTGTTCCGCCACAAGCTTCAGCGGTGCAGGGCGCTGCACGTCGGGGCGGCGGCCAGCGTCGATGCCCCGGACTTCGGGGCGGCGCGGTTTGACCACATCAGCCAGATCGGTCTGATAGGCGCGCACTTCCAACGCAGTCTCGGCGATTTTGGCGCCAACGATCCCCTCGTCCGAATTCTTTGCCGCCACGGCGGCGCGCAGATGGGCAAAGGCATCGCGGCGGCGCGCGCTTTCGGGCTCGCCCATTTCGGCATCGGCTTTGGCCATCAGACGGTCCATGTCGCCATCGTCGGCAGCGTCAAGCATGGCCGCGGCGACCCGCGTGTCCTCATCCTGTTCGATATCGTCCTTTTCAGCGGCGGTCAGGTCTGCCTCGACATCAGCAAGTTCGCGCAGCAATGCGTCTTCGTCTTCGTCCGACAGGGACGATCTGACGGTTTTGTCTTCCTCGTCGTCGTCGTCCATCTCTTCAAGATTGCCCTGGGCAATGGCCGCCTCAAGCTCGGAGCGTTTGACTTTGACGATGCGGGTGATGCGCGGGGCAGGGGCGGCTGCCGTGGCGTCCGCGTCATCCTCTTCTTCGACGATCATGATCTCTTCGTCGTCATCGTCGTCGAACAGGTTCATGTCGTCGCTGTCGTCCGGCAGATCGGCGCTGTCGTCGGCCAAGGCATGCGGGATTGCGGCTTGGGCGTCCGGCGTTTCCTCTTCTGCGGTCACATCGCTTTCGGCCAGGGCGTCGTCGTCTTCATCCGAGGCGCCGCGGTCCAGACGTGCGAGGATCGTCGCGACCTCTTCGTCGTCATCGTCCTCGATCATCGTCATGGAGTCGTCATCGTCCAATGCGGCGTAGACGTCGGCGGCAGCTTCGGCTGCGATATCTGCGGCGGAGTCTGTGCCGACAGGGTCGTCGGCTTCGTCCTCTGCCTGGTCCATCATCGCCTTCATCAGCGCATCGTCTTGCGCGGCGATCACATCGTCGGCTTCGTCTTCGAAAGCCTCTTCGGCATGTGCTGCATCGGCGACCAGCCCTTCGGCGTGCTCGTCTTCGGAATAGTCCTCTTCCAAATCTTCGTCGTCAGCTTGCGAAACCACGGCGCGGATGCGTTCAAGTTTGGCCGCAATGCTGTCCGCATGGGGCACCACGCGGTCGCGGGCAGGTGTTGCAAGCTCTTCAGCGATTGCGATTTCAGGGGCGATGTTGTCCGCCGCCTCTTCAATCGCGTCTTCGGCCGTTTCTGTGTGGCTTTCGGCAAAGAAGGCTTCGGCTGTTGCCTCTGTTGCATCCATTTCTCCGGTCGCCACAGGCGCAAGCATGTCGCCGGCATTGGCATGATCAAAGGCGTCGTCAATGCCGTCAGGCGTTTCGGTCTCAAAGTCTTGCGCATCCGTACCGCTGTCGACGTCCTGAAGTTGGACAGCATCGGATTCGGGTGCCAGTTCGGGTGTATTCTGCTCGGCCACAGGCGCGTGGGGGGCAGCAACCGGCGCGGGGGTTTCAGCAACCGGCGCAGCAGCCTTGGCAACAGGGGCGACCGGCGCGGGTGCAGCCGCGGCAGCTTGAGGTGCAGCGGCCTCTTGCTGGTACGGTGTTGCCGGTGCGGCGGCTTCAGGCGCGGCCCCTTCGGGGGCCGTTGCGCTTAGGAAGATGCGTCCGTCATTGGTGCGTGCCTCGACCCTTCGGGCAATCTCACGCTCGGCGATGCGCGCCAGCATTTCGGCATCGGGTTGCGGAGGTTCTGCGCCAAAATACCGGTCGTCGCTGGCCAGATCGCGAAAATATTCCGCAATGGCTTTCATTGTATGGAAAGAATCGTCAAACCCTTCCAACGTGCACGAGAAGGTGCCGTAGGAGACCGTTAAAATTTTATTGTTACTCATCATGGTGGGCGTCCTCTGCGGTGCTGCAGGCTTTGGTATTGTTGAATGGCGCGGCCAAAGCGGCCCGAATCTGTGCCGAACACGGTATCATTTTAAGGCGACATTGTGATCTGTTTCCAAACAAAGGATTAATACCCCCGTGAGCACGGTGATTGTCGAGAGTGTGGCCCCAGTAACGCTGGTGGGCGGTGGTGCAGGCGACGTGTCGGACGTGACACTGGCGCGCAAGTTTGCCCCCGTCTGCGTCGCTGCCGATGGCGGAGCCGCGCTGGCCCTTAAGGCGGGTGTCATACCCGATGCCGTCATAGGCGATTTTGACAGTCTTTCAGCCAGTATACGTCAACAAATCCCGCCGGAAAACCTTTATCATATAGAAGAACAGGATAGCACGGATTTTGCCAAGGCTTTGCGCAGCATATCCGCGCCTTTGGTCATTGCCGTCGGTTTCACCGGCGCGCGCGTGGATCACCAGCTGGCGGCCTTGCACGTTATTGCAGCGTATCGGGCGCGACCGTGCATCGTTCTGGGGGCCGGTGAGGTGATCTTTCATTGCCCCGCTCAGGTGGCTTTGCCAATGGCTGAGGGGGATGTCGTATCATTGTTTCCAATGCGTAAAGTGTCGGGCCGTTCGACCGGATTGCACTGGCCGATTGACGGGTTGGCCTTTGATCCCATGCAGTTAATCGGCACGTCGAACCGGGCGACCGGACCGGTAAAGCTGTGGATGGACGGGCCGGGGATGCTGTGTATTGCGCCGCGGCGAATCTTGCCGGAACTGGTTCAAGCGCTGCTTTAGGGTCCAGAGCCTAGGCCGTCGGGGGCACCCGCATCTGGCGTCGCGCGACGGTGCGCTCGCGCAGCACCACATACAGTCCTGCGCCAACTGTGATCAGGATGCCCACCGCTGCCAGCCCGTTGGGCAGGTCGCGGAACACGACAAATCCGATCACGGTGGCAAAGGGGATTTCCAGGTACTGCATGGGCGCCAGCGTGGCCGAAGGGGCAAAGCGCAGCGACCATGTCATCAGAAGATGCCCCAGAGTTCCCAGCAGGCCGATACCCAACAGCAACAATGTCTCGCGCCCGTCGGGCAGGCGCAGCGCCAGTGCGCCCACATCCTCGGAGAACAGCAAAAGCAGCGGTGTCATAAGCGCAACCGCCATAGCGCCCGACACGGCTTGCAAGCTGACAGGATCGGTCTGCTTGGCGATCTGGCGGGTGACCAGCATGAACAGCGCAAAGGTCACGGCCACAAAAAGCGGCCACAAGGCGGGCCAGCCCACATCGGCAAAGCTGGGCTGCACAACCAGCAGCGTACCGGCAAAGCCCACAGCACAGGCGATCAGGCGGCGGCTGCCGACCTCTTCGCCCAGTACGAATTTGCCCAAGAGCAGCATGATGAACGGCATGACAAATGCGATCGCCACCGCATCGGCCAGCGGCAGATAGCGCAGGGCGGTGAACATGCCGCCAATGCCTGCGATGTGCAGCAGGGTGCGCAGAAAGGTCAGCCGCAGCACGCGGCCCTGCATCTTCCAGTGTCGCCCCGTCAGCCAGACCAGCGGCACCAGCACCAGCATCTGCACCATAAAGCGGCACCACAGCAGCTGCCCCAACGACAGCGACTGGCCGATAAGTTTGGCCAGCGAGTCGCCCATCGGCGCGACGACGCAAAAGCCGAGCATCATCATGATGCCAAGAAGGGGGCGGTCCTGATCCATCAGGGCACGCTAGGTGCGGCTGCGGGGATTGGCAATTCCCGCAGCCGCAAAAACTCAGCAGTTCGGGACGTTGACCGCCAGCCCGCCCAGCGAGGTTTCCTTGTACTTCTCGGACATGTCCGCACCGGTCTGGCGCATGGTCTCGATACAGGCATCCAGCGGCACCAGATGGGTGCCATCGCCGCGCAGGGCCAGCGATGCCGCACTGACCGCCTTGATCGCGCCCAGCCCGTTGCGTTCGATGCAGGGCACCTGCACCAGTCCTTTGACGGGGTCGCAGGTCATGCCCAAATGGTGCTCCAGCGCGATTTCTGCGGCGTTTTCCACCTGTTCGGGCGTGCCGCCCATCACCGCGCACAGGGCGGCGGCAGACATCGCGGCAGCGCTGCCGACCTCGGCCTGACAGCCTGCTTCGGCGCCCGAGATCGAGGCGTTGTATTTGACCAGCCCGCCGATGGCGGCGGCGGTCAGCAGGAAGTCTTCCACATGTTTTTCGGACGCGCCGGGAACATGGTCGAGATAATAGCGCAAGGTCGCAGGCAGTACGCCCGCCGCGCCGTTGGTGGGGGCGGTCACGACTTGCCCGCCCGCGGCGTTTTCCTCGTTCACCGCCATCGCATAGACGCTCATCCAGTCGTTGATGGTGTGCGGCGCCTGCTGGTTCAGGCCGCGCTCGGCCTGCAAAGCATCGTGAATCGCCTTGGCGCGGCGCTTGACCTGCAAGCCGCCTGGCAGGATGCCGTCATTGGTCAGCCCGCGATTGATACAGTCGTTCATCACCTGCCACAGCCGCGCGGTGCCGCGTTTCAGATTGTCGGCCCCGCCGCGCGATTCTTCGTTGGCGCGTTTCATGCCCGCGATGGTCTTGCCCGAAGCCTTGGCCATCTCCAGCATTTCCTTGGCGGATTTGAACGGAAAGGGGATAGGATCGCCTTCGTCGGTGTCCTTGCCGGCGGCCAGCTCTTCCTCGGTCATCACGAAACCGCCGCCGATGGAATAAAACACCTGCCGCAATGTGACGTCGCCCTGGGCATCGGTCGCCATCAGAATCATACCGTTGGCATGGCCTTTCAGGTGGGTGTCATAGTCGAACACCAGATCCTGTTTGGGATCAAACGTCAGTGGAGGCAGGCCGTCGGGGTGCAACAGGTGCGACGTTTCCAGCTCGGCCAGCACCGCTTCGGCCTTTTCGTTGTCATAGGTGTCGGGGACAAAACCGGCGAGGCCGAGAATAGTGGCACGGTCGGTGGCGTGACCGACGCCGGTGAAGGCCAGCGATCCGTGCAAAGACGCGCGCACGCCCGCAAAATGGAAGGGCGAGGCGCGCATCATGTCCAGAAAACGCGCGGCAGCAACCATTGGCCCCATGGTGTGGGACGACGACGGGCCAATGCCCACTTTGAACATCTCGAAGACTGACAGGAACATTTAGGTGGCACTTCCTTGGGGCGGGGTGGGTGCGCGGGGCGCGGTGAAGGGCGTGTTGCCCAGACCTTCGGCCTGCATCAACATCGCACAGGCGGGCAGGGATTCGACGCGCAGGCATGTGGCATGCAGCGCGGGATAGGTGGACAGATCGAACCAGCTGCGGTCCGTGCCCTCAGGGTAAAGAACACACCAGCGCAGGCAAGCCGCAATGTAGAAATCCAGAACCGTCGGGGTCTGACACTGCCAGTCGGGGGTCGCGGCGTCCAGATTGCGAAAGTGTCCGGTCAGCTGGCCTTGAAGCTGGCGGCGCAGACGGGCCTGATCGCGGGGGTCATCGCCGATGTATTTGTCCGGATAAAAGGTCATCCGCAGGGCTGGGTGCAGGGTGTTGGCGACAAAGAACAGCCATTTCAGCCAGTTGCCCCGTTGCGCGTGCTCCGGTGCCGGGCCCAGCCCGCCGTGGGTATCGGCCAGCCACAGCACAATCGCGCCGGTTTCGAACAATACCCCTTGGGGTGTTTCCAGCGTTGGGATCAGCCCGTTGGGGTTCAGCGCGCGGTACGCCTCTGACGTCTGCGCACGCGTCGCACGGTCCACCAGACGCGTCTGATAGGGCAGGCCGGCATGGTCCAGCGCCAACCGGACGATCAGCGAGGCATTGTCAGGGGCATAGTGCAGCACATAGGTCATGCCCGCACACATAGCGCCCGTCGCGCGGCGCAGGATCGCTGTTTGCGACGCATCTGCTGCGAAAGCTGACGCGGCGACACAGCAAGCCAGAAACAGCGTTTCACGCCGCCCGCAGTGCAGTCAGGCCCATCCGGTCACCGGATCGCGGGTCAGGGGCGCAGACCAGCGAAAGCCATGGTCCCGGCTTGTGGCATCACAAGACCTGTATGCGCCAGATTTTCAATTGTTTTTAGGCGGTTTCGGGACGCTATGGCGTGCCGTTTCAGGTGGCTTAAACCTTTTGTCACTAGGGCTGGTCGAAAGTGCGTCAAGAAAGACTGACATATGCCAACCTATTCTTTTCACGCTTTCGGGTTCGACGTGGTTTCCACCACCGGGCCCGATCCTTTTGCGTCTGACAACACCGGAAATGCCAGCGCGGTGTCGTCCGGTTCTACCATTCGGATTGATGCCGACGCCGTGGCAAGTGAAATGGTTCTGACCGACAACGAAGGCATCTTTGAAGACGCAGATGGCGGACAGGATCTGGTGCAGGGTGTGGTGCTGAACGGCACGGCTTATGACCCCGGCGAGAACATCCAGACCGAATATGCATATGTCGTCCGGCCCGTGGGTTCTGTCGACGCGGCAGACAATATCACGATCTATGTTCTGGAAATTCATGCGGATGCGCAGGGCATCGCTTCGGACAGCCGCCTGATTCCGGGGGTTGAGTACCGGATTTTGTCCATTGCCTCGAACGATCCCGAGGTCGCCTATGCCGATATGGCGGTCTGCTATTTGCGCGGCACAGGCATCGCGGTTCCAGGTGGCGAACGCGCGGTCGAGGAGATTCTATGCGGCGATCTGGTCAGCGCCATCGATTCCGGCCCGCAAGGGGTGGTCTGGCGCGGGCAGCAAACCGTCAGCGGGCGGGGCAGGCTGGCTCCAATTCGCATTGCGGCGGGAACGCTGGACAATGACCGTGATCTGTTCGTTTCGCCCCAGCACCGTATTCTGGTTGCCTCGGGCTGGGCTGCGCCGCTGGATCAGGGGCGGGCGCATCTGGTTCCGGCGAAGGCACTTGTGGGCTTGCCGGGCATCACCACAGCGCCGCGACGGGTTGTGCACTATCATCACATCCTGTGCGCCGCGCACCATCTGGTGCGGGCCAACGGGGCGATTTCGGAAACCATGCTGCCCGGCGCGCAGGCGCTTGCCGCATTGGGGCCGGTGGCGCGAACGGAAATCAACACGTTGCTGGGGCAAGCGGTATCTATGCCGACAGTGCGTCCCTGTCTGCGGGTCGGACAGTGGCACCGGATACACAGTTTCGGGCAGCCGTCACCAAATCACGCCCCCGCGGCCGTGCCGCCGGCGCTTTGTTCCGACATTTGCCCATAGCACCCAAGGCGCATCTTTCCTATAAGCAGCACGACACATCAACGGAGCTGCCCCATGTCCGGAGAACTTTCCCCTATCGACAAGGCGAAATTCGTCGCTGCCAAGCGCGCCGCCGATTTCGTCGAAGACGGTATGCGCGTGGGATTGGGAACCGGCAGTACGGCCGCTTGGCTGGTGCGCTGCATCGGTGAAATGGTGCGCAACGACGGCCTGCGGATCAAGGGCGTTCCGACCTCGTCCCGCACGGCGCATCTGGCGCGCGAAGTGGGCATCGAGGTGATGTCGCTGGACGAGGCGAAATGGCTGGATCTGACCATTGACGGGGCCGATGAATTTGACGGTAACCTGAACCTGATCAAAGGCGGCGGCGGCGCGTTGTTGCAGGAAAAGATCGTGGCCACGGCCAGCGACCAGATGATTGTGATCGCGGACATCGGCAAAGAGGTGGAAACGCTGGGCGCCTTCCCGCTGCCCATCGAAGTGATCCCCTTTGGCTGGCAGACCACCCAGGCGCTGGTCGAGGAAACGCTGATTTCGATGGACGTGCTGGGGCGGTCCTCGTCGCTGCGCATGAACGGCACGCACCCCTTCATCACCGATGAGGGCAACCATATTCTGGACCTGCACCTGAACCGTATCGGCAACGTGCGCCAGCTGTCGCTGGTGCTGAACCAGATGCCCGGTGTCGTCGAAAACGGTTTGTTCATAGACATTTGTGACGCGGTTGTGATCGGTTATGGCGATGGACGTGTCGAGGTCCGCGACATAAATGAAGGCACCATTGAACAGGACCGCCTGGATTTCGTCGAAACCGACAACCTGTTCACCGATCTTGCAGAATAAAGGGCTGTTTCATGGCTTCGACATACGATTTTGATCTATTTGTGATTGGCGGAGGTTCGGGCGGCGTGCGTGCGGCGCGCGTGGCGGCAGGCGACGGGGTGAAAGTCGGACTGGCCGAGGAAAGCCGTTATGGCGGCACCTGTGTGATCCGGGGCTGTGTGCCCAAAAAGCTGATGGTCTTTGCCAGCGAATATCGCGACATGACCGAAGATGCCCGCGCCTATGGCTGGGATATCAAGGATGGCCCCTTCGACTGGCCGGCGTTCCAGAAGAACCTGCACACCGAACTGGACCGGCTGGAAGGCGTCTATCGCAACCTGCTGGCCAACTCGGGTGTCGAAACCTTCGACAGCCGCGCGCGGCTGAAAGACAAGCACACGATCGTGCTGGACGATGGTACGGAAAAGACCGCCAAAACCATCCTGATCGCCACTGGCGGCTATCCTGTGCGCCCCGACCTGCCCAATGCCGATCTGGGCATTGTGAGCGATGACATTTTTGATCTGGAAAGCCTGCCCAAGTCGATCCTGATCATCGGCGGTGGCTATATCGCCTGCGAATTTGCCTGCATCCTGCACGGCCTCGGTGTCGAGGTGACGCAATATTACCGCGGTGCGCAAATCCTGCGCGGCTTTGACGACGAGGCGCGCGGTCTGATAGCCGAAGCGATGCGCGCGCGCGGGATTGATCTGCATGTGGGCACCGATATTGTCGAGATGTGGCCCGCTGGTCAGGCACATGACGCATTGACCGGCTCGGACGCGGCAATGGGGGCGGAAGGCTCTGACAAGGCTGCAAAACAGGGTGGTGTCCACGGTGGTCCGGTTTGTGTGAAATCCACGACGGGTGGTGAAAAAACCTTTGATATGGTATTCTTTGCCACAGGCCGCGCGCCGTCCAGCCGTGACATCGGGTTGCAAGAGGCGGGCGTGATCCTGGGCCGCAAGGGCGAAATCCTGGTGGATGAATTCTCCAGGACGGCGGTGGACAACATCTATGCCATTGGCGATGTCACCGACCGCGTCAACCTGACGCCCGTTGCCATCCGCGAAGGCATGGCTTTTGTCGAAACCGTATACCGCGACAACCCGACACCGGTCGACCACGACCTGATCCCGTCCGCGATCTTCACCCAGCCTGAAATGGGCACCATCGGCCTGAGCGAGGAGGCAGCCGCCGCGCAAGAAGAGATCGAGGTTTACGCCTCCAGCTTCCGCCCGATGCAGACCGCCTTTGCCGGACGCGAGGCCCGGGTGTTGATGAAACTGATCGTATCCAGGAAAACCCGCGTGGTTCTGGGCTGTCATATCGTCGCGCCGGGCGCGGGCGAGATGATCCAGCTTGCAGGCATCGCAATCAAGATGGGCGCAACCAAAGAAGACTTTGATCGCGTTTGCGCGGTACATCCGACCATGTCCGAGGAAATCGTGACGATGCGGACACCGATACGCACTGCTTGAATTACTCAAGTAAAATACACAGGTAATGAATTGATGCGCGGCTCAAAGGGGCGGCGAACAGGAGGACAGAAAACATATGGCTGGCAACACAGGCGGCCCGTGGGGCGGCGGAGGCTCTGGCGGAGATGACGAGCGCGGGGGTAATCGCGGCTCGAACGGATCAGGCAGCGGGGGAAAACCCGGCGGCGGGCAGATGCCCGAGATCGACGATCTGGTCAAAAAAGGTCAGGAACAGCTGCGCGTCCTGATGGGCGGACGTGGTGGCAACAACGGCACCGGCGGCGGACGTGGTCCGGGCGGTGGCGGTGGCCCGCGTCTGACACGCGGCACGCTGGGTCTGGGCGCGCTTGTCCTGATCGTGGGCTGGGGGCTTGCCAGCTTCTATACCGTGAAACCCGAAGAACGCTCGGTCGAGCTGTTCCTGGGCAAATATTCGGCCACCGGCGAGCCGGGTCTGAACTTTGCGCCCTGGCCGCTGGTGACGGCGGTGGTTCTGCCGGTGACGCGCGAACAGACCGAAACCATCGGCACCGGATCGCGCGGCGAAAGCGGGTTGATGCTGACCACCGATGAAAACATCATCGACATTGATTTTCAGGTGGTCTGGAACATCTCGGACCCGGCAAAATACCTGTTCAATCTGGCCGAGCCGGAAGAGACCATCCGCGCCGTGTCGGAATCGGCGATGCGTGAAGTGATCGCACGTTCGGAACTGGCGCCGATCCTGAACCGCGACCGTCAGGTTATCGCGGATGAGGCACAGCAATTGATCCAGACGACGCTGGACCAATACGACAGCGGTGTGAACATCCTGCGCCTGAACCTCGACAAGGCAGACCCGCCGCGCGACGTGATCGACAGCTTCCGCGAAGTGCAGGCGGCCGAGCAGCAACGTGACCGTCTGGAACGCGAGGCTGACGCCTATGCCAACCGCGTCTTGGCCGGTGCCCGTGGTGAAGCGGCGCAAACGCTGGAAGAGGCCGAAGGCTATCGCGCCCAGCAAGTGAACGAAGCCCAGGGTGAAGCCGCGCGTTTTACCTCGGTCTTGCAGGAATATTCCAAAGCGCCACAGGTGACACGCAAGCGCCTGTATCTGGAAACCATGGAGAAAATTCTGGGGGATGTGGACAAGATCATCCTTGAGAATTCAACCGATGGCAACGGCGGGCAGGGGGTTGTTCCCTATCTGCCGCTTAATCAATTGCGCGGTGGAGGATCGAACTGATGCGGAACACAACACTCATCATACCCGCACTCGTCGTGCTGGTGGCCATTTTGCTCAGCTCGGTGTTTATCGTGGACGAGCGTGAAAAGGCGCTGGTCCTGCAATTCGGCCAGATCAAATCGGTCAAGGAAGAGCCGGGACTCGCGTTCAAGATCCCGCTGATCCAAGAGGTCGTGCGCTATGACGACCGCATTCAGGCACTGGACACCGTGCCAACCGAAGTCACCCCTTCGGATGACCGCCGCCTGGTTGTCGACGCCTTTGCCCGCTACCGGATTTCCGACGTGGTGCAGTTTCGCCAAGCGGTCGGCGCCAATGGGATGCGTGCTGCCGAGGACCGGCTGCAAGGTATCCTGAACCCGGTGATTCGTGCGGTTCTGGGCTCGAACGGCGTGACATCCAACACCATCCTGTCGGCAGACCGTGCCGGCCTGATGGCGCGTATCACCACGCAGGCCCGCCAGCGTGCCCTGCCGTTGGGGCTGGAAGTGGTGGACGTGCGTCTGAAACAGACCAACCTGCCGGAACAGAACCTTGATGCCACATTTGCCCGGATGCGCGCCGAGCGGGAACGTGAAGCCGCAGACGAAATCGCGCGCGGTGAAGAAGCCGCCCAGCGGGTGCGTGCGCAAGCCGACCGGACCGTGGTCGAGTTGACCTCGGATGCGACCCGTCAGGGTGATATCATCCGTGGTGAAGCCGATGCCGAACGCAACGGTATCTTTGCCGAGGCCTTTGGCGCCGACCCCGAGTTCTTCGAATTCTACCGCTCTCTGACTGCCTATGAGCGGGCGCTGAAGGGCAACAACTCGACGATGGTTCTGTCGCCGGACAGCGAGTTCTTTAACTACCTGCGCTCGGATCAGGGCGCACGCTCGGCCGAGGGCGAATAACATGGCCTGGGTCCTGATGGCCCTGGGACTGGTACTGATGGTTGAGGGGCTGGCCTATGCGCTGGCCCCTTCGCTTGTCGAACGGATGCTGGAGCTGTTGCGCAGCCTGCCCGAGGCTGTGCGCAGACAGGTGGGTCTTCTCGCTTTGGTGAGTGGGCTGTTGCTGATCTGGGCCGCGTTCCAGCTGGGCCTGCATTGAACGCGGCGCTGACGCGCCATTTGATTTTATTCAAAATTATCCTAATTTTGGTCTTATGCCTCCGGCGGGGATATTTCGGGCCAAAAGAAGAAATTTCCCCGCGCCTTGCCCGCAGGGGCCGAGGTTCACAGATAGGTAACGTGGTGTTGACAGGGTGCGATTGAATTCAATCTTTCATGTTGCAAGCCCGCAACGCTAGATGCACGGTAGTGCGCAGACGCGCAGTAATGTGTGAATAGCGGGCGTATCGTCCGCATGGATAGCAGGAGAAAGTCGTATGCAGCCCAAAGCGGTCGCGGTGTCGACAACACGCACCCCAATCATTCAACTTCGCGCTATGTGGCTGACGGCCCTTGCGCTGGTACTTGTACTGGCGCAGGTGATCGCGGCACAGGCCAAGCCGGAAAGCCTTGCGCCTCTGGCCGAAAAAATCAGCCCCTCGGTGGTGAACATCACCACCACCACCGTGGTTGCAGGCAATACCGGGCCACAGGGCATCGTGCCCGAAGGCAGCCCGTTCGAAGATTTCTTTCGCGAGTTTCAGGACCGTAACAATAATGGCGACCGTCCCCGCCGGTCGTCCGCTTTGGGGTCGGGTTTCGTGATCTCCGAAGACGGCTATGTGGTCACCAACAACCACGTGATCGAAGGCGCTGACGAGATCAAGATCGAGTTCTTTGACGGCAAAGAGCTGGATGCCAAGGTGATCGGCACCGATCCCAACACCGACATCGCCCTGTTGAAGGTTGAGGCCGACGGCCCGCTGCCTTTCGTGCCCTTTGGCAACAGCGATGCGGCGCGTGTGGGGGACTGGGTGATCGCCATGGGGAACCCGTTGGGTCAGGGCTTTTCGGTCTCGGCAGGTATCGTGTCCGCCCGCAACCGCGCACTGAGCGGAACCTATGACGATTACATCCAGACAGATGCGGCGATCAACCGGGGCAACTCGGGCGGACCGCTGTTCAACATGGATGGTGAAGTCATCGGTGTGAACACCGCGATCCTGTCGCCCAACGGCGGCTCGATCGGGATCGGTTTCTCGATGGCGTCGAACGTTGTCGCACGGGTTGTGAAACAGTTGCAGGAATACGGCGAAACCCGCCGTGGCTGGTTGGGTGTGCGCATTCAGGATGTGACGCCTGATATTGCCGAAGCCATGGGTCTTGAAAAAACCGCCGGTGCTTTGGTGACATCTGTGCCGGATGGCCCTGCAAAGGAAGCCGGGATGAAAGACGGCGACGTGATCGTCAGCTTTGCCGGTGTCGATGTGGCTGATACGCGTGGCCTGGTCCGTCAGGTGGGCAACAGCCCCGTTGGTGAAGCCGTGCGTGTTGTGGTCTTCCGCGATGGCAAGACGGTTACCCTGAAGGTTACGCTGGGCCGTCGTGAAGAGGCCGAAGGCGCCGTGCCCGCCGTGGCGAAAGGCGGCGACACCGAAAATCCGGCCGAAACCAGCAAAGAGGTTCTGGGTCTGACGCTGGCACCGCTGACGGACGAGATGCGCGAACAGCTGGGTGTTGACAGTGAACTGGTCGGTCTGGCTGTGGGCGATGTGGACGAAGCCTCGGAAGCTTATGAAAAAGGTCTGCGCGCCGGTGATGTGATCACCGAGGCAGGTCAGCAAAAGGTCGCTTCGATTGCTGAATTCGAAAACCGCGTGAGCGAGGTCAAGGACGCGGGCCGCAAGTCGCTGTTGTTGTTGGTACGCCGTGCCGGTGATCCGCGCTTTGTTGCGCTGAGCATCGCGGACTGATCCGGTCCCATTGTGATGTTGCGATAGGCCGGGCCTTGGGGTCCGGCCTTTTGCTATTCAGGCTGCCGTGCCACCGCGACCAGCCCCAGGGTGCGGGCTGTGGCGGTGGTCAGAATGTCGCTGTCGAACCCTTCGGGTGCCTGAAACCGGCGCACGGCGTTGCGGGTGCGTACCGACATCTCGCCCGTGACCGGGCCGTGATAGACTCCGCGCGCAGCCAGCGCACGTTGCAGGGACGAGACAAACTCCTCTGTCAGATCCGCATTGCATGGCACCTGGAACCAACTGTCCTGACGCTCTTGCACGATCTCCTGAATGCTCTCGCGTCGATAGACGGCGGGCTGTTGAATCAGCCCGTCACTGGTCACCTGCGCGGGTTTCAACAGAACCTCGCGTTCGACGGTTTCAATAATGGCAGGCGTTGTCTTCTTGCCCCAGCAACTGTCGGCTTTTGCCCCCTCGGGTGCCTCTTCGGTCAGACGAATCATACCGGGCCCTGTCAATCCGTCAGGATCAGCGTTGGTCATGGGGTCGCAAGCGCCTAGCAACATAACGCCAAGTGCTGCGATGCGGAAATGGATCATTGCGCGTGTCCTCAGGCGGGGTGCCGGTCAACTTTGTGCGGCACGCTATCCGCAACGCGGCGGGCTTTCCAGCCCCGCAGGGGCATGACTTTCGCGCCGACACAACAGATTGCTGTGCACAAGGTCTTGTCGCCGGCGTGCAAAACTGTGTGCTGTCCGCAACCTCTGCAATCGGTATGCACAAAAGGGGCTGGCGCGCCCCACATCTGCTGGATAGACATGCAGGGATTTCGCACCAAGGGGGCAAGAATGGCCAAAATCACCTATATCGAACATGGCGGCAAGGAACACGTTGTGGATGTCGCGACCGGCATGACCGTCATGGAAGGCGCGCGCGACAATAACATTCCCGGCATCGAGGCCGATTGCGGTGGTGCCTGCGCCTGTTCGACTTGCCATGTATATGTCGATCCCGCCTGGGCCGACAAGCTGCCCGCCAAGGACGACATGGAAGAAGACATGCTCGACTTTGCCTACGAGCCCGATCCCGCACGCTCGCGTCTGACCTGCCAGTTGAAGGTTACCGACGATCTGGACGGTCTTGTGGTTCACATGCCCGAAAAGCAAATCTGATGCGGCTGGCAGCGCTCTTTTGGGCGCTGCTGTCTGTTGCCGCAGTTGCGGCCCCACGGGCCGAAACGCGGCTGGGGGCCTATAGCGCGTGGTACGCGGCGCCGACCCATCGTTATGGGCATGGCATCATGGGCGACCTTCCTGAATGGGGGCAGCTGTGCCTGTCCGGGCCATCAGGCCAGGGCTGTCTGACATTGCCGGAGACGGCCGTTTTCGAAGATATGGCCCCGCGTCTGGCCGACCTCGACGGCGACGGCATACCCGAAGCCGTTGTTGTCGAAAGCACGGTCACCCAAGGGGCCGCACTCGCGATCTACCGGCTGACACCAACCTCTCTGACCCGCACGGCCACACCGCCCATCGGCCGGCGCAACCGCTGGCTGGCTCCGGCTGCGATTGCTGATCTGGATGGGGATGGCCGGGTTGAAATCGCCTATGTCGACCGGCCGCATCTGGCCAAAGTCCTGCGCATCTGGCGTTACGAAGATGGGGTATTGCATCATGTGGCGGATCAGGCAGGCCTGACCAACCACCGCATTGGCGATCCGTTCATATCAGGCGGCTTGCGCATCTGTGACGGCCGCCCCGAACTCGTGACCGCCAATGCCGACTGGTCGCAGATCATCGCCACGCGCCTGGTGAAGAACCGAACCCAAACCCGTACTTTGGGCCGGTACAGCGACGCAGCCCTAAGACGCGCGCAAAACTGCAACTAACCCTTCATCTTGCCAGGTAAACTCCAGGGGACGCGTCGCAGACGCGGGGGGCAGAGCCCCCGGCAACCCGTCAGTCCAGCGCCCGCCAGCCGATATCGCGCCGGCAGAACCCGCCATCCCAGTCCACCGCGTCAACCATCGCATAGGCGCGGTTGCGCGCCTCGGCCAGCGTCGCGCCGCGCGCCGTGACGTTCAGCACGCGCCCGCCGTTGGCGATGAATTTCCCACCTTCACGTTTGGTACCCGCGTGGAAAACCATGTTGCTGCTGTCTTCGGGTTGATCGTCCAACCCGCCGATGACCGAGCCCTTTTCATAGGCATCGGGATAGCCTTTTGCCGCCATCACGACGGTGATCGCATGATCGTCGGCCCAATTCACCCGTGCTTCGGCCAGACGCCCCTGTGCAGCGGCGTGCATCAGGTCCAGCGCTTGCGCGCCAAGGCGCATCATCAGCACCTGGCACTCGGGGTCGCCAAAGCGCACGTTGTATTCCACCAGACGCGGCACGCCGTCCTTGATCATCAGGCCGGCGTACAGGATGCCCTGATAGGGCATGCCACGCTTGGCCATTTCATCCATGCAGGGCTTGATGATCTGATCGAGCGCCACCTGCGCGATTTCGTCCGTCAGGACCGGCGCGGGGGAATAGGCCCCCATGCCGCCGGTGTTGGGGCCGGTGTCGCCGTCGCCCACGCGCTTGTGGTCCTGTGCGGTGCCCATCGGTAGCACGTCGGTCCCGTCGCACAGCACGAAGAACGAGGCTTCCTCGCCCTCCATGAATTCCTCGATCACCACCTCGGCGCCCGCCCCGCCAAAGGCCCCGCCGAACATGTCGTCAATGGCAGCCTCTGCCTCGGCCACGGTTTCGGCGATGATCACGCCCTTGCCAGCGGCCAGACCGTCAGCCTTGACCACAATCGGCGCGCCTTGCTGTTGCACATAGGCGCGCGCGGCGGCGGCATCGGTGAAATGCCCATAGGCGGCGGTGTTGGCGCCGCAAGCTTCGCAGATTTCCTTGGTAAAGGCTTTGGACGCTTCCAGCTGCGCCGCCGCCGCGCTGGGTCCGAACACCAGAACACCGGCATCGCGCAAACGGTCGGCAACGCCGGCGGCCAGCGGGGCCTCGGGGCCGACGATGACGAAATCAATCGATTCCGCCTCGACCAGCGCAATCACCGCGCCGCCGTCCTCGATGTCCAGTGTGGCGCATTCTGCCATGGTGGCGATGCCCGCATTGCCGGGGGCGACAATCAACCTGTCACATTTGGGGTTTTGCACCACCGCCCATGCCAACGCATGTTCGCGGCCGCCACCGCCGAGGATCAGAATATTCATGCCGCACACTCCTTGGCCTTTGTTGCCCCGCGTTCTAGTCTGCGCACACCCGCCACACAAGCACACAAGGCACGGCTTATGGACCTGATCGACGACCCTTCCGAGGCTGGCAACTCACCCGAGTTCAGCGTCACCGAGCTTTCGGGTGCGATCAAGCGGGTGATCGAGGGCGAGTTCGGCCATGTGCGCATTCGCGGCGAGGTGGGTCGCGTGTCGCGTCCGCGTTCGGGACATGTCTATCTGGACCTCAAGGACGACCGCAGTGTGATCTCCGGGGTGATGTGGAAAGGCACGGCCAGCCGTCTGCAAACCCAGCCCGAGGAAGGCATGGAAGTGATCGCCACGGGGCGCATCACCACCTTTGGCGGTCAATCGAAATACCAGATTGTCATCGAGGACATCAAACCCGCAGGCATGGGCGCGCTGATGGCGCTCTTGGAAAAGCGCAAGGGCATGTTGCAGGCCGAAGGGCTGTTCGACGAGGCGCGCAAGCGTCCCTTGCCCTATCTGCCCGACATTATCGGCGTGGTCACCTCGCCCTCGGGTGCCGTGATCCGTGACATCCTGCACCGGCTGCGCGACCGGTTTCCGCGCAAGGTGCTGATCTGGCCCGTGGCCGTGCAGGGCGAACGCTGTGCGGCGGACGTGGCCCGCGCCATTGCCGGTTTCAACGCGATGACACCGGGCGGTGCGCTGCCACGTCCCGACCTGCTGATCGTTGCGCGTGGGGGTGGCAGCGTCGAAGACCTGTGGGGCTTCAACGAAGAGATCGTCGCCCGCGCGGCGGCGGCCTCCGAGATCCCGCTGATCTCTGCCGTGGGGCATGAGACGGATACAACGCTGATCGACTATGTCTCGGACCGCCGTGCGCCGACGCCCACTGCTGCCGCCGAACTGGCGGTGCCTGTGCGCCACGAATTGCTGGCATGGCTGGGCGGGCAGGGCGCGCGGATGTCACAGGCGCTGTCGACCACGCTGGTGCGCCGCCGTCAGCGGTTGAGCGATCTGGGACGCGCCTTGCCGCGCCCCGAAGTGCTGGTCGAAGGGCCGCGCCAGCGGCTTGATGTGCTGGGCGACCGTCTGGGGCCTGCGCTGATTGCCGGTGTGCAGCGGCGCAAGGTGAAACTGTCCGAGGCCTCGGGCAGCCTGCGCCCCGCAACGCTGCGCCGGACGGTACAGACCGCACGCCGTGATCTGGACCGTCTCAGCGCACGTCTGGCACCTGCGCTCGCCCGTGCCGTGGCCGCGAAATCCGAGCGTTTTGCCAGCCGTACCGCCCGTTTCGACCCCGCTGCCCTGACGGCCCAGACCGCCACGGCGCGGCGTGATCTGGACCGGCTGGTCGCGGGCATCACCCGTGCGGGACAGGGCCAGACGCAAACCCTGCGCCGCAAGATCGACGCGATGGACCGTCTGCGCGAAACACTTAGCTACAAGGCGACGCTGGCGCGTGGCTATGCGGTGGTCCGCGGCGACGGTGATGTGGTCACGACCAAGGCAGGGGCGAAAAAGGCCGCCACACTTGAGATCGAATTTGCCGATGGCAAGCTGCTGGTCGGCGGCAAGGCAAGCGGGGCGGCGCCGAAGAAAACCGCCCCCAAAGCCCCCGACCAGGGATCGCTGTTCTAGACCGTCGCCACAGGCGTCACCGGAGAGCCCACAGCCGAAGGCAGGCGCAGCGGCGGCGCGGTGATCAGGAACCGCGACCGCCCGTTCGCCCGCAGCCAGTCCGCCAGCGGTGTCAGGTGCCACAACTCGCCCAGCATGATCCCGTTCTTGAACAGGCAATGTTCGTGCAGCGGCAGGGTGGAACAGCACCCTTCGCCGGGGGTGGCGGGATGCGCCTCGACCGCGTAGTTGTCGGCGGCAATCGCGGCGATCCCGCTGTCGGTGATCCATTGCAACAGCCGCGCATCGCGCCCGTCCAGCACCGCGCAGGCGTTGTGCAGGCGGTCCTCGTCCGGGGTTTTGTGCATGTCCAGGATCACTTGTGCAAAGCCTGTGTGCAGCACCAGCATGTCACCCTGTTCAATCTGCACGCCGTCGGCCTCCATGACCTGCATCAGCATGTCGTAGTCAACCAGCGTGCGGTCGTCGCCGAAATGCGCCCGCAGATCGACCATCACACCGCGCCCTTGAATGCCATGGGCGGCGGCGTTCTCGATCCCCAGCGCGGTCGCCCGTGACGTGCTGTGCGGTTTCATGTCCGATCCCACGCCCGCGTCCGACATCTCGTCGGGGGCGATGATGTGTTCGCCCGCGCGGTAGCCGTTGTAGAAGACCTTGTCCGCTGTGCCGCTGCCCGTGGTGTCGAATTGCCCGCCCACATGGCACAATGCGTCCCATTGGGTCGAATATTGCAGGTGTATGATCGCCAGATCGTCACACAGAACATCCGAGGCACCGGGCAATGTCGCGTTAAAGTTCACGGCCCCCTCGCGCAGGGTTGGGCGCACCACGGGCGGCTTGCGGCGCGGGTTCAGCCCGCTGCCACCGGGATAGTCCAACGGCAACGACAGGCAAAAGGTGATCCCCTCGATCGCCTCGGCCAGCCCCTGTTTGACCTTGGCACGGTCCATCAGGTTCAGCCGCCCGATCTGGTCGTCAGGGCCAAAATCGCCCCAGTTCGATCCGGGCGGTCGCTTGGTCCATCTCTGTGTCATCTGCCGTATCCTTTGTTATTCCTGCGCACCATCATGACGCGGAACGCAGGTGACACAAACATGGAAGATCACACCAAAATCGAATAGGTCTGCGGTATCACGATAAACTTGCGCAGAAGGACCGTCAGGATGCTGAAGAACGATCAACTGGACCAATGGGACCGCGAGAATTTCTTTCACCCCTCTACCCATCTGGCACAACACGCGCGCGGCGAAAGCCCCAATCGCGTCATCAAAACCGCCAGCGGCGTGTATATCGAGGACCGCGACGGCAACCGCCTGCTGGATGCTTTTGCCGGCCTTTATTGCGTCAACGTCGGCTATGGCCGTCAGGAAATTGCCGAGGCCATCGCGGATCAGGCGCGCGCGCTGGCCTATTACCATTCTTATGTCGGTCACGGCACCGAGGCGTCGATCACCCTGTCCAAGATGATCCTGGATCGCGCACCGGCCAATATGTCCAAGGTCTACTTCGGTCTGGGCGGGTCTGACGCGAATGAAACCAATGTGAAATTGATCTGGTATTACAACAACATCCTTGGCCGCCCGCAAAAGAAAAAGATCATCAGCCGCTGGCGGGGCTATCACGGTTCGGGGCTGGTTACGGGCTCATTGACCGGACTTGAATTGTTTCACAAGAAATTCGACCTGCCCGTCGATCAGGTGATCCACACCGAGGCGCCCTATTATTTCCGCCGCGCCGACCTGAACCAGACCGAAGAACAGTTTGTGGCCCATTGCGTGTCCGAGCTTGAGGCGCTGATCGCGCGTGAAGGGGCCGATACCATCGCCGCCTTTATCGGAGAACCCGTGCTGGGCACCGGCGGCATTGTTCCCCCGCCCAAAGGCTATTGGGCTGCGATACAGGCCGTGCTGAAAAAACACGACATCCTGCTGGTGGTCGACGAGGTTGTCACCGGCTTTGGCCGTCTGGGCACCATGTTTGGCAGCGATCACTATGGGCTTGAGGCCGATATCATCACCATCGCCAAGGGGCTGACCTCGGCCTATGCACCGCTGTCCGGGTCGATCATCGGTGACAAGGTCTGGAAAGTGCTGGAGCAGGGGACGGATGAAAACGGCCCCATCGGCCACGGCTGGACCTACTCGGCGCACCCTATCGGGGCGGCGGCGGGTGTGGCCAACCTTAAACTGATCGACAGTCTGAATCTGGTCAGCAATGCGGGCACGGTCGGGGCCTATCTGAAAAAGACAATGGCGCATGCGCTGGGCGATCATCCCCATGTGGGCGACATTCGCGGCGAAGGCATGTTGTGCGCCGTCGAGTTTGTGAAAGACCGCGACAACCGCGTCTATTTTGATGCCGCTGACAAGATCGGCCCGCAGGTGTCGGCGACGCTGTTGTCGCAGGACAAGGTGATTGCGCGGGCGATGCCACAGGGGGACATCCTTGGGTTTGCACCCCCGTTCTGTCTGACCAAGGCGGAAGCGGATCATGTGGTTTCGGCCACCGTTCGCGCTGTGAAAACCGTATTGGGGTAACGCGTTACGCCCGCTGCGCGCCTTCGGGGGCGTAGAGGGCGTCTATACGCCTATTTTCGGGCCCAGGCACAACATTTCCTCGCCCAGGTCCTGCGCCTCGTAGAGAGACAGGGATCCCGGTTCATTCTGAAACTGTGCCATCAGGCGGCCATCGCGTTCTTCGAAGGTCCAGCACTGCGGCTCGGGACGGTCTTCGTAGACGAAACAGATGTTGCCGGCCTCTTCGTACCAATAGCCATCCTTGCATTCGCCATCCAGAAACGACCAGCGCACGCGGCGGTTTTCCAGATAGATTTCAGCCCCGTATGGCGCGCCGCCAGCACCAAAAAACAGGGTTTTGCCTTTGGTATAAGCATCAAAATCGGCGGCACCCATCGGGTCGGCGGCCAATGGTGCCGCGACAAGCGCGGCCAGCAGGGTCAGGCGTATTTTCATGCACCCAGATTGGCAGATCGGATCGCGTCGCACCAGCCTGCGCGGCAAGATCGGCAGAATCGTGTCGCTCTTGTGTTTCCGATGCGCGCGGCGCCACGACAAAGGGTGCAAGCCTGTGGCCCTTATTTTACATTCAAGGGTCGTTTTTGGGCTGAAGTGCGGTGCGGCGATACGGTAGGGTGCGTGAAATTCTCCCCTTTTGGGGCACGTTTGGGCAGGGACGAACCATGGCACTTGATCACGACAAACAGGGCAACGACCGGCGCGGGGTCTGGAAATCGGGCAAGGGCAAGGGGCGCGTGCGTACCAAGGGGCGTGGTCTGGACGATCAGGCGTGGGAAGATGTTCGCACGCTGTTGGGCGATGCACCGCGCCGCCGTGATCTGCTGATCGAATTTCTGCACCTGATTCAGGACGCATACGGGCATCTGTCTGCGGCGCATCTGCGGGCACTGGCCGAGGAAATGCGGATTTCCATGGCCGAAGTTTATGAAGTTGCAACATTTTACGCCCACTTTGACGTTGTCAAAGAGGGCGAGGTGCCGCCGCCTGCGCTGACCATCCGCGTCTGCGACAGCCTGTCGTGCGAGATGGCAGGCGCGCAGGCATTGAAAACCGCGCTTGAGGACGGGCTGGACCCCGCCGAAGTGCGCGTTGTGCGCGCGCCCTGTATGGGCCGTTGTGACGCGGCGCCGGTGTTGGAACTGGGGCACAACCACATTGACCACGCAACGCCCGAAAAGGTGCAGGCGGCCATCGCGGCAAAAGATATCCACACAGTTATCCCCAGCTATGAAACCTTGGAAAACTACCGTGCAGATGGGGGTTACGATGCTTTGCTCACGCTGCGCGAGAGCGGCGACTGGGAGGCAGTGCAGCAACAGATTCTCGACAGCGGGCTGCGCGGTCTGGGCGGTGCTGGCTTCCCCTCGGGTAAAAAGTGGGGCTTTGTGCGCGCAAACGCCGGGCCGCGCTATCTGGCGGTAAACGGAGATGAAGGCGAGCCGGGAACCTTCAAGGATCGCTACTACTTGGAGCGCACACCGCATCTGTTCCTTGAAGGTATGCTGATTGCCGCTTGGGCGGTCGAAGCGCAAACCTGCTTTATCTACATGCGTGATGAATATCCTGCCGTACTTGAAATTTTACGGCGCGAAATCAAGGCACTGGAGGATGCAGGTCTTGTGGATAAAGGCTATATCGACCTGCGGCGCGGCGCCGGGGCCTATATCTGCGGCGAAGAAAGCGCGATGATCGAGAGCATCGAAGGCAAACGCGGCATTCCGCGCCACCGTCCGCCCTTTGTCGCGCAGGTCGGCATATTTGACCGCCCGACATTGGTTCACAACGTCGAAACCCTGCATTGGGTCGCGCGTATCTGCCGCGAAGGTCCACAAGTCCTGTCCAATACCTCGAAGAATGACCGTAAGGGGCTGCGCAGTTACTCGGTTTCGGGGCGCGTCGCGCAGCCCGGCGTCTATCTTTTGGCCGCCGGATCGACGATCATGGACATCATCGCGGCGGCGGGCGGCATGGCCGAGGGGCACAGCTTTAAAGCCTACCAACCGGGTGGTCCGTCGTCAGGTTTGTTGCCTGCATCCATGAATGACATCCCGCTGGATTTTGACACTTTGCAACCACATGGCACCTTTATCGGCTCGGCTGCGGTGGTTGTCTTGTCTGATCACGACAAAGCACGGGATGCGGCGCTGAACATGCTGCGCTTCTTTGAAGATGAAAGCTGTGGCCAGTGCACTCCCTGTCGTGTGGGCTGTGAAAAGGCCGTAAAGCTGATGCAAGCCGACCGCTGGGACCAGCCGCTGCTGGATGAATTGTGCACCGCCATGGCCGATGCGTCGATTTGCGGCTTGGGGCAGGCGGCACCGAACCCGATCCGGCTGACGATGAAACATTTCGCTGACGAGATCTGAGACACTCAGCCTTTGTGGCGCAACACGCGGCACAAACACCCGTCTTTGCGCAGGGCGGCACAGATTTTTTCTGCGCCGTCTTTTGTATCCCGTCCAATCCGCCCCAGATGAAAGGGCGGCTGGCCACGCACGCGGTTGGGAATGGTGACAAATTCAACCGTTTCACGCGCCACGCGCGCGCGACACCGGGCTGTCAGCCGCGTGACATTGCGCTTTGCCTGCGCCCGCGTCTTGCCAAAGGCAAGCTGCGCACTCCACGGTTTTAGGTTTGATTTCAACGGCGTAATGCGCCGCCCTTTGGCCATCGCCAGACAGGCAGACAGGAAGGGCTGTGCGCCGTCCAGCCGAAAATCGTGGCTTTGCGGTGGATCATCGCGCCACTGCTCTGCCCCGATGCCGGTGATGATGCGCACATAATCCCAGGTTTCTTGTGCCAGCCCCTTGTCGTCCTGGGTGAACCCGTCGGCGCGATTTTCCCCGCCGTTATAGGCCACCGCCGCCAGCCCTGCGTTGCCATAACGGCGCTGCAACGCGCCCAGATAATGCGCCGACCGCTCGATTGCTTCGGCGGGGTTAAAAGCATCGCTGAACCCGCGCCGCTTGGCCGTATAGGGCATGAACTGCGCTATTCCCTGCGCGCCAACCGGACTTAAGGCATTGGGATCAAAACGGCTTTCTTGCCACAGCAGGCGTGCGAAATAGCCCGCGTCCAACCCGTGCCGCCGTGACGAATCCGCGATAAGCTGGCAGGTGTCATAGGCGAAATGCTGCGGGCGGATGCACTGGCGCGGCCCCAATGTGCCATCGCTGCACAAAGTTCCGGGATCAACGAATTGCGCGGTGGCCCCGACGGGCGCAAGCCACAGCATCAACACTGCACAAAGCGTTTTCACAGCGGTCCCGTTCATACTGGCCCTTTTCATACCCTTCGCAGCATACTAGCTAAGGTTTAAACCAAATCACGGGGCATCATGGCGTTTTTCAAGAAACTCAAGGACCGTATGTTCAAATCCGCGTCGAAGATCGACGAAGGATTGGAAGCGATTGTCGAGGACGGCGGCGAGGTCAGCGCCGCAGAGCCTGAAGTGCCCCAGCCGACAGACCCGGTTCCGGCACCCGAACCTGCGCCCGTGCCGCGTCCCGAAGAGGTGCCTGCGCCCGATCTGCCTTCGGATCCGACCCCTGCGACAGATCCAGTCCCGCCCCCCGAGCCCACGCCGGTCCCTGCGCCACAGCCCGACCTTCCCTCCGAACCTGCCCCTGAAATCCCATCCGCGCCGGAACCGCAGCCTTCCCCCGAGCCTGAACCCGATATGCCGCCTGCGCCGGCACCGGGCCCTGCGACCATGGCGGTCGATACGCTGATGGAGACCCCCGCCGCCGCCGCAGCAGAATTGCCGCGCGCCGCGGATCCGGGCCAGCAAGAGGCGACGCGCGCGCCTGCATCTGCGGGCCTGCTGGGCCGTTTGTTCAAACGCGCCCCGGCCGCGCAACCCGTCGTGCGCCGCGCGCTGGACGATGATATGCTGGAACAGCTCGAAGAGTTGCTGATTTCCACCGACATGGGGGTCGACACGGCCCTGCGCGTCACCGCCAACATGGCCGAGGGCCGAATGGGCCGGAAGTTGTCCGTGGGCGAGATCAAGAGCCTGATGGCGACCGAGATTGCCCGCATCATGGAGCCAGTGGCGCGTCCGTTACCAATCTACCCCAAGACGCCGCAAGTGGTGTTGGTGGTGGGGGTCAACGGCTCGGGCAAGACGACAACCATCGGCAAGCTGGCCAGCCAGTTCCGCGCGGCGGGCAAGAATGTGGTGATTGCAGCCGGTGACACATTCCGTGCCGCCGCCGTGGAGCAGTTGCAGGTCTGGGGCGAACGCGCCGGTGTGCCGGTGATGACCGCGCCCGAAGGGTCCGATCCTGCCAGTCTGGCCTTTGACGCGATGACCAAGGCGCAGGAGGACGGTGCTGATCTGTTGATGATCGACACCGCAGGCCGCTTGCAAAACCGCGCCGATCTGATGGAGGAGCTGGCCAAGATCGTGCGTGTCATACGCAAGAAAGACCCCAGCGCGCCGCACAACACGCTGTTGGTGCTGGATGCGACTACGGGTCAGAACGCGTTGAATCAGGTCAAGATTTTTCAAGAGGTCGCAGATGTCTCGGGGCTGGTCATGACCAAACTGGACGGCACGGCCAAGGGTGGTGTGCTGGTGGCGCTGGCCGACAAGTTCGGCCTGCCGATCCATGCCATCGGTGTGGGCGAGCAGATTGACGACCTTGATGCCTTTGACCCCGACGAGTTCGCGCGCGCGCTGACCGGTGCCGATGTCTGAGTTTGTGCGCACCGCGCTGCGCCCGAACAGCTTGCGGCCCGGAACCGTGTGGACATGACCAAATATCCGGTCCGGTGCCTTCTGTCTGCTTTGGTTTGTAGGATTCCCCGACGGGTCGACGGCCCCTTGATGAGGGCGCGCGCATGAGCGACTGGCTTTTGGCAATCGAGGGCACCGAAGCGGGTCACCAGCTGGCGCTGATGCTGGCACTGTCGGCGGCGTTTTTGCATGCGGTTTTTGGCGCGATGCAAAAGGGGCGGCATGACCCGTGGCTGACGCGCGGTGCGATTGATTTCAGCTATGGTGTGATGGCCGCGCCCTTTGCGCTGTTCGTGGTGCCATGGCCCGAAGCGCATATGTGGCCCATCTTCTTTGGCGCCTGGGTCATTCACACCGTCTACAAGCTGTTGCAAGCCTGGGCCTATACCAAGGGGGCCTATACGGTGGTTTATCCCGTGGTGCGTGGCACCGGTCCGTTGTTTGCGGTGATCGGGGCCTATCTGCTTTTCAACGAAGTCTTTACCTGGGTGCAGTGGACCGGCGTGGGCGTGCTGTTGTGCGGGATTTTCGGGCTGGCGGTCTATAACCTGCGCAACCTGACGGCGGAGCGGGACACGCTGAATCTGGCGCTGGGTCTGGCGGTGCTGACCGGCCTGTTTGTGGCGCTGTACACCACCTATGACGCCTATGGCATCCGCGCGACCGAGAATCCGTTCACGTTTCTGGCATGGTTTTTCATGATTGATGCGCTGTCGATGCCGCCGATTGCCTTTATGCGCTGGCGCGCCATGCCGGATCGGCCCGCCGTGGCCCCGCTGATGCGGCGCGGCGTTTTGGGCGGCCTGGTGGCGTTCCTAAGTTTCGGCTCTATCATGATGGCCACGCGGCTGGACAAGGTCGGCGAAGCGGCTGTGTTGCGTGAAACCTCGACGGTGTTTGCCGCCTTTATCGGCTGGCTGGTGCTGAAAGAAACCGTCGGTCCCCGCCGCATCGCGCTGATGGCGCTGATTGCTGTGGGCGCCGTGATTGTAGAGATGGGCGGATGAGCAAGGACAATTCTGTGACAGACAAACGCGAGATCAATCCCTTTCTGAAATCGGCGCTGGAATTTGGCCCGGTGATTGTCTTTTTCATTGCCTATTTGCTGCTTAAAGACCGCGTCTTTGCCATTGGGGGCACCGAATATGACGGGTTTATCATCGTCACGGCGGCCTTCATTCCGCTGCTGATCGCCTCGACGGGCGCGCTTTGGTATCTGACGGGGCACCTAAGCCGGATGCAGGTGGCGACACTGGTGCTGGTGGTGATCTTTGGCGGGCTGTCGGTCTGGCTGAACGACGACCGGTTTTTCAAGATGAAGCCGACGATGATCTATTTGCTGTTTGGTGGCCTGCTGGGCATTGGCCTGCTGCGCGGCACATCCTATCTGAAGTATGTGATGGAGGGGATGATGCCGCTTCAGGACGCGGGCT